>CAIPTQ010000234.1 GCA_903868035.1 uncultured Phycisphaerales bacterium
CGGGCATGACGTGTGCGGCAGGCATGATGTCCGGACGTTGATAGAAGATGTACAGCAGCAGGCCGATGAACAAAAACAGGGAGACCACAACCATGCCGATGAACTGCGAGGCGATGACGGAGAGCCCGCCGCGCAAGGCGGATTTGGAGATCAGGAAGCGCTGCGCCAGGTCGTGGTCCACGCCGTAGGCGGCGGTGTTGAGGAATACGGCGGCGAAAATGGCCGCCCAGAGCGTGTACGGCTTGCTGAAGTTCAGCGCGGTATCGACGACTTGCAGCTTGGAGTTTCCCGCCGGGGTGGCGGAGTGGCCCAGCACATCGACAATCTGCGGCAGGGAGAGCGGTATCCGATTCAGCAGAATGCCGATGGTCAGCAGCGCCGTGCCCATGACGATGGCGAACTGGATCGTATCGACCCAGACGACGGCCCGCACGCCGCCGATGGTGGCATAGATGGTGCCGACGACGCCGATGAGGCTGATGGCCAGGATCATCTTCCAGGGTTCCGGGGCGCCCGGTCCGAACATCAGCAGGCACAGGGGAATGGAGGCCAGGAAGAGCCGCGCGCCCGAGGAGAGCATGCGCCCGAAGATAAACGCGCACGACACCGCCATCCGCGCGGATTCGCCGAAGCGCTGGGCCAGGAAGCCGTAGATCGTCACCGTGCCGGCGCGATAGAGGCGCGGGATGAAGAGGATGGCGACGATGAAGACGGCCATGATGCCGCCGATGTTGAGGATGAGGTAGGACAGGTCGCCGCCGAAGGCCGCATCGGGGACGCCGACAAAGGTGGCCGAGGAGAGCATGGTGGCCACCAGCGAAATCGCCAGCGCCCACGTGGGCATGGAGCGGCCGCCGAGGAAGAATTCCTGCTCCCCGCCGCCCTGGCGCGCGACGGCCCAGCCGACGACGATCACCAGCACGAAGTAGGCCGCGACGATGGACCAATCCAGGGGGCCAAAGACGGCCAGCATGGGCGGAGGCGTGAGGAGGGCGAGGATGGGGACGGGCATGGGGAACCTCGGGGCATCGGTGATGCCGGGTGTTCTACGGCAGGAAGGGGCGTGTGTCGAATGTATCCGACCGCATGATGACCATATTTCGGTGGGGAGAGCCGGAGCTTATTTGAACAACTTGCGGAAATCGCGGGCGCCATGCACGACGCGCACCACGACGAGCGTTTCCCGTTCGATGCGGTAACAAATCACGTAATTCCCCACCGACCAGAACCGAAATCGCGCATCGCGCACATCCGCACGCAAATGCCCCATGCGGGGAAATTGCGCCAGCGTTTCAAGCGTCGCGTGTATTTTCTCATCCAGCCGGTCGGCGGCACTCAGGTTATCCTGGGCGATGTAAGCGCAAATTTGCTCGACATCCTTATCCGCCCGCCACGAAATGCGATACTTCATCGTGCATGCCGCCGCGCTTTGCGCTTCTGCAAGGCTTCTGCTCCATCCAGCGTCCCATGCTCGGCGATGCTCCGCTCGCCTTCCTCAAGCAAACGGTCGAGTTCTCCGGGAGCAAAGTCCCCCACACGCTCCTGCTGGTCCAGCGTCATTATGGCCGCCGACACCACATCCTCCGCCGATGCGTACCGACCCGACTTCACACGTTCATCGATGCATTTTTTCACGCCCGGCGTTAAAGTCAGCTTCATGCACAACTCCTTTGAGGCAGCCGCATTATAGCACCTCCACCTTCACGCCTCATCTTGCCCTTTCCATGTTTGCATGATCGACAAATATGGCCTTCCATGCGACGATTTCGCTTCGATATCGCGAACCTCATCGGAGTCCCCGTCATGCCCGCCCGGAATACATTCAACTTCCAGCGCACCCTCGCCGCCAAAACCGCCGCCCACCAAAAACTCCTCGCCCGCAAAAACCACCCCCTCCCCGTCACCCAACAGAACGGCATCTATGAGCGCTACCGGCACCCCGTCATCACCGCCGACCACGTCCCCCTCTGCTGGCGCTACGACCTCAACCCCAAAACCAACCCCTTCTTCCTCGAACGCCTGGGCATCAACGCCGCCTTCAATGCCGGGGCCATCTTCTTCAACGACCAATACCACCTGGTCGTCCGCACCGAGGGTTGGGACCGCAAATCCTTCTTCGCCCTCGCCTCCTCCAACTCCCCCACCGAGGGCTTCGAATTCCAAACCCGCCCCATCCTCCTCAACGAGGTCGGCGACCCCACCACCAACGTCTACGACATGCGCCTGACCGCCCATGAGGACGGCACCATCTACGGCCTGTTCTGTGCCGAACGCCCAGACCCCGCCGCCCCACCCGGCGATACCTCCGCGGCCATCGCCGCCTGCGGCATCGCCCGCACGCGCGACCTTATCAACTGGGAACGCCTGCCGGACCTCATATCCCGCTCCCCCCAGCAGCGCAACGTCGTTCTCCACCCCGAATTCATCCGCGGCCGATACGCCCTCTACACCCGCCCCCAGGATTCCTTCATCGAGGCCGGCACCGGCGGGGGCATCGGCTTCGCCCTTGCCGACTCCATGGAAAACGCCCGCATCGACGAGGAAACCGTCATCGAGCCCAAGGTGTATCACACGATCAAGGAGTCCAAGAACGGCGACGGCGCGGTGCCCATCAAGACCCGGGCCGGCTGGCTCCACATCGCCCACGGCGTGCGCAACACTGCCGCCGGCCTCCGCTACGTCGTCTACGCCTTCCTCTGCGACTTGCACGACCCCGCCCAAGTCATCCACCGCCCCGGCGGCTACCTCATCGCGCCCCAGGGCGAGGAGCGCGTCGGCGACGTCTCCAACGTCATCTTCTGCAACGGCGCCATCGCCCGCCCCAACGGCGACCTGTACATCTATTACGCCTCCTCCGACACGCGCCTGCACGTCGCCGCCACCACGCTTGACCGCATGATCGACTACTGCCAGAACACACCGGAAGACCCGCTGACTTCCTCGGCCTGCGTCCGCCAGCGCCGCGCGCTGATCGAGAAGAACCTCGCCTTTCTGAAGCCCGCGAAAACCGCCCGGCGCATCCCCGGCAAGTCCCGCACGCCCCGCCGCTGAATGTGGGCGTCGATTTCTGGTAGTATGTGGCCTTGCGCCGCGGACGTGCCGCCGGCGGGCCCGATGCCCGCGTGGCGGCCCGGCGGGTGTCAGGAGTCTTCATGTTTGTAGATCAGGCCGATATCGAAGTGCTCGCCGGGGATGGCGGGCGCGGATGCGTGTCATTTCGCAAGGAAAAATACATCCCGCAGGGCGGCCCCGACGGCGGCGACGGCGGCGACGGCGGCTCGGTCTACCTCCAGGCCACCCCGGGCGTCGATACCCTGCTGGATATGATGGGCCGGCACCATTGGCGCGCCAGCATGGGCGACAACGGCATGGGGAAAAAAAAGGCGGGCCGCGACGGCACCGACCTCATCATTCATGTGCCGCCGGGCACCCTGGTGTATGACCGCACCTCCGGCCTGTTGATCGCCGACCTCAAAACCCCCGGCCAGCAGGTGCGCGTGGCCAAGGGCGGGCATGGGGGCAAGGGCAACGTGCAGTTCATGAACTCCGTGCGCCAGGCGCCGGATTTCGCCGAGCCGGGCCAGAAGGGCCAGGTCCGCGGGCTGCATCTGGAGTTGCGCCTCATCGCCGATGTGGGCGTGGTGGGCCTGCCCAATGCCGGCAAGTCCACGCTGCTCTCGCGCATCAGTCATGCCCGGCCCAAGATCGCCGATTATCCCTTCACCACGCTGGTGCCCCAGTTGGGCATCGCCGAACTCGACTCCGAGCGCCGGCTCGTGATCGCCGACATTCCCGGCCTGATCGAAGGGGCCAGCACGGGCGCGGGCCTGGGCCAGGATTTCCTCCGGCATATCGAACGCACACGCGTGCTAGTGCATATTGTGGATGTGATGCCGCTGGATGGTTCCTCGCCCATCGAGTCCTACCGGCAGATTCGCGCCGAACTCCAGGCCTATTCCCCCAAGCTGGCCGCCAAGCATGAAATTCTGGCCGCCAACAAGATGGACCTGACCGGCGCCGGCGAGGCGCTGGCGGATTTTCGCCAGGCGCTCCCGGGTAAGCAGATTTTTGCGATCTCCGCTGTGGCCGGCAGCGGGCTGAGGCCCCTGCTGGAGGCCCTGTGGCAGCAGGTGAAAAATGCGCCCGAAGCGCTGCCTATTGTCACCGAGCGTCCCTACGTGCCGCCCGTGGTGGAGGCCAAAACCCGCAGCGACCAGGAGATGTTCACTGTGGTCGAGGGCGCGGCCGACGAGGAGGCCTGGGAGCCGGTGGATGGCGCGGAAGATGCGCTAGAGCCGGTGCCGGATGATGCGCCGGAAGCAGCCCCCGCGCCGGCCCGGAAGCACCCGGCCCGGCCCCCCGGTCTCTCCCAGCGGGGCGCCGCCCGGCTGGCCGCACAAAAAGCCGAGAAGCCTTATATCAACGCCCAGGGCGATAAGGTTTCACCCATCAAGAAAAAACGGAAGAAGGAGGAAAAGCTGCGGCGGACGTTGATCGAGCCCGTGCATCAGGCGGCGGGCCGGGAAGAACGGCGTTCGGCCAAAGAGCGCAAAGCCGCCCATGACGCAAAAATCAAGCGGCGGAAAGACGCCCTGGCGGCGCCGCCACCGCCTCCACCCCCGGCGCCCGCCGACCTCGATGCCGCGCTGGCCGCGGAAATCGCGGCCATCAAGGCGGATGACGCCCGCAAGGGGAAATATTACAGCCGGCGGAAAACGGATGTGTGAGCTGTCAGTGGTAATCGGAGACGCGACCGTCAGGGAGCGTGGATTTCCGTGTGTAGGTGTGCGGCCTACCACTACGACCGCGTGAACAATGCACTTGTGATCAGAAATGAGTGATGAACGGCATGAAGCTGGCATTGGTCGTTGAACACTATGATCCCGCCAACGGCGGCAGCGGCGGGGAGCATCTGGCCGGCTGGGTGGCCCGGGAGATGGTCCGGCGGGGGCATGAGGTCCATGTGGTCTGCCATGATGTCGCGGCCCGCGTCAGCCGTTACCGGCAGGCCATGCAGCGGGCGAGTTTTGACGCCCACCGCTCGCGCCGGGCGCATCTGCCGGCGGCACCGGCTCCGGCGGGGGCGGAGATGATTCACGTGCATCGACTGGGGGGCATGCGGCTGCATTCGGCGCTGGGCTTTCGGCTCTTCGGCCGCCGCGCCCGGGCCTGGTGCCGGTGCCGGAAAGCGAGCGGCGGCATTGAGGTAGTGCATTCGTTTACCGTGGCCTGTCCGGGCGACATTTATCATGCGGAGGCCGGCGTGTTTGCCGCCCAGCAGGCCCAGGCCGCGGCCATGCGCGGCACCGCGGGGTCGGCGTGGAAACGGCTGGTCCAGCGGCTCCCGGGTAAGCAGCGGACGCTCCTGGCGCTCGAACGCCGGGCCTTGCGGCGCGCGGGCCGGACGATCAGTTTGTGCCGGATGATGACCGAACAGTTGGCGGCATATTACACCGGCACGGGCCGGGTGGTGACGCTGGCGACGCCGCGGCTCGAGACGGACGCGGAAAGGGGGGGGCCAGGAGACACGCAGACCCGTGGTCGCGGGGAGGCGGATCGGGAGGCGGAAGATCGCGCCTGGTTTCGGGGCCATTACAAACTGGCGGCGACCGATCACGTGGCGCTGTTCGTGGGCCATGATTTCCGGCGCAAGGGCCTGCGCTACGCCATCGAGGCCATCGCCCGGACCCGGGATTGGAAACTGATCGTGGCGGGGCTGGGCAAGGTGCGCGAGTATGTCGAACTGGCGGGGAGTTTGGGCTTGCTGCCGGCGACGGATGGGGCGGTTCAGGGTGGGGTGGAGGCGCCCCCGGCGCGCGTGCTGTTCGTGGGCCCCACGCGGGAAGTCGCGGCCCTGTATGCCGCCGCCGATGCGCTCCTCCTGCCCGCGTTTTATGAACCCTCGGGAGTGGTGGTGCTCGAGGCGCTGGCCCACGGCCTGCCGGTGGTGGGTACGGGTTTTCTGGGCCTGGCGGATTTGGTCCAGGCCCATCATGCGGGCATCATCGTGGAGCATCCCCGCGACATTGACGCCCTGGCGGCGGGCCTCGAAGCTTTGCCGGCGGCCGGTTCCACCGACCGCCACGCCCTGGCCCACCGGGCGCGGGCCGCCGCGGCAAGCCTGTCGGCAGAGGCGTTCGCGGACCGGCTCGAGGGGCTGTACCGGGAGGTGGCGCGGGAGAAGGGGCGGTGAGGGGGTGTTCAGATGCCGAGATGTAGTATGTAGGTAGAAGCGACCGGAGACCGCACACTGTGTGTGCATTATTGTCGTGGCGACACCAGTCCTTTGCCGCGGAGTAGATTTTCTACGCATTGCGTAGAAAATTGGGGCGGGTCTGCCGGTAGAGTTGGTTGGCGAGGGCTAATTGTCCACGCATGCGTGGACAATTGGGCCTATGGTGTCAGGAACAAATTGATGGTGGAATTTGGAGCCTGCCACAAACCTCGAATTCTTCCCAGTGTCCCGTTTTGCTGAATTTGCTGAAGTTATTTCGAAAACGAGATTATGCACACACCGTGCGTACAATGCTCGTGGTCGCACTCGCATTACCTTGGCCGAGGAGAAGATTGTCCACGCACGCGTGGACAATTGCATTCGTGGCATCTTGGCGTATGAGTTTACAACGAAAGCGGAAAGCGGCGAGTAGGTTTTGATTTTTCAGGCATATCCGGTGAAACTGTTGACGATGAAACGCCATCGAACGAAAAAGACTCCCTCCGTCACCGCGCTGGCGCGCCGCGCACCGGAGGTTTCCCCCACTCTGCTGGCGGACGTGCGGCAGTTGATCGAATCGGCCCGTCAGCGCTTGGCCAGCATGGTGAACGGCGAGTTGGTCCGGGTTTATTGGCAGGTCGGTAGGCGCATTCAAGAGGATATCCTGCGAGGGGATCGGGCAGAATACGGCCGACAGATTGTGGAGACGCTGAGCGTGCATTTGACTGGTGAGTATGGATCGGGCTTTAGCCGTACCAACCTTTTCAATATGGTTCGATTCGCCGAATCCTTCCCCGATGAGAAGATTGTGCACGCACTGCGTGCACAATTGTCCTGGACGCACATCCGGCTGCTCATCTACGTCGAAGACCCTCTGGCGCGTCAGTTTTATGCCGAGATGGCGCGCCTGGAGCGCTGGAGTTATCGCACCTTGGAGGAGCGCATTTCTTCCATGCTCTTCGAGCGTACCGCCATCAGCAAAAAACCCGAGAAGCTGATTATGCGGGAACTCCAGGCCCTCCAGCAGGGCGACAAGCTCACGCCCGACCTGGTCTTCCGCGATCCCTACTTCCTCGATTTCCTCGGCCTCCACGGCGAGTATGCCGAAAAAGACGTCGAAGCGGCCATCCTGCGCGAACTGGAACGCTTCATCCTCGAACTGGGCACCGACTTCGCCTTCGTCGCCCGCCAAAAACGCATCTCCGTCGATCACGAAGACTACTATCTCGACCTCCTGTTCTATCACCGCCGCCTCCGCCGCCTCGTGGCCATCGACCTCAAGCTCGGCAAGTTCCAGGCCGCCGACAAGGGCCAGATGGAACTCTACCTCCGCTGGCTCGACGCCCATGAGCGGCAGGCCGGCGAGGACGAGCCCGTGGGCCTGATCCTCTGCGCCGGCAAGAGCGACGAACACGTCGCGCTGCTGCGCCTGGAACATTCCGGTATTCGCGTGGCCCAGTATATGACCGAACTTCCCCCGCGCGACTGGCTGGAACGCAAGCTCCATGCTGCCATCGGCATCGCCCGCCGGCGCTTGGCCGCGGCACAGCGCTGATGGCCCCAACGCCCGGGTTCCGCCCGCCACTACGGCTTTCGGCGGTTCTGCCTTATACTCCGCAAACTCATTCTTTAGGAGATTTGCCCATGTTCATGCGCGCGGCATTGGTTCTGGCGGCGGTGGTGGCGGCGAGCGGGACTTCCCACGCGTGGGGACAGGCGGCACCCGCGGCGCCCGCGGCGGGCGGCATGTCCCCCTTGCAGTGGCCCGTGCCCACCGCCGAGAACCGGCTCTGGACACGCTGGTGGTGGATGGGCAATGCCGTCGATGAGGCGAACCTCACCAAGCAGTTGGAGAAGTTTCATGAGGCCGGCCTGGGCGGCGTCGAGATTTGCCCGATCTACGGCGTATACGGGGCCGAGAACCGCTACCTCGATTTCCTCTCCCCCAAGTGGATGGGCATGCTTTCTCATACCGTCCGCGAAACCCGGCGGCTGGGGATGGTGACGGATATGACGACCGGGACGGGCTGGCCCTTCGGCGGCAGCATCGTCGCCGATGCCGAGGCCTCCAAGGGAATTGTGTTCAAGACGTTTGATCGTCTGCCTGATGTGAAAGCTCTGCCGACGGGCAAACTGGTCTGTGTGATGGCCTATCCGCCCAATGCGGCGCCTGCGGATATCACCGTGCCGTTGACCGCCGGCGCGGATTTCAAACCGTTCCCTGAGGGCACGCGTTTTGTTGCCGGCGTGCAGACCGGCCCCCAGCAGAAGGTCAAACGCCCCGCCCCGGGCGCGGAGGGCAACGTCCTCGACCCCTACTCGGTCGACGCGCTCAACAAGTATCTCAGCGTCTTCGACAAAGCCTTCACCGGCATGGAAAAAGACATGCCCCGCAGCCAGTTCCACGACTCCTTCGAATACTACGACGCCACCTTCACGCCCAACCTCTTCGACGAATTCCAAAAACGCCGCGGCTATGACCTGCGCACCCAGCTCCCGGCGCTCACCAACACAGGCCCCGCCGACGTGGTCTCCCGCGTCAAGTGCGACTACCGCGAAACGCTCTCCGATCTCCACCTCGAATACATGAACCGCTGGGTCGCCTGGTCCCATTCCCACGGCGGCATTGGCCGCAACCAGGCCCACGGCGGCCCCGGCAATATCCTCGACGTCTACGCCAATGCCGACATCCCCGAGTGCGAGATCTTCCACGTCTACGAGGAGGGCCACCTGCCGATGCTCAAGCTCGCCTCGTCGGCCGCCCATGTAACGGGCAAAAAACTGGTGTCGTCGGAAAGTTTCACCTGGCTCGATGAGCATTTCAATTCCTCCCTGGCACAGGTCAAACCCGCCGCGGACTTTTTAATGCTGCTGGGCGTCAACCACATGTTCCTCCACGGCATCCCCTATTCCCCGGAAGACGCCGCCTGGCCCGGTTGGAACTTCTATGCCTCCGTCAACTTCGGCCCCAGCGGCGGCCTCTGGCATGATTTCCCGGCCTTCACGGCCTACGTCGCCCGCTGCCAGTCCATCTTGCAGGCCAACAAACCCTCCAGCGACGTCCTCCTCTACATGCCCTGGCACCAGTTCTGGTCCGACCCCGCCAACAACGACAAAATGATGCTGCAGTTCACCACCCCCGGTACGTGGATGAAACCCTACGCCTGCTACGCTGCCGCCACCGACCTGTACAAGTCCGGAATATCCTATGACGAAATTTCCGATCGTCTGCTTGAGAAGGCCACCGTGGAAAACGGTTCCGTCAAGATCGGCGGCATCCTTTACCATACCGTCCTTATCCCCGACACAACCGTAATCCCCCTCACCACAATGCAGAGGCTTTTCGCTCTCGCCCGCGACGGCGCCGTCGTCCACTTCCTCGGGGATCTCCCATCTGACGTCCCGGGATTCGGCGATTTGGAAAACCGCCGCGCGGAACTGAAAAAATTGACCTCCTCCCTCAAGTTGTTGGGCAGCGATTTTGAATACTCCGTTGCTGATGTTGGCAAAGGCAGAATCTTCGTCAAGAACAGCGAAATAATGCGTTTTCCCACTGTTGACCGGCGCGAACAAATGGTCGCCAGCGGCCTGCGCTTCATCCGCCGTGAACGGCCCGACGGATTCGACTACTTTATAGTCAACTCTTCTCCTGCCGCCATCGATCAATGGGTTCCTGTTTCTTCCGCCGCGCAATCCGCGATTCTTATGGACCCGCGCTCCGATAGCCGCTGCGGCATCGCCAAAATTCAGCAACTGATGCCCAACCCCAACAATGTAAAGGTTTGCTCCATCTATATCCAACTTGCCCCAGGCGAATCCACAATCCTCCGCACTTTCACCGACCGCGTCACCCAAGGCCCCGCCTGGACCTACACCAAACCCGTCGGCAACCCCTTCCCCCTCGCCGGCACCTGGTCCGTCACCTTCATCGACGGCGGCCCCGTCCTCCCCAAACCCTTCACCACCGACAAACTCGCCTCCTGGACCCTCCAGCCCGATCCCGAAGCCCAACGCTTCGCCGGCACCGCCAAATACACCCTCGAATTTTCCTCCCCGCCCCCCACCCGCGGATCACCCTCCGGCGGCTATCGCCTCGACCTGGGCAAAATCGGCGACTCCGCCCGCGTCACCCTCAACGGTAAATCCCTCGGCACGCTATGGGCCGCACCCTTTACCCTCGACCTCGGTGACGCCCTCAAGGGCGGCTCCAACAAACTCGAAATCGAAGTCACCAACGTCGCCGCCAACCGCATCGCCGACATGGACCGCCGCGGCGTCCAATGGAAAATCTTCCGCGACGCCAACATCCTCTCCACCGCCTACACCAAGTTCGACGCCTCCAACTGGCCCCTCCGCGATTCCGGCCTCCTCGGCCCCGTCCAGTTGATCCCGCTGACGAAACTCGAACCATAACTCGGCCCCGTGCTGGAACCTATATGCCCCTCGCTTCCAGTCCATCTTCACCCCTGTCGCCTCCCGCCGAAGGTCTCCCCGCCCTCCCCCCGGCCCCGACGCAACACCTCCTCGTCGCCGGCCACGAGCTCCGCGTCTTCGTCGAATGGCCCCCCCTCCTCGAGGCCATGCTCAAGGACATCACCGCCGCCCAACACCGCGTCTGGCTCGAAACTTATATCTTCGCCAACGACGCCGGCGGCACCCGCATCGCCGAAGCCCTCAAGGAACGCGCCCGCGCCGGCGTCGATGTCCGCGTCCTCTACGACGCCGTCGGCTCGGCCTACACCCCCGCCGCCTTCTTCACCGCCCTGGCCCTCGCCGGCGTCAAGCTCCACGCCTTTCACACCATGCTCGAGGGACTCCGGCGCTTCAAGCCCCTCACCATCCTCAACCGCCGCAATCACCGCAAGCTCCTCATCATCGACGACACCGCCGGCTATTTCGGCGGCATGAACATCATCGACAACGTCGAAGCCCCGCGGGCGACCAAACGGATGCTTTTTTATTCCGGCTCCGGCTGGCGCGACGTCCACCTGCGCCTCGCCGGCCCCAAGCAGGCCGCCTTGGCTGAATCCCTCGACCGCTCCTGGTGCCGGGCGCACGGGCGGCGAAAGGCCCGCCGCCTCCACCCCCGCCCCACCCGCCAATGGCTCAAGGCCCAGCTCCAGCAGGTCGAGGAAGGCCCCGGCGAATCCATCCACTTCTTCGACTCCGGACCCTGGGGCCGCCTCTCCCGCGCCGCCCGCGTCTACGCCGGCATGCTCCGCCGCGCTCAACGCCACGTCACCCTCGCCATGGCCTATTTCATCCCCGTCGGCGCGGTGCTCGGGGCGCTCTATGCGGCGCGCAAGCGGCGGACGCGCGTCCTGGTCATCGTCCCCGGCAAGTCCGACGTCCCCGTCGTCAAACGCGCCACCACCCACCTGTACGACCGCCTCATCCGCCGCGGCCTGCGCATCTATGAACGCCGCCAGCGCATGCTCCATTCCAAGATCATGCTCGTCGATGATCTCTACACCGTCGTCGGTTCCGCCAACCTGGACCCCCGCTCCCTCTACACCAACCTCGAGTTCGTCGCCGTCATCCGCTCGCCGGCCCTCGCCCGTGTCATGGGTGATATCTGCGCCTTCGAGCGCTCCGAGTCGGACCGCATCACCCTGGCCGCCTGTCGGCGGATCGGCTGGTGGGACCGCCTCCTGAACCGCCTGGCCTGGATGGCGCGCTGGTGGTTGTGACGTTCCCCAATGGAAACATGGGCAAATTGGATCATTGGAACAGGGGCTATTTTAACTTTTTTAAGAATATCCCGTTGTAAGGGAAATGCCCGAGTGGTATGGTTAGGGCGGTGGCGCTCGCCGCATTTCATCTTGGCGCCATCACAGACATCTCAAGCGTTGGAGCTGGCCATGTTTCACTTTTCCGCGCGTCGTGCGTTCACGCTCATCGAACTGCTGGTCGTGGTGGCGATCATCGCCCTGCTCATCGCCATCTTGCTCCCCAGCCTGGGCAAGGCCCGGCAACGGGCCAAGGATGTCCAGTGCAAGGCCAACCTCCATGGCTTCTCCAACGCCTTCGCCATTTATGCCGCGGAGTTTTCCGGACAGTTGCCCAATGAAACCACCGGCAGCGGATTGTGTTTCTGGGATGTCGGCAAAAAAATGACCGACGAGCAGCTCAAGGTCGCCGGCGTCAATGCGGATAACCCCAGCGCTGTCCGCAAGGTGTACTACTGTCCGGTCAATCCCATTCAGTACACGGCCGGCGCCAGCGACCCCTGGTCGTTCGGTGCGCAGTCGCGCATTGTGGGCTATTTCTTCTTGAATAAACGCACCAATGACAGCATTGACGCCCTGGTATTGCCCAAATTCGCCAAATCCACCATCAATGCCCGCGGGTCGATGGACGATATGGAGCTGGTCACGGATTGCGTCATGAAATCCCGCTCGGCGAACTCCTATACCAATTTCCCCTTGGGTGGCAGCGCCCAACTCGGCACCAATTTCAGCACCAGCCATCTGAAAGGCGCCGTGCCCGACGGCTCTAACATTTTGTTTCTCGGAGGGGACGTCCAATTCCGCACCTTCAAGAGCATGAATCAGAATGGACAATATACCTCCACCCGGGGTGCCCCGGACGACATCATCGAATATTTTTAAGCCCCGCCGCCCCCCCAAAAATGGTTTACCAATCACCGCCCCCACGAGTATGATGCCCCGCGCACCATGGCATTTCTGTGTACAGCCCAGTCCCTGAAGCGCCCGCCCCATGCCCCGCGCTTCCTTGCCCCTGGCGGCAGACTATGCTCGCGGAATCCGAACAACCCGGGAAGAATCCCCCGCGCCGGGCGCACCCCCGGCCGCTCGCGCCCACCCCCCGGCCGCCCCCGCCCCCCGACGCCGATCGCTTTGCCCGCGCCACCCTCGATCAACTGTCGGCCCACATCGCCGTCGTCAACCAGGATGGCGTTATCGTCAGCGTCAACCAGCCCTGGCGCGATTTCGCCGCCGCCAACGGGCCCCTCCCCGGGTCCATCTGCGAGCGGGCCAACTACCTGGAAGTCCTGGCCGCCGCCCAGGGCGACGACCGTCCCGCCGCCCTCGCCTTCGCCTCGGCCCTCCGCGACGTGCTGGCGGGCCGCCGCGACTACTTCGAACTGGATTATCCCTGCCCCGCCCCCGGCCAACCGCGGTGGTTCATCGGCCGCATCCGCCCCTTGCCCACCCACGGCCCCCTGCACGCCATCGTTTCCCACCAGGACATCACCGCGCGCAAGCAGGCCGAGCTGGCCCTCGAACGCAGCCAGGCCGAGCTCCGCGCCATCTATGACCATGCCCCCGTCCTCTTGTGCGTCCTGGACCCCCGGCGTCACGTGTTGTATGCCAACCGCGCCTTCACCGATTTCACCGGGGTGTCGGCGGTCGGTGGCTGCGCCTGCGGCATCTTTGGTTGCATCAACGCCCTGGACGACCCCCAAGGGTGCGGGTTCGGTCCCCAATGCGCGGATTGCCCGTTGCGCCTGGCCATTGAGGACACGCTCCAGACCGGGCGCGGGCATCAGAACATCGAGTATCGCGCCACCTTGGAACGCCAGGGCATCCGCCAGTACGTGGTGATGCTCGGCGCCACCGCCCTCATCCCCACCCCCGCCCAGCCCGCGCTGCTCCTGTGTCTCCAGGATGTCACCCAGCGCGAATGGGCCAAGGAGGCCCGCGACAAGATCGCCGCCGATCTCAACGCCGCCCAGCGCCTCGCCCATCTCGGCTCCTGGCAGTGGAACCTCCTCGACGACACCGCCCTCTGGTCCGAGGAGACCTATCGCATCTTCGGCCTGCCCTTCGTGCCCCTGGCCCGTCATGGCATCCATTTCGTCTCCCTCATCCACACCGACGACCAAGCCCGCGTCGGCCAGGCCCTCGCCGATGCCATCGCCAAAAACACCCCCTACGACCTCGAATACCGCATCCGCCACCCCGATGGCCGCGAACGCATCATTCATGCCCAGGGCGAGGTCTTGCGCCGTGACGACGGCACCCCCGTCACCTTCCGCGGCACCGTCCAGGACATCACCCGACGCAAGCATTTGGTCGACGCCCTGCGCCGCACCGCCGCCAGCCTCGCCGAGGCCCAGACCCTCTCCCAAGTCGGCAGTTGGCGCATCGTGTTCCACGACGGCGCCGAAAGCTGGATCTGTTCGGATGAATTCCTCCGCATATGGGGTTTCCCCTTGGGGTCTGCCGTCGCCACCACGGACATCATGGGGCGCCTTCATCCCGACGACCGCCCCGCCACCGCCGCAGCCTGGTCCGCGGCATTTACCGCCGGCGGTTCGCTCGAATGGGATCATCGCATCCTCGTCGATGGCCAGGTGAAATGGATCCATTTGCGCCTCCGCGTCCGCCACGACGACCAGGGCCGGCCCCTCGAAGCCACCGGCACCAACCAGGATATCACCGAACGCCGGGAGGCCCAGGACGTCTTGCGGCATTCCGAACAAAAATTCCGCCGGCTCTACGAAACCATGCGCGACGCCTTCGTCGTCACGGATATGGCCGGGATGATTCAGGAATTCAACCCCGCGTTTCAGCGGATGTTGGGGTATTCGGCAGCGGAACTGCACACGCTGAGTTACAAGGATATCACGCCCGAGCGCTGGCATGAAGTCGAAACGAACCTGGTGCGCGATCAGCTTCTGCCGCAGGGGTTCACCGACGTGTACGAAAAGGAATACCGCAGGAAAGATGGCACGATTGTTCCCGTGGAATTGCGCACCTCTCTCCTCTGCGATGATTCCGGCCGGTCCGTGGCCATGTGGGCCATCGTGCGCGACCTCACCGAGCGCAGGCACGCCGAGGCCAAGCTGGCCACCCAGCAGGCCGCCCTCGCCCATCTCTCCCGTGTCGTTACTCTGGGCGAACTCACCGCCGGCCTCGCCCATGAGATCAACCAGCCCCTGGCGGCCAGCCTGCTCTACGCCGAGACCTGCCGCGATCTCCTGAAAACCGGCGTCATGGAACCCGCGGAAATGGCCGCCGCCCTGCGCCACCTCATTGAACAGTTGGAGCGGGTGCGGGCCACGGTCGTGCATTTGCGCATGTTCATGCGCAAACAGCCCCTGGCCTGCTCGACCCTCGATCTCAACCAGGCGCTCAAGGACTCCGCCGCATTGCTCGCCCACACCCTCCACCAGGCCGGCGTCCACCTGGTGTGGGAGCTTGCGCCCCGGCCGCCCCTGGTCAACGCCGACCCCGTCCTCATCCAGCAGGTCGTCATCAACCTCGTCATGAACGCCCTGGAAGCCATGGCCGCACCCGGCGACCGCCCGCGCCACTTGACCCTCAAAACCCTCACCGCCGCCGCCGATGGCACCTGCACCGTCTCCATCGGCGATACCGGCCCGGGCGTCCCGCCCGCCTTGGCCCACCGCCTCTTCGACTCCTTCGTCTCCGGCAAACCCCAGGGCCTGGGCTTGGGGCTCGCCATCAGTCGGTCCATCATCGAACAGCATCAAGGCCGCATCTGGCATGAACCCGCCCCCGCCGGCGGCGCCTGGTTCAAGTTCATGCTGCCCGCTTCATCCGGAAATATGGGAGTCTCGCCATGACCAGCATTCCGACCCCGCCGCCCCCCCCGCCCCCTCCCCCCACCGTCTTTGTCGTCGATGACGACCCCGCGATGCGCGATTCCCTCGCCTTCATGTTCACCGGCACCGGCCTGCCGGTCCTCACCTTCGCCTCCGCCGAGGATTTTCTCGCCGCCCGCCCCCCCGACTCCCCCGGCTGCATGATCCTCGACCTCCGCATGCCCGGCATGAACGGCTATGAGCTCCACCGCCGCCTCAAGGCCCGCGGTTCCCAGCTCCCGGTCATCATGCTCACCGGCCATGGCGACGTGCCCTCCGCCGTCGATGAGATGAAACTCGGCGCCTTCGACTTCCTCACCAAGCCCGTCCATCGCGAGGTGCTGCTGCGGCGCGTCCGCGAGGCCCTGGACGCCGACCTGGCCCACCGCTCCCAGGATGGGGAAGCCTCCGACATCCGCCACAAGCTCGCCACCCTCTCCCCGCGCGAACTCGAGGTCATGGACCACGTGGCCCTGGGGCAGGCCAACAAGGAAATCGCCCGTAAATTGTTCCTTTCCGAGCGCACCGTCGCCAATCACCGCGCCCATCTCCTCCACAAGATGGAATCCGCCAACACCGCCGACCTGGTCCGCCAACTCGGCCTCATCGGCCGCCTCGCCCCCCACCCCCCCGCCCCGCCCGCCCGTTTGTAGTACCCCGTTTGTAGTACCTCGTTTGTAGTACCGCCTTTAGGCGGTCGTCTGCCGCGACAGACCATCACACCGCCGCACCATCAGGTTGGCCAGATTTCTCAAATCTCAAATCTCAAATATCTGAAATCTCAAATCTCAAATCTCAAATCTCAAATCTCAAATCTGAAATCTGAAATCCCCCGCGCGCACCCTCCCCGCACAAGCCCCGCGCGCCGGCACCCCGTGCTCTGCTTTAGAAGCCTTCGACCACCACGCTGTACGGCGCGGCCGCGAACTTCAGCTTGCCCCCGGCAACCTTCCCGGCCGCCGGATCCAGCGTGTAGATCACGCGCTTCCCCTGGCGCTTGTTCAGGATCACCCGGTTCATCCGCAGCAGCCCCAAATGGTGGCTCACCGTCGGCTGCGCCAGGTGCAGTTCCTTGCACAGGCTCGTCACGTCGCGCTCGCCCTCGGCCAGCAGCAGCACCATCCGCAGCCGGTTCTTGTCCGACAGCAGGTGAAACAACTGGCACAGGTTCAACAGGGATTGGTCGGTCGTGGATGATTTGGCTGGCATTGATTTCTCCAAGGGTCCGGTGGCGGGGAAATCCCGCCGCGCCGGCGCATTCCTCGCGAATCGGGGAGTGCGGTGGCGCAGTCACTTATGCATATGCATAATATTTCCCGATTCGCATGGACAGAATCATAAATGCCGCCGTGTGAATGTCAATCGTTTATCTCCGGATTTTCCCGCCCTGGATCAACGGGCAAAACGGAACCCGTAGCGTAAGCGCGGGGGAGTTGCGTGCCTTCAGGCGGGCGTGTTCTTCGCGCAGGCGCGGGTTAATCCTTCGCCTGCGGGAGTCACCTCATCGCCGGCGCGCGGACCGCGGGGTTATTGGGAACAATCTTTCCACCTCGCTTACGCTACGGGTTCTGTTTTGCCGCCGCCCAGAATGTCATGCACCCCGGCCCAGGGATTGCAATCCCGGGGCTTGCTGGGCGGGGAATAATGGGGATAATGGTGGTTTGGAGCCGATAATAGTTGGTGGTTCTGGCATGTAGAGCGGTTTTTTCGCCAAGGATGGTGATCATGGTTTTTTCTCCGCGCAAATTGGGTTTGGTTTTGGTAGGGCTGGCGACGGTGCTGGTGTCGGCGGGTTGTCCCAAACCGGTGCCGGTGGTCGAGCCGCCCGTGGATGCGCGGATTGAGGGCTGGGGGCTGCGGAAGCTGCAGCCCAGCGAATATCCGGACATGAAACTGGCGTGGATCGCCCGGTTGGGGCTGGAGCAGGCGATCGACAAGTCGCTGAAGTTTTTGCAGACGCCCTCGTCGAAGAACTGGTATCCGTCGAAGAATCCCGGCGATTCGATCACGCATGACCAGGTGCAGCAGACGCTGGAGGAGATCAAGGGGATGATCGGGCGCGGGATTTCGCCGGAGAAGTTTCAGCAAGAGATCATGGCACGGTATGACGTGTACACATCGGTGGGCTATGACAACCAGGGGGATGTGTGGTTCACGGGGTATTACACGCCCAAGTATGAAGGATCGTACACACGAACAGATGTGTATAAATATCCGATTTATTCGCGGCCCACGGATTTGCAGAGCGATCCCAGGACCGGAGAACCGTTGGCGCCGTACCCGACGCGGAAAGACCTGATGGCGACGAAAAAGTTGCAGGGTCTGGAGCTGCTGTGGTTCAGGAAGCCGCTGGAGCCGTTCATGATCCAGGTGCAGGGGTCGGCACAGGTGAAGCTGCCGGATGGGACAATCGTGTATGTGGGCTATGCCGGCTCGAACGGGCAGAAGCACAAGGGGCTGGGGTCGCAGTTGCGGGATGAGGGGAAGATTGAAGCCAAAAAACTGTCGCTGCCGACGGTGATGGCGTATTTTGACGCCCATCCTGGGGAGCTGGAACAGTATGTGATGAATGACGACCGGTTTACGTTCCAGAAGATTTACACCACGCCGGCGGAGATTGCGGAATGGCCGACGGGGTCGCTGAACGTGCAGGTGACGGCGGACCGATCGATTGCGACGGACAAGGATATTTTCCCGCGGGCGAGTTTGGCGTTTATTGATGTGCCCAAGGCGGCGCTGACCGGGGTGTTGTTGCCGTACCAGGGATTTGTGCTGGATCAGGACACGGGGGGCGGGATACGGGCGGCGGGGCGGGCGGACATATACATGGGGAAGGATGCGGATGCCGAGATGCGGGCGGGGGCGGAATTCGCCCAGGGGCGGATGTACTATGTGTTTTTGAAGCCGGAGTTTGTGCGGCCGACGGGGATGGCGCCGGTAACAGGGGGTACACCGGCGGCGACGATGCCCAGGATGCCTGCGGCGACGCGGCCTGCGGGAGGTTGAGCTAGGTTCCCCGGCGCGGTACGCCGGTCGGGGTGTTTTTTTACGACATGGGCGATGCGTTCCAAGTGCTTATCTCGTAAAGAGTTGCATAATTTTTCTTAGGTATGAGAACAATATCTTTATTTGGATAAAATTATCCCCTTTGTTGCAATTGTTCCGGGGATCGTGTTAGTATTCAGCCCGCCAGCGGGTTATTCACTTCCCGCAGCCACTGGATAATCCCGGAGCGGTTCCCCATGGAAACTCTCTATCTTGGCCTGAAGCTCAACAGCCCGCTGGTGGTGGGATCGGGGCCGTTTGACACGCCGGAGCGGGCCCAGGAGTGCCAGGAGGCGGGGGCGGGGATGCTGGTGATGCATTCGCTGTTTGAGGAGCAATTCGCGGCCGAACGGGCGGCCCAATACTGGTCGATGGAACACGGGACGGGGCCGGACGTGTACGAAGCGCTGGAGATCGACCCGGCGGAGGAGGCGGCGTTTGGGCTGGGTCCGGAGGAATATTATGCCCGGGTGGCGCTGCTGAAGCAGGCGCTGACGATGCCGGTGATGGGTTCGATCAACGGGACGACGCCGGGGAACTGGGTGCTGTACGCCCAGGAGATGGCCCGGGCGGGGGCGGATGCGATAGAGCTGAATTTGTACGATCCGGCGATGGACACCGAGGTGAGCGGCGCGCAGATCGAGGAGCGGATGGTGGAGGTGGTGAAGCTGGTGCGGCGGGCGGTGGAGGTGCCGCTGGCGGTGAAGCTGTCGCCGTATTATTCGTCGGTGGCGCATCTGGCGCGGCAGTTCGACAACCTGGGGATCGACGGCATCGTGCTGTTCAACCGGTTCTATCAGCCGGACTTTGACATTCGGGGCGAGGCGAAACTCAGTTCGTCGCTCAACCTGTCGGATTCGGCGGAATTGCCGCTGCGCCTGCGGTGGGCGGCGGCCTTGTACGGAAGGCTGCGGGCGAGCCTGGCGCTTACGGGCGGGGTACACACGGGGGCGGATGTAATCAAGTCGGTGCTGGCGGGGGCGGACGTGGTGCAACTGGTCAGCGTGCTGATCCGGCACGGGCCCCAGCGGATCGCGGCGATCCGCGCGGAGATGGAACAATGGATGCAACAGCACGGGCAGGCGTCGCTGGAGGCGCTGCGCGGCACGATGAGCGCGCGGCGGGTGCTGAATCCCGGGCATTATGACCGGATGAACTATATCGGATTGTTGCGCGAGGCCGCCGGGGGTAGCGGGGGGGGCAGCGGGGGGGCGGCCAAGAAGTAATGTATTCCACTATCACAGGTGAACGGATTGTTCCTTGAACAGGTGAACTATGATTGTCGGTGTAATCAAAGAGACGGCCGCGGGCGAGACGCGGGTGGCGCTGTCGCCGGCGGCGGCGGCGACGCTGGTGAAGATGAAGGTGGAGGTGCGCGTGGAAAGCGGGGCCGGCACGCAGGCCGGCTTCGAGGATGACGCGTACAAGGCCAAGGGGGCGGCGCTGGCCGAGCGGGCGGCGGTTTTGCAGGCGGCGGACGTGCTGTTCACGGTGACCGTGCCGGGGGCGGGGGAACTTGGTGGGTTGAAGAAGGGGGCTCTGGTGCTGGGGCATTGCAGCCCGCTGGCGCAGGCAGCGGCGTGCCGGAGTCTGGTGGAGGGGACGGGGATATCGTTGATCGCGATGGAGCTGATTCCGCGGATCACGCGGGCGCAGGCGATGGATACCTTGTCGAGCCAGGCGAACATCGGCGGGTACAAGGCGGTGGTGATGGCGGCGTATTATTCGCCGAAGATATTCCCGATGCTGATGACGGCGGCGGGGACGCTCCAGTCGGCGAAGGTGTTTGTGATTGGGGTGGGGGTGGCGGGGTTGCAGGCGATCGCCACGGCCAAGCGGCTGGGCGGGGTGGTCAGCGCGTATGACGTGCGGCCGGCGGTCAAGGAGCAGGTGCAAAGCGTGGGGGCGAAGTTTGTGGAATTGCCCCTGGATACGGCGGCGGCGCAGGATGCCGGCGGGTACGCCAAGGAGCAATCGGCCGAGCAGCAACGCAAGCAGCAGGAACTGATGTCCAAGGTGGTGGCGGAGTCGGACGTGGTGATTACTACGGCGATGGTGCCGGGGAAGCCGGCGCCCAAATTGATCCCCGCGGCGGCGGTGGCGGCGATGCAGCCGGGCAGCGTGATCGTGGACATGGCGGCGGCGGGGGGTGGGAATTGCGAATTGACAGAACCGGGGAAAATTGTCGTCAAGCACGGGGTGACGATCATCGGGCTGACGAATTTGCCGGCGACGGTACCGCTGCATGCGTCGGCGATGCTGGCGAACAACATGGTCAAGCTGCTGGCGTTGATGGTGGACAAGGAAGGGAAGTTCGCGATCAAGCGGGAGGACGAGGTGATCGCGGGGAGTTTGGTGGGGTTTGAGGGGCGGATCGTGCATCCGAAGGTGTGCGAAATCCTGGGCATAGCGCCCCCCGCGGCCCCCGCGCCGGGGGCGAATCCGACTACCACATCCACTACCGGAGGCAAATAATGGGTTTCGAATTGTTCACCAATAATTTGTATGTCTTCATCCTGGCGGCGTTTGTCGGGCTGGAAGTGATCAAGAAGGTCAGCCCGCTGCTGCACACGCCGCTGATGTCGCTGACGAACGCGATTTCGGCGATCAGCGTGGTGGCGGCGATCCAGGTGGCCGGCGAGCACAAGACGGTGCTGGCGACGGTGCTGGGGACGATCGCGGTGACGGCGGCGTTCGCCAACGTCATCGGCGGCTTCATGATCACGGACCGCATGCTCAAGATGTTCAAGAAGCGCGAGCCGGCCAAGGGCGGGGCCGCCAAGCACTGAATGCGTGCCGCGGCTGCCGCGGCGCTGTACCCGTTGTGTGACTCGATCATTCTCCTATCCGGTGTTCCATGAATATGCTTATGACCGTTCTACTTTCGGCGGACGCGGGCGTCATCCCCGGCGCCCTGAGCGCCCAGACGATGATAGCCATCGCCACGTACATTCTTGCGTCCATCTGTTTCGTGCTCTCGCTGAAATGGCTCAGCGCGCCGACGACGGCGCGGCGCGGGAACATCGTCGGCGAGATCGGCATGGCCGCGGCGATCATCGGGGCGCTCTTGCAGCATGGCATCAGCTATGAGTGGATCATCGTGGGGCTGGTGCTGGGCGGGGCGATTGGCGCGCCGCTGGCGATCTGGATGCCCATGACGGCCGTGCCGCAGCGGACGGCGTTCTCGCATGCGTGCGGGGCGCTGGCGGCGGCCCTGGTGGGCACGGCCCATTACTTCATCAAATACCCGGAAACCCCGACCGAAATGGCCATCCTGGCGGTGGAAGTGCTGCTGGGGTCGCTGACGTTCACCGGGTCGCTGATGGCGTTTGGCAAGCTGCAGGAACTCCTGCCGCAGCGGCCCATCACGTTCAAGGGGCAGAACTATTTCAACTTCCTGATCCTGGGTTTGGCGCTGGTGACGGGCGTGGTGCTGACGATCAATCCCACGCTGTGGTATCTGTTCCCGGTGCTGCTGTGCCTGGCGGCGGTGTTCGGCGTGCTGCTGATCATCCCCATCGGCGGGGCGGACATGCCCACGGTGATCGCGCTGCTCAACTCGTATGCGGGCCTCTCGGCGAGCCTCATGGGCTTTGTGCTGAACAACAAGCTGCTGATCATTGCCGGGGCGTTGGACGGGGCGTCGGGCTTCATACTGTCGATCATCATGTGCAAGGCGATGAACCGGTCGTTCACCAACGTGCTGTTCGGGGCCTTTGGCCAGGTGCAGGCCGGACACGGCGCGCAGGGGGAAAAGAAAACCGTCCGCTCGGTTTCACCGGAAGAGGCGGCGGGGATTCTGGAGGCGGCGCAATCGGTCATCATCATCCCCGGCTACGGCATGGCGGTGGCCCAGGCGCAGCACAAGGTGCGGGAGTTGTTCGACCAGCTCACCAAGCGCGGCATCAACGTGCGGTTCGCGATCCACCCGGTCGCCGGGCGCATGCCCGGGCACATGAACGTGCTGCTGGCGGAGGCGGAAATTCCGTATGACAAGCTGATTGAGATGGACGAGATCAACGGCGACTTCCCGCAGTGCGACGTGGCCATCGTCATCGGGGCCAACGACGTGGTGAACCCGGCGGCCCGGCACGACAAGAACTCGCCGATTTATGGGATGCCGATCATTGACGCCGACAAGGCCAAGACGGTGATGGCGATCAAGCGGACGATGAACCCGGGTTTTGCGGGGATCGACAATGAGTTGTATACGCAGGACAACACGCTGATGCTGTTCGGCGACGCCAAGGCGGTGGTGGCCAGCCTGGTGAAGGAATTGGCGGAGGCGGGCAAATAACGGCTGAAGGACTGATATTCCGGGGTTTGGCTGCGCCAGGGTTTCCGCGACGAACGCCGCAAAGAGGCAAGCGCTGACGAGTATCATTTGCCCTTTGACGCTGAACGGGTTGAGCCGTTCGACTTTTCCAACCGGCCATCTGCGGTAATTTC
>CAIPTQ010000235.1 GCA_903868035.1 uncultured Phycisphaerales bacterium
CCAGGCGGAGCGAATCGACCGAGTGGATGACGTGGCACAGGGACATCATCGAGCGCACCTTGTTCCGCTGCAGGTGGCCGATCATATGCCAGCGCACCGCGCCGGGCGGCGGCAGGGGTTTCTTGAGTTCCCGCGCCTGCTGGCGCGTGAGCCATTCGTCGATCTGGGCGGAGCGCTGCTGCAACTGCTGCACGCGGGATTCGCCCATATCCAGGTGGCCCAGTTCGATGAGCTGCTTGATTTGGTCGGTGCTGGCGGTTTTGGTGACGGCGATGAGGGTGACTTCGCGCGGGTCGCGGCGGGCCTTGGCGGCGGCGGCGGCGATGGCTTCGGTGGCCTTTTTGTAGCGGTCGTGGAGGTTCATGCGGCTTCCCTGCTAACCCGGACGATCAAACCCTGCGTCGTGCCGGGTCGGGGGACATTATCGCCGATTGCCAGTGGGAGGCAAGATGGCGAAGCGGGGAATTGGGGAAATGGGTGAAGTGGTCAGGGGTCAGTGGTTGGTGGTCAGGTCACGGTCACGCAAACATATTCACCGCAATAATTCACCATGGAAGCATTTAACCTATTAAGCACTGCACTGGTAGAATCCACGGCATCTGCGAAGGGGGTCTCATGTCCGAATTTATTCTGGCCCTGGATCAAGGCACGACCTCATCGCGGGCGATACTTTTTTCGCGGGAGGGCAAACTGCGTGCGGCGGCCCAGCGCGAGATTCGCCAGATTTTCCCCGGCCCCTCCGGCGCGGGCTGGGTGGAACATGATCCCATGGACATTTGGCAGACGCAGCTTGCCACCGCCCGGCAGGTGATCGCCAAGGCGAGGATCGGCGTTTCGGACATCGCGGCCGTGGGCATCACCAATCAGCGCGAGACGACGGTGCTGTGGGACCGCAAAACCGGCCTGCCGATACACAACGCGATGGTCTGGCAAGATCGCCGGACGGCGGATCGCTGCAACGCCCTGAAGCGTGATGCGGACGTGGCGGGCATGATCCAGCAAAAGACCGGGCTGATACCGGACGCCTATTTTTCCGCCTCCAAACTCGAATGGCTGCTGGACCATGTGCCGCACGCCCGCCGCCGGGCGGAGCACGGCGAACTGGCCTTTGGCACGGTGGATTCGTGGCTGCTGTGGAACCTCACCACACACACGCAGACGGTGAAACGCGGTGCGAAGCTGCTGCACAAACTGGCGGCCGCCGTCCATGTCACCGATGTTTCCAACGCGTCGCGCACGATGCTGCTGAACATTCACACGGGGCAGTGGGATGACGAACTGCTGAAGCTGTTCAATATTCCATGGGAGGTTCTGCCGGTGGTGCGGGACTCGGCGGCACATTTTGGGGAGACGTCGCTGGGGCGGAAAACGGGGCGGCGGATACCCGTGACGGGCATGGCCGGCGACCAGCAGGCAGCACTGTTTGGGCAAACGTGCCTGACGCCGGGAATGGCGAAAAACACATATGGCACGGGGTGCTTTTTGCTGATGAATACGGGCGAGCGCGCGGCGCTCTCGAAAAACCGATTGCTCACCACCATCGCCTGGCGACTCCCGGAATCGAAAATCATCTACGCCCTCGAAGGCTCCGTCTTCGTCGGCGGGGCCGTGGTGCAGTGGCTGCGCGACGGGCTGGGGATCATCCGGTCGGCGGGGGAGATCGAGGCTCTGGCCCGGTCGGTGCCGGACTCGGGGGGCGTGTATCTGGTGCCGGCGTTCGCGGGGCTGGGTGCGCCGCATTGGGATCAGTATGCACGGGGGACGATGGTGGGGATTACGCGGGGTACGACCAAGGCACATGTGGCGCGGGCGGCGCTGGAGGCGATTGCGTTTCAGGTGGCGGACTTGCTGGATGTGATGCACGCGGACCTGCCGGAGATGGCGATCGGGGCATTGCGGGTGGATGGCGGGGCGGCACGGAATGATTTGCTGTTGCAGATGCAGGCGGACCTGTTGCAGCGGCCGGTGCTGCGGCCGGCGATCACGGAGACGCCGGCTCTGGGGGCGGCGCTGCTGGCGGGGCTGGGGGCGGGGGTGTATGGGTCGGCGGGGGAAGTGGGGGCGCGGTGGCGGGCGGAGGCGGATTTTGTGCCGGGGATGAGTGCCGATGAGGCGGGGGCACGACGGCGGCGGTGGGGAGCGGCGTTGGAGCGGGCGCGGGCGTGGGAGCGGGAGGGGTAACATTCACCATAACGTACAATACGTAAGCGGTTGATGGATAGAAGTTTATAATTCAAAATTCGGTTCCATGTCAGCACATGTGGATGAAGATGTCCGAGCGGAAGCGGGCAGGTCGTTGTGTAAAACGCATACCTCGGTTATATTCAACGCATGTGTTCGTTATTTCACAGCCTATCAAACTCCCATGCTCCTACCCCCCCGCGATTTTTTTTATTCAAGAAACAGACTAATTTGTCACTTATTCGAGGCCGGGTGGCGGTTGGGTTACGGCCTGGTCAATTCCCGGCGGGATCATTATGAGTCAACAATCGCTAATGTTGCTTGCCATCGCGGCGCCCACGCTCGGATCCATACTGCTGATTCCGCTGGGTATCCTCTCGGCGCGCCTGCGCAACTTTGCCGCTCTCCTCATGATTCTTGCCGCCTTTGTCGCCTCCGCGGCACTCATCCCGGCCGTCTTCGGCGGTGACACCGCCGTCCTGTATCGTTTCAGCATGCCCGGCGGGTTTGATCTCTCCTTCACCGCCGACCGCCTGGCCGTCTTCATGGCCATGGTCTCCTCGCTCATCAGCGCCATCATCGTCATCTACTCCTGGGACTACATCAGCCACTACGCCAATTCCAATGAATACTACTTCCTCGTCACCCTCTTCCTGGGCTCCATGATGGGCCTGGTCTATGCCAGCAACCTCATCCTCCTGTATGTCTTCTGGGAAATCACCGCCATCACCAGTTGGCGGCTCATCGGCTTCTTCCGCGAAGATTTCCAGGTCTACCGGGCCAACAAGTCCTTCCTCATCACGGTCTTCGGTGCTTTGGCCATGCTGATTGGATTTATCATGCTGTGGACCCAGGCCCACTCTTTTGATCTGGCGGATATCAAGCGTACCTTCGGCACCACCCCGGTCTCGGGCCTGGCCACCGCACTCATCCTGATGGGCATCCTCTCGAAGTCCGCGACCCTGCCCTTCCACACATGGCTGCCCGATGCCGGCGTCGCGCCTTCGCCCGTCACCTCGCTGCTGCATGCGGCGGTGCTGGTGAAGATCGGCGTGTACGTTTTCGCCCGCCTGTTTATCGCCACGCTGGTTCTGGCGCCCAACTGGCAGCACGGCGTGATGGTGATTGCGGCGATCAGCGCCTTGGTTTCCGCGTGTGCCGCCCTGGTGGAGACGGACCTCAAGCGCATCATCGCATACAGCACGGTGAGCCAGATCGCCTTCATTTTCCTGGGTCTGGCCAGCGGCACATCCATCGGCGTCGCCGGCGGGCTGCTCTACATCCTCATGCACGGCCTGGCCAAGGGCGGCCTGTTCCTCTGTGCCGGCATCGTCGAACAAAACACCCACACCAAGGATATCAACCGCCTCGGGGGCCTCATCAAGACCATGCCTTTCACCGCCGTGGCTTTCCTCTTATGTTCCTTCTCCGTCATGGGCATTCCGCCCTTCGGCGGTTTTTTCAGCAAAATGATGGTCCTCACCGGGGCCGTGCAGTCGCCCCAGGGCGGCATCTGGATGGCCGCCACCTTCGTCCTGGGGGCGGTCCTCACCATCCTCTATCTGCTTCGCGTCTTCTACCGGGTCTTCCTCGGTGAACCTGTTGTCGAACCTGTTAAGGAAGGGTCGCCCGTCATGGTGACGTGTGTTGTGACGCTGGCGATCCTGGGGTTGATCGCCGGCCTGTATGTCAACCCCTACGTTCAGATGACCCAGTTGTCGCTTGAGCAGATGGGGGTGGTCAAGTGAATTCCCTCTTCTGGCCCATTCTCATCCCCGCCGTTGCGGCACTGCTGGTTCTGGTTGTGCGCCATGCCGGCGCGCGGATCGTCATCGCCCTGCTGGGCGCGCTGGCGAACCTCGCACTCGTCTACAAGCTCTTCTCGGATGTCCGCACCAGTGCGGCGGGGGCGCTGGAGTTCACCGCGCCCTGGGCCTTCCAGATGGATTTCGCCCTGCGCCTGGGCAATCTCGGGGCCTTCATCATTTTGGCCGCCGCGGGCTTTGGCCTGCTGGTGGTGCTCTATAGCTGGCAGTTCATGAAGTCCCACCCGCATGCCGGGGTCTTCTCGTTCCTGCTCCTGGCAACCCTGGCCCTGTTCAACGGCGCGGTGATGGCCGACCACCTCATCGTCCTGCTGTTCTTCTGGGAAGGCATGCTGGGGACGCTCTTTGGCATGATCGCCATTGGACGGCCGGGGGCGTGGAAAACCGCCACCAAGGCCCTCATCATCGCCGGCGTCACCGACCTGTGCCTGATGCTCGGCATCGCCCTGGTCTACTTCATCGGCAAGGCGACGCCCAACTCGCTGCTCATGTCCAGCCTGGCCCTGCATCCCCTGGCGACCGACGGCTTGGGCGCCACGGCCTTCATCCTCCTGATGATCGGCGCCATCTCCAAGGCCGGCTCCATGCCCTTCCACTCCTGGATTCCCGATGCCGCCGTGGATGCGCCGCTGCCGTTTATGGCCTTTCTGCCGGCGAGCCTTGAAAAACTTCTGGGCATCTACTTCCTCGCCCGCATCACGCAGGACATCTTCCACCTCGCTCCCGGCACGAATCTCAGCTTCCTCATGATGATCGTCGGGGCCCTCACCATTCTCCTGGCCGTGGCCATGGCCCTGGTCCAGAAGGACTTCAAGAAACTCCTCAGCTACCACGCCATCAGCCAGGTCGGCTACATGATCCTGGGCGTGGGCACGGCCCTGCCCATCGGCATCGTCGGCGGCCTCTACCACATGGTCAACAACGGCCTCTACAAGAGCTGCCTCTTCATGACCGCCGGCAACATGGAACGCCAGGCCGGCACCACCGACCTCCGCAAGCTCGGCGGACTCGCCTCCCAGATGCCCATCACCTTCGCCTGCTTCCTCATTGCCGCCTTCTCCATCTCCGGCTTCCCCTTCACCAACGGCTTCTACTCCAAGGAACTGGTCTATCAATCCGCGCTCGACAGCGGCGCCATTTTCTACGTCGCGGCCGTCCTGGGCACCGTCCTCACCGGGGCCTCCTTCCTCAAGCTGGGACATGCCGCCTTTTTAGGCAAGCGTCCAGAGGGCATGGAAAAGGTCAAGGAAGCCCCCATCGGCATGTTGCTTCCCATGGTGCTTCTTGCCGCCGGCTGCCTGCTCTTTGGCCTCTACAACTACCTTCCACTGGAGACCCTCATCGAGCCGGGCCTGCCGCTAAAGGACCTCGCGGAACGGGCGAACGTGCCCCACGAAGAAACCTTCGCCGCCCTCATGCCACACAATTGGATTCTTACCGGCCTGGCCTGTCTGGCCCTCCTGATCGCCTTGGTCAACCACCTTTGGGGCGTCAAGCGTTCCGGCAGCGGCGTGGGTGCCGTCGATCACATTCACCATGCCCCGCTGTTGGGTTCGATTTACGCCCAGGCCGAGGCCGGCAACTTCGATCCCTATCGCTGGGCCATGGATGTCATCCAGGTCTTCGCCTGGATTGGCCGGGCCGCCGATTGGATCATCGATCAGGTGTATGAATCGCTGGCTGTGGGCATCAGTTGGCTGCTCTCCTGGTCCTTCCGTTCGGCCAACACCGGCAGTTACGCCCTGTACGTGCTCTGGTCCCTCGCCGGTGCCGCCGCCTTGATCTGGTACTTGCTCATATAGGAGAAGCCCTCGTGCTTCCATTACTTATACTCATTCCCCTGCTGGGCTTGCTGCTGGTGAGCTTGTTCGTCAGAAACTCACTCAAGCAGGTCGCCTGGAGCCTGGCCTTCATCATCTGCGTCGCGCAGACCGCCCTGATCATCCTGAGCCCAGAGTGGCTCACGGCCCACTCCCGCCTAGATGACTTCTGCGGGTTCCCCCTGGCCCTGCCGGACCTCTCGCGTGTGATTCTGCTATCCGTGGGCATTGTTCTGGCGGCTTGCCTCCTCATCGCCCAGGGCATGCTCCCCAAGGAACGGCTCCCCAGCTTCGCCAGCCTCATCCTCATCAGCCTCATCGGCATGAACGGGATGGCCCTGGTCACCGACCTGTTCTCCCTCTATGTCTTCCTGGAAATCACCTCCGTCGGCTCGTTTGTCCTCATTGCCTTCAACCGCGACAAGCCCGCCCTGGAAGGGGCGTTCAAATACATCATCCTTTCCGCCGTCGCCACCGTCCTCATGCTCGGGGGCATCGCGCTGCTGGTGATGGTTGTTGGGGGCACCTCCTTCGAGGCGATTTACAAAGCCCTCCTCCTCTCCAATAACTGGCTCGCCCGCATTGCCGTCGGCGGCTTTGTCTGCGGGCTGCTCATCAAGGGCGGGTTGGTGCCTTTCCACGGCTGGGTGCTCGGGGCGTACTCCGCGGCTTCCGCGCCGGTCTCCGTGCTCCTGGGCGGCATTGCCACCAAGGTCTCGGGCGTCTACGGCCTGATTCGGCTGTCCATCTATGTCTTCCCATACTCCGCGCAGCTTAATCAGGTGTTCCTGGTGGTGGGCGCGGTGTCCATTGTGGTCGGGGCCTTTGCCGCCATCGGCCAGACGGACCTCAAACGCATGCTGGCGTATTCCTCCATCAGCCAGGTGGGCTACATTATTCTGGGCCTGGGCGCGGCTCCGGCCAGTTTCGCCGGCCAAGTACCCGGAGCCAACAATATCCTCTATCTCGGCGCTATTGGCGCCATTTTCCACCTCTTCAACCACGCCATTTTCAAGTCCCTGCTCTTCGTCACTTCCTCCGCCCTGGAAAAGCAGGTCGGCACCACCGACATGAACAAAATGGGCGGGCTCGACTCCCGCATGCGGATCACCAGCGCCACGGGCCTGCTGGCCATGCTCTCCACCGCGGGCATCCCACCGCTGGCGGGCTTCTGGAGCAAGCTTCTCATCATCATCGCCCTGTGGCAAACCCAGAATTACACCTACGCCATCATCGCTGTCGCCCTCAGCGTCGTCACCCTGGGTTACATGCTCGTCATTCAGAAGAAAGTCTTCTTCGGCAAGCTCGCCCCGGAACTCAAGAACGTCACCGAAGCCGGCCCCATGTTCCTCATCCCCGCCGTCGCCCTGGCTGCCGTGACCCTGGGCGTGGGCCTGTTGTGCCCTTTCCTGGTCAATACGTTCCTCCTGCCCAATCTCGAAACTCTTCTCGGAGGCGCTAAATGACAGCCCTCGATGTCACCTTGATCGTCGCTCTCGTGCTGGCGGCACTGGCCACGGTGCTCTCGGTGCGCCTGATCCGCTCGGTCATCGGGCTGGCCGTTACCAGCGTTCTGCTCACCGTCCTCATGTTCCGCCTGAACTCGCCGCTGGCCGCCGTCTTTGAACTTTCGGTTTGTGCCGGCCTGATACCCGCGATCTTCATCAGCACCATCGGCCTGACCGGGCGCACCGCCCCGCAGGATCTCTCGGCCCTCCGCCGCGCCAAGATCAAACGTTACTGGCTGCTGCCGGTGCTGCTCATCATCGCCGTCGTGGCCCTCACCCAGGTTGCGGTTCCGCGTGACGTGCCCGAGCATAAGGTCGCCACCGGCGACACCGACGTGCGCCACGTCCTTTGGGATCACCGCCAGATCGACCTCGTCGGCCAGATCGTCGTCCTCCTCGCCGGAGCGCTCGGCGTCGTCGTCCTCGTCAAGGAGCGCAAAAATGAAAGCTGAGTATATCCCGCTCTTCTCCCTCTTTGGCGTCGGCGTGGTCCTCACCATGATCGTCGGCATGTATTGCCTGCTCACCACGCGCAATCTCGTCCGCTCCCTCATCGGCCTGGAACTCCTCACCAAGGGCGTCACCCTCCTGATCATCCTCGCCGGTTACGTCAGCGAACAAACGGCCCTCGCCCAATCCCTGGCCATTACGCTCATTGTCATCGAAGTGGCGGTCATCGTGGTTGCCGTCAGCATCGTTCTGTGTATCTATCGTCGCACCGATGGAATTGACTCCCGTTCCATCCGTGAGATCAAAGGATAAGCCATGGTACTGTTTTATCCAGTTATCGCGTTTTTAATTCTATTTGCAGTTTCTGCACTTTTTTATGTGATTATGCGCGTTTTTTCCGCCGGAAAACGCGCGAAAGGAGCACGTGGACTGGGCCCCTACGCCTGCGGCGAAGAGCTTCCCACCCACATGATTCAGCCGGATTACGGCCAGTTTTACCCGTTCGCGTTCTTCTTCACCGTCCTCCACGTGGTCGCCCTCACCGCCACCACCGTCCCCGCCGTATCGATCTCAACCATCGTCATTGCCAGCATTTATGTTGTAGGTGCAATGGCCGGTTTGACGATTCTCTATCGGAAATAACGGAGCCAAAACCATGGCCTTGCTTAAAAAAATAGTCACCTGGGCGCGCATTAAATCCCCGTGGATCCTGCACTTTAACAGCGGTGCGTGCAATGCGTGCGATATTGAAGTGATCGCCTCGCTGATGCCGCACTACGACGTGGAGCGCTTCGGCGTGCAACTCAAGGGCGTACCACGACATGCGGACGTTTTGGTGTGTTCGGGACCGGTGACGCGGCAGATAAAAGAGCGTTTAATCCGGATATATGACCAGATGGCGGAGCCTAAATTTGTGGTTGCCGTGGGAACTTGCGCTTGTTCGGGCGGAGTTTTCAAGGATTGCTACAGCGTGACGGGCGGCATTGACACGGTGATTCCAGTTTCCGCATATATACCGGGTTGTCCGGCGAGTCCGAGCGCTATTATTGATGGAGTCGTCAAGCTGTTGATGAGCTTGGAAGCTACGGAAGAGGCACCGGCGCAAGTAGGTTCGGGCGCTGGACTTGTGGCGGCGGCTGCGGTTGACCAGGGGCCTTCGGAAGACGCTGAAGCCTGAAAGGGTACACATGAAAGAAGATGATGATATTCTGGCGGAACTGGGCGTAAAATTTCCCTTTCTTCAGGGAAAAATGCGCATTCAGCGCGATCGGCGCATATTCGTCGAGGTTCCTTCCGCGAATTTCGCCGAGGTATTCGCCCATCTTTACGGCCCCATGAAATTCATGATGCTTACAGCCATCACCGGGCTGGACAATGGCGCCACCCTCGCCGCCATGTATCACCTGGCGCGCACCTCGGGCGTGGTGCTTAACCTCACCTGTGCCGTTCCCAAAGAGAAGCCCGTACTTCAAACCGTTATCAGTTATTTTCCCGCCGCAGAATGTTATGAACGCGAACTTATTGACCTGCTAGGCATACAGGTTGAAGGACTCCCACCGGGCAGCCGCTATCCGTTGCCAGATGGATGGCCCGCCGGGCAATACCCCCTCCGGAAAGACTGGAACGCCAAGATGTTGGAAGGCTTCGACAACATCGGCGCCATCTCGGCACCCTTTCTGCTGAATCCGGAAGTCCCTCCCCCCCCCGGTTCCTTCGGTTCCAAGGAGTCCAAAAATGCCTGACAAAAACCGCTTCGACATTGCCATCGGGCCGCAACATCCCGCGCTCAAGGAGCCCGAATCTTTCAAGCTCATCCTGGAAGGCGAGCGCATCATGAAGGCGGGCGTGCGCCTGGGCTACAACCACCGGGGCATTGAAAAGGCCTGCGAGGCGCGCACGTACATTCAGGATATCTACCTGATCGAACGCGTCTGCGGCATCTGCTCGCACTCGCACTCCACGTGCTTTATTTCGGCGGTCGAGGAAATCGCGGGGCTGAAGATTCCGCCGCGGGCGGCGTACTTCCGCACGCTTATTGGCGAACTGGAACGCGTCCACTCGCACCTGCTGTGGCTGGGCGTGGCGGGGCACGAGGTGGGCTTTGACACCCTGCTGATGTACACCTGGGCCGACCGGGAAATCGTGATGGACCTCTTGGCCGCGCTCACGGGCAACCGCGTGAACTACGGCATCAACACGATAGGGGGGGTGCGGCGGGACATCACCGAGGAACAAAAGCAGGCGGTGCTCAAGGGCGTGGATGCGCTGGAGGAACGCACCAAGTATTACATCGAGGTGGCCACGACGGAGACCACGCTGATTCAGCGGCTTTCGGGCGTGGGCAAGCTTGCGCACGATGATGCCGTGCGGCTGGGCGCGGTCGGCCCCACGGGGCGGGCCAGCGGACTCAAGGGCGACATCCGCAAGGACGACCCGTACCTGGTGTATGACAAGGTGGAGTTCAACGCGATCTCGGATGATCACTGCGATGTGTACGGCCGTGCCGTGGTGCGCGTGCTGGAGCTGATGGAGTCGTACAAGATCATCCGGCAGGTGATCAAGGACATGCCCGACGGCCCGGTGACGGTGAAGGCCCCGCGGAAGATTCCGGCGGGAGAGGCGGTCTCGCGGTATGAAGCGCCGCGCGGCGAGGATTTGCATTATGTCAAAGGCAACGGCACGGAGAAGCCGGAGCGCGTGAAGGTGCGCGCCCCGACGTTCGCCAACGTGCAGGCGGTGGCACACATGCTCAAGGACCGCTTCCTGGCGGATGTGCCGATCATCGTGGCCGCGATCGATCCGTGCTTCTCGTGTACGGACCGGATGATATCCGTGGCGCGGCCCTCGGCGGATGATGAAATTTCCACGTGGGAGCAAATCCGCCAGCACGGGATCAATTGGTATCGCAAGGAGCGGGGAGTGGACTTTGAGAACCTCAACCAGAAATTCCGCGCTAGGCGCGTCGCGCTGGAGGCACGAAACTAATGCCTGTTTACGTCAGCCAATTATTCTACATGCTGGTATTTCCCGGCTTTGCGTTTCTGACGGTGTTCGCGCTGGCCGCGGAGTACGTCGATCGCAAGCTGCACGCCAAGATGCAGCAGCGCATCGGCCCGCCGTGGTTTCAGCCGCTGGCGGACCTCATCAAACTGGCCGGCAAGGAAGACTTGCTGCCCGAATCGGCGGACAAGTGGATGTTCAAGCTGACGCCGATTGTGGCGCTGGCCGCGACGCTTACGGCGTTTATTTACATCCCGGTCTGGTCGCGCAATGCGGCGTTCGCCTTTGAAGGCGACGTGATCGTCGTGCTGTATCTGCTGACGATTCCCACGTTCACGTTCTTCCTGGGCGGCTGGTATTCGCGGAGCGTATTTTCGATGATCGGCGCGGCGCGCACGCTCACGCAGCTTTTCGCTTATGAAATTCCGCTGTTCATCAGCATCCTTTCGGCGGCCCTGCTCACCGGCACGTGGTCACTGTCCAAAATGAGCGACTTCTACGGCACGCACCCCGTGCTGGCCGCGTGCAACGCCATTGGGCTGGCCGTGGCGATCATCGCGCTGCTGGGCAAGCTGGAGAAGGTGCCCTTCGACATTCCCGATGCCGAGACGGAGATCGGGGCGGGCACGTTCACGGAATACTCGGGGCGGCTGCTGGCGATGTTCCGGCTGACGGTGGCCATCGAGATGATCGTGGGGGCGTCGCTGCTGGCGGCGGTGTTCATTCCCTTCGGGCTGGACGTGCCGGCGGCGGTGGGGTTTGTGCTGTATGTGCTGAAGGTGTTGCTGATTGTGTGCCTGCTGTCCATTTCTCGGACGATTTTCGCCCGGCTGCGGATCGACCAGATGATCAATTTCTGCTGGAAGGTTGCCGCGCCGCTGGCGTTCGCCCAGTTGCTCCTGAATCTCGTCGTCAAAGGACTTTATTTATGATGCGTCCCGGAAGAATGCTCAGCCAGGTGCTCCACTCCGCGATGCGCAAGCCGGTCACGGTGCGCTACCCGTTCGTCAAGGCCCACATTCCCAAGCGGTTCCGGGGCAAGCTGGCGTTCAACCCGGCGACGTGCATCGGCTGCAAGATTTGCGAACGCGACTGCCCGTCGGCGGCGATCAACATCCGCAAGGTGGGGGACAAGAAGTTTGAATGCGATGTGGACCTGGCGCGGTGCATCTACTGCGGGCAGTGCGTGGATTCGTGCCCGAAGAAATCGCTGGCGACGACGGAGTTTTTCGAGCTGGCGCAGTTGACGCGGGGGAAGCTGAAGTTTGTGTACAAGGGGCAGGAGGGGTCGCTGCCGGAGGGCGTGTCGGCGGCACCGGTCGTAGCCACGCCTGCGGTAGCCGCCGCGCCCGCAACACCGAAGGCGACGTAAGCACGAAGACGCGAAGCACACGAAGACCTTTCACCACGGAGACACGGAGACACGGAGGCGGGTAATTAGTAATTAGTAATTAGTAATTGGGAATTGGTGGTTTGGTGGTGAATCTTGGATTCGCTCCAGGAAAATCTTTCGCTATGGCTCGGCGGCGCGACGCGGCTGGTCGTGCTGGCGGTGGGGTCGCGGCTGCGGGGGGATGATGCGGCGGGGCTGCTGACGACGGCATTGTTGCGGCGGCAGTTGCATAAGACGCCGGCGCGGTTTGGGGTGCTGCTGTTGAAGGGGGACACCGCACCGGAGAATGTGACGGGGCAGATCAAGAATTTCCGGCCCTCGCACCTGCTGATTCTGGATGCCGCGGACACGGGGCGGGAGGCGGGGCAGGTGTCGCAGGTGGATCCGAATTCGCTGTCGGCGAATTTGTCGGCGACTTCGCACGCGCTGCCGATCAAGATGGTGATTGATTACATCCACCATTATGCGCCGTGCGTGGTGACGATTGTGGGGATACAGCCGGCGGCGATTGCGTTTGGGCAGCGGATTACGCCGGTGGTGCGGGGGGCGTGCCGGGGGTTGGCGCGGGAGCTGGCGGAGGTTATCTCGCAACCAAAATAGTGCCACGATGGGTGGATGTGATCGTATTCACGGTTCTCCAGAAGGCGGGAGGGGGCGGTCAATACAGGCGTTTGGGGCAGGATGATTTCCAGCATCTGCGCGAGGAGACCGGGGGCGAGGGTGAGAGGTCCATGCTCCTCGCGCCCTCGCTTACGCTACGGGTTCGGTTATGATTGCGGGAAATGAGGCGTGGTGAGCGGCATGGGTCACAAATCGAACAAGCTGTTGGCGGAGCGGGTGGCGGCATTGCCGGTGCCGGGCAAGAGTTGGCCGAAGTGGGTGATTTCGGGGGGTGGGGTGGGGTTTTTGCGGCCCGCGCCGGGGTCGTGGGGGACGGCGGTGCCGGCGGGGCTGTTGTGGTGGTTCATGAGCGTGGGGATGAGCGAGGTGTTGCGGACGGAGATTTTGGTGGGGTTGGGGGTGGTGGCGTCGGTGCTGATGGTGGCGTATGGGAAGTGGGCGGCGGCGTATTTTCGGGAGGCGGATCCGGGGACGTGCATATTGGATGAGTATGCGGGGTTTGCAGTGACGATGGTGATGGTGCCGGTGCCGGCGTGGTGTACGGGGCATGGGGTGTGGGGGGCGTTTGTGTATGTGGCGGGGCTGTATGTGTTGTTCCGGCTGACGGATACGTTGAAGATACCGCCGGCGAACTGGCTGGAGCGGCTGCCGTGGGGGTGGGGGATATTGTGCGACGATCTGGCGGCGGGGGTGCAGGCGAATGTGGCGGCGCAGGTGGTGGTGCGGTTATGGTTGATGTAGGCGAATGTTAGTAATTGGTAATTGGTAATTGGGTTGTGCTTGAGGAGTTCGCGGCGTGAATGATTATCTATTGTCGGTGGTGTTTGGGGTGGTGGAGGGGTTGACGGAGTTTTTGCCGGTGAGTTCGACGGCGCATCTGCGGATCACGCAGTTTTTGTGCGGGATATCGCCGAAGGATGAATACTGGAAGATGTTCGCGGTAGTGATCCAACTGGGGGCGATCCTGGCGGTGGTGGCGTATTTTTGGGGGCGGCTGGTGAAGTTTGTGCGGACTTTTCCCAAGGGGGAGCGCGGCAATCGGACGTGGGTGACGCATCCGCTGACGCTGGTGATGATCGCGTTTGTCGTCACGGCGGGGCCGGCGTATCTGCTGAAGAAAATGGTGGACAAGAACCTGGAAAGCCCCTGGGTGATGGGCGGAGCGCTGGTGATCGGGGGGATGGTGATGTGGGTGGTGGATGTGATGTGTACGCGACCGCGCATCAAGCATGTCGAGGAGATGGGCGTGCTGGAGGCGGTGTGGGTGGGGGCGGTGCAGATTCTGGCGGCGATTTTCCCGGGGACCAGCCGGTCGATGTGTACGATTGCCGCGGGGCAGACGTTCGGCATGTCGCGGCAGGCGGCGCTGGAGTTTTCGTTTTTCCTGTCGATCCCGACGATGTTCGCGGCGACGGCCAAGGATTTGAAGGATTTCATCCGGCCGGCGGCAGATCCGGTGACGAATATCCGTCCCGAGGCGATTCACCTGACGGGCCAGCAGTGGGGCGTGCTGGCGGTGGGGATGCTGGTGTCGTTCATCGTGGCGTGGGGCGTGATTGCGTGGTTCATGAATTGGGTGCGGAACAAGGGGTTTGCGCCGTTCGCGGTGTACCGGCTGGCGGCGGGGGCGGGGGTGTTGGCGCTGGCGTATTACGGGAAGCTGTGAGGGAAGAAGTCTGTCCCTGGCCGCTGACCACTGACAACGGACCACGGATCACGTAGAATTCCCGCATGGCGAGGCGCAAGGGCATCACGATTTCATTGGCGGCCAAGTGCCAGCTTTTATTTGGGCTGGCGGTGCTGGTGATCATCGCGGGGGCGCTGGCGGTGCCGTGGCAGCGGATGGAGCAGTTGGCCAAGCAGCCGAACATCAAGGCGGCGCGGTTCGCGGCGGACCTGGTGTTCCGGCAGGCGCATGCGGGGAAGACGTGGCCGGCGACGCGTTCGACGACGATGCCGGCGTCCGGGGCAGCGGGCATGGCCGTGGCCGGCGCGACGGCAACCGCTCCGCTGAGCGCGCCGGCAAGCGCGACGGGGCGGGCGGCGACCCGGGCCGATACGGGGGGCACGGGATGGGAGAGCGCGTCGCTGATTGATGGGAACTATCCCAAGCCGCGGATTTTTGTGGCGACGTCGCCGGCCGGGGGGTTTGCCGGCGGGGGGGATTGGCTGGCCGATAAAGCGCTGGGCCTGTTCCGGCAGCGCAGCCAGGAGACCGAATACGGCGAGATGGAGACGATCAAGGATGAGGGCAAGGGCAGCGGGACCGTGCGGATCTACCGCTACGCGGCGGCGATCCGGCTGGAGGATTCGTGCCTGGCGTGCCATGGGGAGTATCGCGCGTGGACGGGCGCGGGAACCTTGCCGACGACGCGGACCACCAATCCGACGACGCTCACCGGGCCGCCGGTCACGGCCCCGGCGGCGGGGGCAACGGGGACGGTGGGCGTGAACACAGGGCCGGTGGTGGGCGTGGTGCGCGTGGATGTGCCCTATCAGACGGATGAGAATCAACTGCTGCTGAATCGCATTGTGATCGTCGTGGCGGGGATGCTGGGCGGGGCGCTGGCGATTGTGGTGTTCTACCTGATCACCAGCCGGCTGATTTTGCAGCCGGTGCGTGTGTTGAAAAATACGGCGGAGAAGGTGTCGGGCGGGGATTTGAACATCCGCTCGGCGATTTCGACCGGGGACGAGTTTCAACATCTGTCGGAGACGTTCAACACGATGCTGGCGAACTTGCAGGCGTCGCGGGATCAACTGGAGTCGTCGAACAAATCGCTGGATACGCGGGTGGGGGAGTTGGCGCAGTCGAACGTGGATTTGTTCGAGGCCAACCGGCTGAAGTCGGAGTTTTTGACCAATGTGACGCACGAGCTGCGCACGCCGCTCAACGCGATCATCGGCTTTGCCGACCTGATGGCGGAGACGGCGGCCCGCGGCGGCGATCCCAAGCAGCAGCGGTATTCGGAGAACATCCGCACGAGCGCCAAGCAGTTGCTGGATTTGATCAACGACTTGCTGGACCTGGCGAAGATCGAGGCGGGCAAGCTGGTGCTGCGCGAGGAGAAGGTCAACGTGGCGGACATGTGCGAGGCGATGGCGAACTTCATGCGGCCCCTGGCGCAGAAGAAGGAGATCGCGCTGGAGATCGCACTGGATCCGGAGATGCCGCTGATCACGACGGACCCGGGGCGGTTTCAGCAGATTCTGTACAATTTTTTGTCCAATGCGATCAAGTTCACGCCCAACGAGGGGCGGGTGACGATCACGGCCAGGGGGGAGCGCGATCCGCTGCCGGGCACGGGGGAAGTGGTGGGCACGCCGCCCCCAACGCCAGGCGGCGGGGCGGGTCCGGTCACGGCTATTCGCATTGCCATCTCGGACACCGGGCCGGGGATTTCACTGGAGGACCAGAAGCTCATTTTCGAGAAATTCCGCCAGATTGACGGTTCGGTCACGCGGCATCACTCGGGCAGCGGGCTGGGGCTGGCGATCTCGCGCGAGTTGGCGCACATGCTGGGGGGCCGGATTGAGCTGGCCTCCACGCCGGGAAAGGGGGCGACGTTTGCGGTGATTGTGCCGGTGTACATGCACCGCGGGCCGGTGGAGGTACACCCCATGCTGGACAACACGTAAGGGCGTTATAAGTCGCGCAAGATCCCCGGCGGGAGCAGATAGATCAGGGTGGCGGTTTCGCCGGTCTTGAGTTCCAGCGCGGCCAGCGCCCCCTTTTTCATTTCCATGTCGCCAGAACTGCGGAAGCACATGTGGGCAATCCACGTGGACAAAATGGGCTCATGGCCCACGGCGATCGTATCCTGGCGGCGGGCTTCCTTGAGCAGTTTGCCCAGGGCCTCCGGCGCGGCCAGCGCGGCGGTGAGGTGGAGTTCGGTTCGTAACTTGGCCTCGTCAAACGCCTCGCGCAAGATTTCCGCCGTCTGGCGGGCGCGCAAAGCGGGGCTGGACAGTATCAGCGTGGGCGGCGTTGCGCGCAGCAGTTGCACGATGCCCTTGGCGGCACGGCGGAATTTGCGGGTGCCCTCGGGCGTCAGCGCGCGGTTTTCATCGGGCTGGCCGGGACGCGGCTCCTCGGCAGCGGCATGGCGAACCAGGTAGAGCATGGTCATGGTTTATCTCCCAAGAGTGCCGCGTGTTGTGTGCCGGGGGGGACTTCCGCCGGACGTGGATTTGCCGGCACTGGATCAAATCCACCCTTGGCGAACGGATGACACCGGCCCAGCCGGCGCGCCGCCATCCATGCGCCGCGCCATGGTCCCCATTCCCGGAGCGCCTCCAGCGCGTAGGCGCTGCATGTCGGGTGATAGCGGCACTGGCCGCCCAGAAAATATCCGAGCGTGTGGCGATACACGTGGATCAGGGTTAACAGAAGGGCTTGTACAAGGCGCGAGAACATGCGGCCATCATACCCGCAAACTTGGGGGTACGTGGCCCCGGCATCAACCTGCCGCGCCGTTGCGAATCATCGGCAGGGGCCGAACCGGCATAATCTGCACCGGGGGATTCGGCGGCGCCGCTTCGCCTGGCGCCCCAGGCGCTGCGCCCGGCGCATCGGCCGGGCCAATCAGCGGCACCGGCACTTGCATCGGCTCAATCTGAATTGGTCCGCCGCGGAAGCGCCGCCCCGGCACCCCCGGCTGGGGGACCGGCGGCACGCTCGCGTTCGAGGGCGTTTCCTTGACGCCGTACTCGGCATGGTGATCCTTCCAGAAGGCATAGAACGCCCGCACCGCCGCGCCGTCGGCATCGCCGTTGCCGCCCATCATCACCTGCGGATTAACGTCCACGGCCCACATCCAGCCGCGCGGGTTGCCGGAATCGTGGGCCTTGATGAGGTCGAAGTCCGCCGGGTCTTTGGCGATCAGCTTCGAGAGCGTGCCGATGGCCATCGTGCGGCGCGACCACATGAACGACCGGCCATTCATATCCCCGCCCATCTGTTCCGAATCCGACCCCAGCGCTTCATTGGCCAGGAGGGGGATCGACTCCTTGACGGCATACGTCTCCACCAGGCGGTGCGAGACCAGCGTCCATTCCGGGTCATTCGCGAGGCTCAGCGATTTGCCGGCCTTGGCGCGTTCCTCGACCAGGGCCTTGACCTTGTCGCCCACGAGCGGCGAATTCAGATGCACCAGCACGTCGGAGGCAAGCTGCGAATCGGTGAATTCATTGGCATCGCTGGAATCATCAAATTCCATGGGATCGCCGCCGGGGAAATCAACTTTAACCGTGTTCTGGCCGCCCATGCCCAGGTCGCCGATATCGCTGGCGAACATGCCCATCCGGCCCCCCATCATGCCCATCGGTCCATTGGAATTATCCCGCGCCAGCGGCCCGGTCACGGCACGGAACCAGAGGGCGTTGATGATGTCGGGGTTGGGCTTGCGCGCCCAGCAGACCGCCATGGCCGCGGCGCGGACGGCGGCTTCCTTGTCGTTGATCATCCGGCCCAGCGACCAGTCGGCACCGTCGCCAGTGACCTTGGCCAGTTGCTTAATGCCATCGAGGCGGATGCGCAGGCTGTCGGAATACGCCCGGGCGAGTGCCGGGGCGTTTTCCTTGGTCAGGCCCCAGTCCAGGAGTATTTTGCGGCGTTCGGCGGGTTCGGACATGGTCTGGATGGTCCAGCCGGACAGGCCCCGCTCCATGTCCAGCAGGCCGGCGATCTGCGCCTGGGCCTCTTCATCGGAGACCATGGCCAGGGCGTGCTGCTGCTTGACCAGATCCAACTGAAAGGCGTTGAGGACTTCCTGAATTTGCGCCCGCTGCTTAAGCTGCTCGGCGACGAGGCCCTGGAGCCGCTTGAGGGCCGCTTCCCGATCGGCAAACGCCTCCGCGGACAGCCCCTGAACCTCGCGCTGGATGACCGTGCCCACGGCACCGGCGGGGGCGGTGGCCGGGGGTTTGTCCTGGGCGTAGGCACCGGCGGAAAGAACGCTGGCGGATAATAGGAAAGCGACGAATATACGGGGTGACATGCGAGCCTCCTGGCATAAAAAAGATACATCCTTGAGTGTAACAGGCTAATCCTGCGGGGTTGCGGAAGCAAGAGGTTGCAGCACGGGCGAGCCCGGCGGGCACACTTCAAGGGCTTTGGACGCCGGTTTCCGAAACAACCCCATGCCAGTTCTGGCCGCCAGCGCCATGCCCAGCACGACCACGACGGCATCCCAAAAGCGGATGCATAACAAAAACGCCGCACACTGGGGCACCGACAGGGGCATGGCGGCGATGGCTACGACGGAGACGATTCCGCCGTCCAATGTACCGATGCCGCTGGGCATGAATTGTAACGACAGCATGACCTGGCTGGCCAAAAACAGGAGGCTCAGTTCCGGCAGGTTCAGGCCCACCCCCCAACCTAAGTAAAAAAACAGCAGCGGGCGGATGAACATCATGATGTGGGTGAGCAGATACCAACAAAAGGCCGGCAGGACGGCGCGGCGTTCCTGGCGGAAGACCCGCGCGGCCCAGAGTTCCATGCGAACGCTGCGGTGCCGGAGCTTTTTGAAAAACGCGCGGCGGAGGCCCAGGCGGGCGATGACAGCGACGATGGCGGTGAGGGGGGTCCAGCGGCGTGCCAAGGCCAGCGCCATGATGGCGCAGAGCGCGAGGGCGACGCAGGTGACGATGATAATGCCAATGCCCAGCATACGTCCGGCCGCGCCCTGGGCCAGCAGGACGTGGCGGAGGCCCACGAGCGTGGCGGCGGCACCCAGGGCGAAGAAGAGGACAAAGCTCAGGGCCTCGATGTACTTGCAGAGGAGGACGGTGCCGGCGAGGCGGGTGTAGGGGATGCCGGTGTTGCGGCCGGCGTAGAGTATTTTGGCCGGTTCGCCGCCGAGGTGTGCCGAGGGCATGATGATGTTGCCGGCCATGGCGACGATGGTGGAGGAGAGGAGTGTGCGGAAGCGCGGGTGGAAGCCGATTTCGCGTTCGAGGCGGGCCCAGGCGAGGGCTTGAAAGGTCATCAGGGCGAACATCGTCACACCGATGGTGGCAAAGGCGGCCCAACCGGTTTGCCAGACGGCGGTGAGGGTTTCTTTGGCGCCGATGAAAAAGATCGCGGCCGCCAGGAGCATGGCGGAGAGGCAGAGGCTGAGTATCACTTTTCGGGCGGGGCTCATAGAATGTTCGCTCCCATCGTAGTGTAGCGTAAACGAGGGCGGTGATTCTGTCATGCTTGGGCAGTGATAAATGAGCCACAAATGAACACAAAAAACACAAAGTTGATTTATTTGTGTTCATTTGTGGCTAATTTACGGTATTTTTCTCGCAGAATGAGGTGATTTTACGAAAGCCATCGTCACAGGGTCGAGTGGATTTGTCGGCAGCCACCTGGTCGAGCGGCTTTTGGCGGAGGGTGTACAAGTCGTCTGCCTGGTGCGGCCGGAGAGCGACCCGGCCTGGATGAAGTCGCTGCCGGTGGAGCGGCGGCCGGTGGATGATCTATCCGTGCTGACGGGGGCCGATTACGTGTTTCATGTCGCGGGAATGACGCGGGGGCGGACGACGGCGGAGTACATGGAGGCCAATGCCCAGGGGACGCGGCGAATGATCGCGGCGACGCCGGCAACGGTGCGGCGGTTTGTGTATGTGTCGAGCATGGCGGCGGTGGGTCCGAATCCCACGGCGGCACCGATGGATGAGACGACCGATCCCCAGCCGCGCGACGACTACGGCCAAAGCAAGCGGGCGGGCGAATGCATTGTGCTGGAGGCCGCGGGGCGGGTGCCGGTGACGATTGTGCGGCCACCGGCGGTGTACGGGCCGCGGGACACGAATTTTCTGCAACTGTTTCAAGCAGCGCTGGCGTGGGGGATTGTGCCGGCGATTGGCGGGCGGCAGAAGCAGTTTTCGTTAGTCCACGTAGACGATCTGGTGGCGGGCATTTGGCTGGCGGCGGCGAATCCGGCGGCGGTGGGGCAGACTTATTTTATCGCCAGCGGCACGCACAGCATGGAGGAATTCACGGCGGCGCTGGCGGGGGCGCTGGGGAAGAAGCTGCGCTTGGTGAATGTGCCGGGGGTGGTGGCGCGGCTGGCGGGGGAGTTTGGGCAGTTCAAGTGGGCGCTGACGGGGAAGTCGCAGATCATGTCGCGGCGGAAGATTCGCGACTTGTTGCAGCCACGGTGGACGTGCTCGTGGGAAAAGGCGCGGCGGGAGTTGGGGTATCGCGAGCAAATGCCGCTGGAGGAAGGACTACGGCAGACGGCAGTGTGGTATGCACAACACAGATGGATCAAGACGCCGAAATAACGTGGGGAGTGCCGTTGAATTCGCCCGCGGCAAGTTCCTGTGATATTTCGAGTAATACCACGGCCTCTTCGTTGCGGATCACGCGGGGCACCTTGTTCTGGCCGCCGAGTTTGCCCTTGCGCTTCATCCAGGTATAGAAGGTTTGGGGCGCCACGGCCACGAGCACCGGCGGGTCCATGCCGAAGTCGTGGGTGCGGTGGGTGTCGTAGTCTTCGTTCTCCGCGCGGATGGAGCGGTCGATGGCGACCATGAAGGCGGCGGGATCGGCGGGGGGGCGGTCGAATTCCATGATCCAGCGGTGGCCGGGCTTGGCGCGCTGGGGCGAGGGATAGAGCGGCTCGATGGAATAATCGGCGACGATGGCGCCGGTTTGGCGGCAGGCGGCGGCCACGGCTTTTTCGATCATCTCGAGCGTGACATGTTCGCCAAAGGCGCTGAGCATGATCTGAGTGCGGCCCACGAAGCGGAAGCGCGGCGGGCGGAGGGATTCAAAGCGGATCACGTCGCCGAGGGGATAGGCCCAGATGCCGCCATTGGTGCTCATGATCAGGGCGTAGTCCGCGCCTTCCTGGACCTGGCCGATGTGGAGGCGCGGGGGATTGGGTTCGTGGGCGCGGTCGGCGGGGATGAATTCGAAGTAGACGCCGTTGTTGACGATGAGGCGCAGGGGTCCGCCGTCCTCTTCCTGGATGCCGTTCATGCCGCCCTCGGAGGAGGAATAGGTGTCGATGTAATGAATGTCGCGGCCGATGTACTGGGCGAAGGCGGTGCGGTAGGGCTCGAAGGCCATGCCATAGGAGACGAAGAAGGAAAAATTGGGCCAGAGCGCGCCGATGGTTTTTTGGGGCAGGCCGCGGGTTTGGGCTTCGTGGAGTAGTTGCTTGAAGAGGAGTGCGGCCCAGGAGGGACAGCCGGACATAAGGCGGATATCGCTGGTGAGGTGGCGTTGGACGATCTGGGTGATTTTCTGGTCCCAGTCGCTGAGCGCGGCGACGTCCGACTCGGGGAGCCGGCGGCGGCGGATATAGAAGGGGATGCGGGAGCCCATGATGCCGGAGGCATCGCCATACAGGCACCGGCCGCGTTGGCGGAGGGCCGTGGCGCCACCGAGGTAAAGGAATTTGCCGGAGAACATTTTGCCGCCGTTGCCGCGGCGCATCATCATGGCGGTGAGCAGCGCGCCGGCCCGCAAGTTGGATTTGATGGCGGCGGCGGTCACCGGGAGGAGTTTGTTGCCGGCGGTCGTGCCGCTGGAGAGCGCGAAATGTCCCACATGGCCGGGCCAGGTGACATTCCGCGCGCCCTCAAAGGCGCGATGCCACAGGCCGGAGGCTTCCTCATAACGTGTAATGGGTATGCGTTGGCTGAATTGTTCAGGTGTGCGAACCTCACCCAAGCCCACTTCGCGGCCCCATTGGGTCTGTGTACCCTGGCGCACGAGGTAGTCCAGCACCCCCTGCTGGGCGACTTCAGGTTGTTGAGAAACGGTGTCAAACCGCCGCAACAGCCGTTCTGCGAAAAAAGAAACCGTCCGGGCAACTACCGGCATCCACGATCCTCCGAGCAGTCGGCAAGCTTACCAGAGATGGTTCACTTGTAAAAATGACCAAAAAGCCTTAATCTCCGGATCGGTTTTTTGGAAGGAAAAGGTGTTGCACCTCCCTCCCTGTCTCCTTGGAACCGGCGGCAACGCCTTGATGGGAACGAAATGGCCGATATTTTCGATAAAGTAACCAAGTTTCTTCATACGTCCCCCATTGTTGGCGGTCAGGACCGGGCGGCGGCGGAAAAGGTTCTCTACCACCAATCCCCCCTGGATAATGCCGGCCCCTGGATCGAGCATGAGGGCCGCCAGATTCTGCAATTCAGCACCAACGACTACCTGGGGCTGGCCCGCAACCCCCGCGTCCGTCAGGCCGCCATGGACGTGGTGAGCAAGTATGGCGTGAGCGCCCCGATGGGCGCCCGGCCCCTGACGGGGACCACGGAAATACATGACGAACTCGAACGCCAGCTTGCGGACTTCAAGCAGACCGAGCGGTCGCTGGTGTTCTGCAACGGGGCGCAGGCGATGATGGGTTGCGTGGCCGCACTGGCCAGCCCCCGCGATCTGGTGGTCCTGGACCGTTACGCCCATGCCAGTCTGGTGTGCGGCGTGCGCATCTCGGGCGCGCAGATGGCCTTTTTCCAGCATAATAATGCCGAAGACCTGGAGGCCATCCTGGCCAAGACGCCGCACCGGGCCAAGATGGTGATTGTGGACGGCGTGTATTCGATGCAGGGCGACATGGCGCCGCTGCCGGAAATCTGCACCGTGTGCGAAAAGCACGGGGCGCGGCTGGTCGTGGATGACGCCCATGGCAACGGGGTTTGCGGCAAGAATGGCCGGGGCACCGCGGAACTGATGGGCGTCAATGACCGCATCGACCTGCACCTGGGCACATGCAGCAAGGCGATGGCGACAATGGGCGGATTTGCCGCCGGCTCCGCAGATGTCATCGAGTTCCTGCGGTACAACGCCCCGACGATGCTCTTCACCAAGGCCATGCCCGCCTGCATTGCGGCGGCCACGCTCGAAGCGCTCAACCTCCTGCGCCACGGCCATGACCTGCGCATCAAGCTGTGGGACAACGCCCGCACCCTGCAGAAAAGCCTCACGGACGCCGGCTTCAACATCGGCCATACGGAATCGCCGATCACGCCGATCCACGGCAACGGCACGAGCGCCGTCCACATGAGCAGCGCCCTGTACAGCGACTTTGGCATCTGGGTGAGCGCGGTGCTGTATCCGGCGGTGCCCATCGGCACGTCGATGCTGCGGGCGATACCGACGGCGGCGCATTCCAAGGACGACATCGAGATGCTCGTCAAGGCCCTTTGCGAAATGAAGGAACTGTGCCACACCGCCCCGGGCGAGGTCGTGGCTCCGCCCGCCTCATGAATGCAAACCTGAACATCCGGGCCGTCAATGACCGCGCTGCGCTGCGGCGGTTTGTCGATTTTCCCGAGCACCTGTATCGCGACAATCCCCTGTGGGCGCCGGCGCTGCGCAGCGCGCAGTTCAAACTGTTCACGGGCAAGACGGCGTTTTTTGAGCATGCCCAGATGGGGCTGTTCCTGGCGGAGCGCGGGGGCGAGGTGGTGGGGCGGATCGCGGCGATTCACAACCGCGCCCACAATGAGCACTACCACGATACCGTCGGCTTTTTCGGGTTCTTCGAGTGTGCCAACGATCCCGAGGCGGCCCAGGGACTGATGGCCAAGGCCCAGGGCTGGCTCCACGAGCATGGCCTGACCGCCATCCGCGGCCCGGTCAATCCTTCCATGAACCACACGTGCGGCCTGCTGATTGAGGGCTACGACCGGCCCCCGATGGCGCTGATGCCGTACAACCCGCCGTATTATCGCGATTTGCTGGAGAACCTGGGCTTCGCCAAGATCAAGGATATGTTCGGCTATCTCATCAATGATTCCACTGTGCTGCCGGGCACGCCAGCCGGCGATCGCATGGTGCGCCTGGGCGAAGCGCTGCGCCGCCGGCATCCGGGCATCACGGTGCGCACGATTGACATGAGCCGCTACCAGGAGGAAGTGCTGCGGCTGATGGCGGTTTTTGAAACGGCCCGCCGCAACAACTGGGGATATGTGCCGCTGACCAAGGCGGAAATATTGGAGACGGCCCACGAGTTGCGGCGGATCATCGATCCGGCGATTGTGCTGATTGCCGAGGTGGAGGGGCGGGCGGCGGGGGCGTTTATGTCGATCCCGAATTTCAACATTCCGCTGGCGGCGGTGCGGGGGAGGCTGTTTCCGTTTGGGTTTTTGCGGTTCTTCCGCGAGCTTAAGCGCGTGACGGAGATACGCCTGCTGGGGGTAGCGGCCCTGGAGGAGGACCGGGCCAAGGGGATCACGGCGCTGCTGTTTGTCGAGACGCTGCTCCGGGGCCTGAAGCGCGGCTATCGGTTAGCCGAGGCCTCCTGGGTGCTGGAGGACAACCAGAAGTCGATCCAGGCGATCCAGGGCGCGGCGGCGGCACCGCGGCGGATCAAGACGTACCGGATTTTTGAGAAGGCCATATCGATATAGCGCGGTGGACGAGCATAAAAGTCAAAGAATATGCGGGGAAACGGGTGCTGCGCGCAAAAAAAGAGGGGCGTGCGGTATTGCGAATAATGTGATAAAACCATGATGTTTATTGGGTGAAATGGGTATTGGGAGCGGAAAAAAGTGGACAAAAGTGGACAAAAGTCGACACTAAGTGGACAAAAGTCGACACTAAGTGGACAAAAGTCGACACTAAGTTGACGTAAAGTGGGCGGAAGTTGACGAAAGTTTGGGCTCCTAAAGAGGCACCGGACCATGCCTGATTTTTACGACATCCTGATTGTTGGCGGCGGCCATGCGGGGGCGGAGGCGGCGTGGGCGGCGGCGCATCTGCTGGGGGATAGGGGGCGGGTGGCGATGGTGACGATGGACCCGCTGGCGATAGGGCGGATGTCGTGTAATCCGGCGATTGGGGGGCTGGCCAAGGGGCAGATGGTGCGGGAGATTGATGCGCTGGGGGGATTGATGGGGCTGGCGATTGATGCGACGGGGATTCAGTTTCGGATGCTGAACAAGAGCAAGGGGCCGGCGGTGCAGTCGCCGCGGGCGCAGGCGGATAAGTATCGGTATGCGGCGAAGGTGCAGGAGATGCTGCGGGGGTGTGGGAATCTGACGGTGGTGACGGGGATTGTGGCGCGGTTGGTGGTCA
>CAIPTQ010000236.1 GCA_903868035.1 uncultured Phycisphaerales bacterium
GCAATCTTGATGACGGTTCTATTCACGGCCCGCAAGAACGCCCACAGCGTCTTGGGTTACATGAGCCGCCAGCTTCGTTCACCGCAGATTCTCAGCCCGCCTTTGCCCCAGCCCAGCGGGTAGGACGCTAAACAATTACGACCAAAGATTGATGGAAGAACGTCGGCTACGCTTGGAAGAACGGAAGAGTATGGCGGAAGGGCCTACACCGCCAAACGCCTCGGTGAATACTCCGCCAAAATATGACACACTCGCAAACGTTGGTAAAGCCTATGTAATCATCGGCTACATTTCCCTGATCCTGGGAGCAATCTGCGTTATTGCAAGTTTTGGAATGGCTTTTGACCGGACAGTTAACCAGTCTCTCAGCCAGTCCATGGGTACAATCGCTACGACGCTGCTCAGTTGCGGCGTAGCCATGATCGTGACAGGGTTCGCAATCCAAGCACTCCGCGACATTGCAAAAAACTCGCACACGACGGTCGCATTGCTGACAAGCCTCGATAAAAAACTAAAAGGAGACGAATAGATGGCCACGTCTAAACTGCACAGTAATATCCAGTGATAGGAAATTTGATTTTTGCGGACGAGCGTGCCATGATCAGGGGGTGGTTCCTTTGCCTCAGAATACAAGTACACTCCCGATAGCGTAACGATTAAGTTCTTCACCGGTGTATACAATTCCGTGCCGAATCCATGACCGAATGATTGGAAAGCGAGTATAGCCTCAAAATTGGCGCCACCCAATTCGCAACGACCGCCTGCGCAAAGAATACCTTTGCCTTATCGTGCAACCGTTGTAGCCCAGTAGTCTGAAAACGTCACGAATCCCCTGGATCAATTGAATCCAAGGCTTTTTCAAGCTTACACATTATCTTCTTTATTGCTGCGCCAAGGAGTTCGCGGTGGCAGCGGCCTACGCCAAGAAGAACTGGACTGCTATCAATAACGATGCAAAAAAGCTCGCCAGCAGGCGGTTTTTTATTGCACATAGCGCATCTCGAGCCATTTGCTGGTTGCTTCCCCAGATATTCCGCGTCTTTCGCGAGCGCTATCTTTTCGGCAATGAATTCGGCATTGGCCCGGGCATTCTTCACCGACGCTTTGTGTGGCATCTTGAGCGCGGCCATGTGGCACCTCTTGAAAAAGACAATGACTACGAGAGCGATTATATCCACATGTGGTCATTTGACAAGGGAAATGGGACGGACGAAGGATGAAGAAAGGACGAAGGGGGACAGGACCGGGATAGGAACCATTGATTTGCCTCCCATGACCACCCATTTAACCCAATTAACTCATTTAACTTATTTAACCCAATTCACCCGCCTGGCCTGATTTTCCCAACTTCGTGCGGGGTTGGCATCCCACGCCCCACCTGCATGCGTGCCTCACAGCATATGCAGCGGATCCACATCCACCGCCAACCCCACCCCCGCCCGCCCCGATTGCAGCGCCCCCCGCGCCCGCAGACTCGCCAGCAGCCTCTGCAGCGGCAGGGCCGAATCCGAAAACAGCACAATCTCCACCCGGTACAACTCCATGATCCGCTCCATCGGCGGCGGAATCGGCCCGTGTACCCGGATCGGCAGGCTCAGCTTTTCCGTCAATGCCGTCAGCAGGCGAATCAGCTCATCCGCCGCCGCGTGGACCTGGGCGTAGCTCTTGTGCGAAAGCACGATCCGCACCAGCCGCCCATACGGCGGGTAGGCGAACTCCTTGCGGTGCGGCAGTTCTGAGAGGACGAACCCCAGGTAATCGTGCCGGCAGGCGTAGGCGATGGCCGGCTCCTGGGGTTGGAAGGTCTGCACGATCACCGTGCCCTGCGCGCCGCCCCCACCCTGAACCGTGCGGCCCGAGCGGCCCGCCACCTGGCAGATGAGCTGGAAGGTGCGTTCGGCGGCACGGAAATCCGGGATGGTCATCGCGAGGTCCGAGTTGAGCACGCCCACGAGGGCGACGTTGGGGAAGTCGAGGCCCTTGGAGATCATTTGGGTGCCGATGAGGAGGTCGATTTCGCCGCGGCCGAAGGCGTCGAGCGTGCGCTGATATTCGGCGAGGTTGGTCATGGAATCAGAATCCATGCGCTGGAGGCGCAGATGGGGGAACTTGCGCAGCAGCTCGTCCTCGGCCCGCTGGGTGCCCTGGCCCAGGTGCGTCAGCCGCGCCTGGCAGAGCGGGCAGAGCTCCGGGAGCATCATGGAGGTCAAACAATAATGACACTGCACCGTCCCCTCAATCCGATGCGCTGCCGCTATCTTTTTTCCCCGCTTATCCAACGACTCCCGCACCGCCCCCTTCACATCTCCTTGTCCCCTTGTCTCCTGGTCTCCATGTCCTTCTGTCTTCGTCCGATGCACCACCATCGTGGCGTCGCAGTTTTCGCACATCAGCACCCAGTCGCACCGCGGACACATCAAATAATGGGCGTAGCCGCGGCGGTTGAGCATGAAGATCGCCTGCTTTTTGGCCTCCAGCGTGGCCTTGAGGTGCTGTTCGAGCGTCGTCGAGAGGATATGCAGGCCCCGCCGCAGCTTGGCCTCGGCCTTCATGTCCACCGTTACCACCCGGGGCATCTGCATCCCCAGCGGCCGCGACCGCAGGCTGATCGGCCCGCCGCCCCAGTGCGGGTTGTGGTGGGCGTTATGCCAGGACTCCAAGGCCGGCGTGGCCGAACCCAGCAGGATCGGGATGTTGAGCATCTGCGCCCGGCGGATGGCGACATCACGACCGTGGTACTTGGGCAGCGAATCCTGCTTGTACGACGAGTCATGCTCCTCATCGACGATGATCAGCCCGATGTCCGCCGCCGGCGCGAAGATCGCCGACCGCGCCCCCACAATCACCTGCGCCCAGCCGGTGGCGATGGCGTGCCAATGCTGGTGGCGCTCGGAGTCCTTCAGCCCCGAATGCAGCACCGCCACCCGGGGAAATCGTGCCGTGAAACGCCGGACGGCCTGGGGCGTGAGCGAAATCTCCGGCACCAGCACAATCGCCCGCTTGCCCTGGGCCGCGACTTTCTCAATGGCCCGGATGTACAGCTCCGTCTTGCCCGACCCCGTGACGCCGTGAATCAGGCGGACGGCAAACGCGGGATTCACCAGCAAAGGCGCTAGCGCCGCCAGCGCCGCCTCCTGATCCTCCGTCAATTTCGCTATATGAGATCTGAAATCTGAGATCTGAGATCTGAAATCTGAAATTTGCGATTTTGGATCTGCGATTAATTCGGATTTCGCCCCCGTCGGGTGCGGCTCGGGCAGTTTGATCGACCGCTGTGCCGCCAGCAGACCCAGATCAAGCAACCGTTTGAGCGCCGGCCGGGCGATCTGGGCGTGGGTGAGCACCTCCTGCTCATGCTTCGCCCCGCCGGTTAAGAACGCGTGCAGCGTCGCGAACGTCGCCAGCGCCTTGGGCGACACTTTCTTCCCGGCCAACATCTCCTCCACCGACTTGCCCCCCTCCGCCAGCGAAATCAGCGTATTGACCGGCAGCCGCGTTCCCCGCTTCACCGCCGCCGGCACCATCGTCGCCAGCGTCATCCCGATCGGCGCACAATAAAACACGCTGATCCACTTCGCCAACTCCAGCAAATCCCCCGGTATCGGCACCACATCCTGCATCACCCCCGCAATCGCCTTCACCCCAAATCCGCTCCCCACCCCGGTGGGGGGGGCGCTCTCCACCGCGAACAACTCCGGCTCATCCATCGTTTCGCGTTTCGCATTTCGCGTTTCATGTTTCTCCGGCTCCTCCGCCGACACCGCCAGCACCGTCGCCTGCTCCAGCCGGTTCCCCCGCCCCAGCGGCACCGTCACCCGCGAACCCACCACCACCGCCCCCCGCAACTCCGTCGGCACCACATACGTATACGTCGCGTCCACCGGCTGGTCGATGGCCACGGTCGCATAAAGTTGCCCGGTCGAGTTCATGGAATGATTCTACGTCTGGCAGTGCCGCAACGCGATGCTCTTGTTCGTAGTACAGCCTTTAGGCTGTTGCGCCGCGGTTTACTCGTGGATCAGTATCATCACTGTCCGCTGGGCCGACACCGCGATTCGCGGCGCGATGCGGATGTCGTAGCGCATGGGCTGGTCCTGGCGCAGGCCGACCGTTTCCACCTGGCCCAGCACCATATGCTGCACCTTCGCCGGCCAACTGCCGTCGGTCAGGCACACTAGGTCGCCTTTCACCGGCGTCACCGGCTGGTTGGTGATCTTGGCGATGGTGTCCACGTTGTCGATCAGCATCTGCCCGTTCCCCAAACCCCTCACCAGGCACAATTCCGCGGTGACGGCATAATTCTGCAACACCGGCCCAGTCCCCGTCTGCACGAACGGACGGATGATCTGCGCCTGCGTCTTCATCAGCGGATCGGAGACCAGCCGCACTTCGCACTCCAACAGCCCCACGTGTACCACCCGCCCCAACAGGTGTACCTGCTCCAGCGGGGCCAACACCACGGCATTCACCTTCACGCCGTCGTTCAACCCCTTGTCCAATCGCAGAATACTCGCCCCGGCCCCGGCCTGATAGCCCACCACGGTCGCCGGCAGCACATCCTCCGGCGCGATGTGGGCGCTGCGCAAATACCCCATCGCCGTCTCGCGGGCGATGTACTCCGTCAGCAGCCCTTTGAGCTGGGCGTTTTCATTTTCCAGCGCCCGCAGTCTCTCCCGCAGGGCCGCGGATGTCGCAGGCGAGTCGCCGGTCGCCGCCAGGCTGCGCAGGGCGTTCTGCGCGACGCCTTGCACGGTGGAAAGGATAAAACTCGGCGGTATCGCGGCCGTCTCCACCGGCTGGCTCAGTCCATTCTGCACCGCCGCCATCCACGTGACCTGCCGCCCATCCCACCACCCGCAGGCGCACCAGATCAGCCCCAGCGCCATCGCCGACCAGAACCAACGTTTCGGTGTCATTTTGGGAAGAGTCATGAGTATGGAAGTAAGAAGCCAGAAGCCAGAAGAAAGAAGGAGGAGGTCTCAGCTTCTTACTTCTGGCTTCTGGCTCCTTGCTTCTCTCCTTACAAATCCGACATATCCGATTCCATCGTGTCTTTCCACAACTCCAGGTTCTCCAGGAACACGCTCGTCCCCCGGGCCACGCACGTCAGCGGGTCGTCGGCAATCCGCACCGGCAGCCCCGTCGCCTGATGCAGCACCTTATCTATCGACCGCATCAGCGCCCCGCCCCCCGCCAGCACGATCCCCGTCTCGACTAAATCCGCCGCCAGTTCCGGCTCGGCCTTCTCCAGCGTCCGCGTCACCGCGTCGATCACCTGTCCGATGGGCTCCTGCAGGGCCTCGCGGATTTCCTCCGACGTCACCATGCACTTCCGCGGCAGCCCCGAAATCATGTCCCGCCCGCGCACTTCCATCGTCTTCTCGGCGCCGAACGGACCCGCCGAGCCGATCTCGATCTTGATCTTCTCGGCGAACTGCTCGCCGATCATCAGGTTGTATGTCTTCTTCATGTGGTTCACGATGGCTTCGTCAAAGTCGTCGCCGGCCACGCGGATCGACTGGCACACGGCGATGTCCGCCAGGGTCAGGATCGCCACCTCGGTCGTGCCCCCGCCGATGTCCACTATCATCGACGCCCGCGGCTCGGTGATCGGCAGCCCCGCCCCAATCCCCGCGGCCATGGGTTCTTCCACCAGATATACCTTACGCGCCCCGGCACGCTGTGCCGATTGCAGCACCGCCTGCTTTTCCACCGCCGTGATGCCCGAGGGGATGGCGATGACCACCCGCGGATGAATGAACGAGCGCCGCCCGTGTACGCGCCGGATGAAGTAGGCCAGCATGGCCTCGGTGATTTCGAAGTCGGAGATCACGCCGTCCTTCAGCGGGCGGATGGCCGTGATCGACCCCGGCGTTTTGCCCAGCATTTCCTTGGCCACCAGCCCCACGGCATTGCCGTCCTGCAGCACGTGCGTCGTGCCTTTTCTGACCGCCACGACGGACGGCTCGTTAAGCACGATGCCCTCGCCCCGGACGCACACGAGGGTATTGCACGTGCCCAGGTCGATGCCCATGTCGAGGCTGAACCAGCCTAAAATTGAATCTAAAAACACGCCAGAAAACTCCTTATGCCGGAGGAAAGGCGTTGGACGGGATGGCACCGGGTGATCCCTCGTCCGGAAAAATCGCGCCGGCAAATGGACGGTTGTGGAGGATTATAAGTCTTCGGCCCAAATGGGCAAATGCGTGGAGAGATTTCGTGGAGGGCGAATTGCGGCAGCTATTGCCGGCGCCGTCTCCGCACCAGCAGCAGCAGCGCCGGCGTCAGCAGCATGAGCGAGGAGGGTTCCGGGGCGGCGACCACCCCCGGCGAGGGCGACATATCGGGCAAGCGATGGCTGGGGGCATCGACGCCCGTTACGTTCTCGGCTTTGATGTCAGACCTGGCCGTCATACGTAGCGTGCGCGATTGTGGGGCCGGGGGCGGGAGGAATTCCAAGAGGGAAAGAGTCAAAAACAAGCCTATGCCCACGCCGGCAAAGGCGCACCAATAGCGTTGATTCCGGAGTTTTCGCCGCCAAGTGCGTTCATTCATGGCATTCCCCTTTTTTATGTATGACCAGCATAGGTGTTTTCACGGGGAGAGGCAAGTGAAATCCTGCGCAATTGCGCACTTGAATCCAACTTGCACCATTTCTTCCACGGGGTATCATCTGCCCCCTATTACCCTATTGGAGTCGAATCATGTCCCAACTCCCCAACTACGTCATCACCGACCGCAACGCCACCAAAACCTGCTCCACCGGCAGCGCCTGGGAACCCAAACTCGGCTACTCCCGCGCGGTCCGCAAGGGCAACCAGATCTTCGTCACCGGCACCGTCGGCATCAATGCCGACAAAACTTATTCCCCGGACGTGGGCGTTCAGGCCCGCCGCTCGCTGGAGATCGTCCAGGGCGCCATTGAAGCCCTCGGCGGCAAGATCACCGATGTGGTCCGCACGCGCATGTACGTCACGGACGTTACCCAATGGGAGAAAGTGGCCGTTGTCCACGGCAGCGTCTTTGCGGACATCCGCCCCGCCACGACGATAGTCGAGGTCGCCCGGCTGATCGACGAAGAAGCCCTGATCGAAATCGAAGCCGACGCGCTCGTAGGGTAACACGGCGTCCGGCGCTGCATCATCATGCCTGTATGCCGTGCCTTCGCGAAAGGCCGAGGCCCCGCCTGGGGATTTGATTTTGGCGTACAACAGGTTATGGTGGATTGTTAAATAATTGCCGCTCTCGGAACTGAACTTCCACGGGCCATATCCTCGCGTCAATGCCGTTGTTCCTAACAGCATTCCGCATTCCTCATTTCAGGAGTGTTCTCATGAGGAAGACCAAAATTCTCATCGCCCTGGCCGCATTGGTTACCGGCGTATCGATCTGGGCGCTGCAAGTCTCCGCCCAGGCCACGACTTCCGCCGCGCCTCCCGCCACTGCGCCCGCGCCAGTCGCCCGCGGCGGACGTGCCGGCCGCGGCGCCTTTCAGGATCCCAATGCCGCCCTCACCAATCTCGCCCTCGTGGCCATCCCCAGCACCTCCTACGTCTCTCCGCACGAAACCCTTGGCGCCATTAACGACGGCCTGTTCCCCAACCCTCAGGCCCACTACGGCAACTGGCCCAACAGCGGCACCCAATGGGTCCAGTACACCTGGCCCAAAGCCATCTCCACCGGCAAGGTCGATGTCTACTGGTGGCAGGACGGCGCGGGCATCCGCCTTCCCGTGGTCTGCCGGCTTAAATACTGGAACGGTTCGCAGTTCGTGGACGTGCCCAACGTCAAGGGCCTGGGCGTCGCGGGCAACCAGTTCAACGAAACCACCTTCGATGAAATCTCCACCGACAAAATCCGCCTCGAAATGGACTCCGCCCCCGGCGCCCAAATCTCCACCGGCATCATCGAGTTCCGCGTCTTTGACTCCGGCAAGTCGCCCCCCATGCCCCCGCAGGTCGCCGCCGGCATCGACCGCGTCGTCGTCCTCAAGGGCAAAACCTATCTCACCGGCACCGTGAAACAGGTCGGCGCGGCCGGTGGCGCTAATCTCGCGTGGACCAAGGAATCCGGCCCCGGCACGGTGCAATTCGCCGATGCCCGCAGTGCCGCCACCACCGCCACTTTCAACGAACTGGGCGACTACGTCCTCAAGCTCACCTCCAGCGCCGGCGAGCTCTCCAGTTCCAGCACCCTCAAGGTGCGCGTCGATCCCGCGTCCTCCGGCGAGCGCCTCGATCCCGTGCAGACCAGCACCTACAAGATCGACAGCCCTTTGTGGAGCCCGCGCCTCAAGGTGCAGATCACTACCTGGATTCCCCATTGCGTGGATTACCTGGAACATCCGGAGAAGGCCCGCCAAGGCCCCGGTGGCCTGGACAACTTTATTGAGGCGGGCAAAAAGCTCCGCGGCGAGCCTGCCGCCCGGCACCTGGGCTATCCCTTCTCCAACGCCTACACGTACAACACTCTGGAAGCCATGTGCGAAGCCATGATGTTTGATCCCCAGAGGGATCAGGACATCATCAAGGCCCAGGCCGATCTCCGCGCCGTCATCGACCGCTGGATTCCCATCATCCTGGCCGCCCAGGAACCCGACGGCTACATCCAGACCCGCTTCACCCTCAACGGCGGCAATCACTGGAGCCCCGCCACCCGCGGTGAGCATGAAGGCTACGTCATGGGGTACTTCCTTGAATCCGCCATCGCCCATTACAACATGACCCAGGGCCGGGACCGCCGCCTGTACGATGCCGCCAGGAAGTGCGCCGACTGCTGGGTGGACAACATCGGTCCCGCCGGCCAGCTCAATTCCAAAGGCCAGCCCAAGAAGGTCTGGTACGACGGCCATCAGGAGATGGAAAACGCCCTCGTGCGCTTCTCGCGCCTCGTCGATGTTGCCGACGGCCCGGGCAAAGGCAAGCCCTACGTCGAACTCGCCAAGTTTCTCCTCGACTCCCGCACCGGCGGCACCACCTACGATCAGTCCCATTTGCCGGTCGTCAAACAATATGAAGCCGTCGGCCACTCCGTCCGCGCCGCCTACACCTACACCGGCATGGCCTCCGTCGCCGCCGAATTCCACGACCTGGACTACGAATCCGCCACCAAGTCCCTCTGGGACAACATCATGAATAAAAAAATCTACCTTACCGGCGGCATCGGCAGCACCGGCTCCAACGAAGGCTTTGCCGCCAACTACGACCTCAACAACGCCTCCTATTGCGAATCCTGCGCCAACTGCGGCAACCTCTTCTTCCAGTACAACATGCTGCTGAACTACCACGACGCCAAGTACGTCAACGCCTACGAGGACACCCTCTACAACGCCATCCTCGGCGACAACAACCTCGCGGGCACGATGTTCGAATACACCAACCCGCTGGTCGTCTCCGGCCCGCGCGAAACCTGGGACGGCTGCCCCTGCTGCGTGGGCAACATCCCGCGCACCCTCCTCCAACTCCCCACCTGGTCTTATTCCACCGGCGCCAATGACCTCTACGTCAACCTCTTCATCGGCGGCACCATGACCGTCCACAAGTTCCAGGGCACCGATGTCCAGATGGTCCAGAAGACCAACTACCCCTGGGACGGCAAAGTCGATATCACCGTCAATCCGACGGTGGCCAAAAACTTCACCCTCCGCATCCGCGTGCCGGACCACCAGATCAGCACGCTCTACATGAACGCCCCGGTTGTGGCCCCGACGCTCAAGGCGCTCTCCGTCAACGGCGCGCCAATGAACTTCAAGGTGGAAGGCGGCTACGCCCTCATCACCCGTGACTGGAAAGCCGGCGACAAGATCGACTTTGAAATCCCGCTGGAAGCCCAGCGCGTCAAGGCCGACAACAACGTCACCGCCACCCGCGGCCGCGTGGCCCTGCGCTATGGCCCGCTCATCTATAACGTGGAAACCGTGGACGGCAACAACATGAATGCCGTTCTCCCGGCCGATGCCCCGCTTGCCACGGAATGGAAACCCGACCTGCTGGAAGGCGTGATGGTGATCAAGAGCCAGTACACCGGCGGCCAGGATCTCCTGGCCATCCCCAACTACGCCCGCAACAACCGCCAGCCCGCCGCCGGCGGCGGCCGCGGAGGCGGTGTCTTCTCGCAGGTCTGGATACGCGATCAATAACCGCAGGTGGCAGGCACACTCCGTGTGCCGTTGAGCCCTTGGCAGACGGCACTTGGAAAGTGCCTGCCACTTTGACGGTGACAGTGGTGATAGTTATTAATTCGCCAATCCCAAGCCTGAACCCGGAGCCGCCGATGCCCTTCAACCTGGCCGATTATCCGGAAGCCTTCGACTTTCCGCCCTGGCAGATGGGCCGTTCCGCCTGGATTTTGCACCTGCCGCTGGCGCCGATGCTCGTGAAACTGCTGCGTCCCCGCACCTTGGTCGAATTGGGGACGCATGCGGGGGATTCATACCTGGCCTTCTGCCGCGCCGTCGGCGCCCTCTCCACGGGCACCCGATGCACCGCCATCGACACCTGGCAAGGCGACGCCCATACCAAGGCGTACGGCCCGGAAATTTTGGCGCGCCTGCGCGCGGCCCACGACCCGCACTTCGGCGCGTTCTCGCGCTTGCTGCAGTCCACCTTCGACGATGCCGCGACTTCCTTTGACCGCGGCTCCATCGACCTGCTCCACCTCGACGGCCTGCACACCTATGACGCCGTCCGCCATGACTACGACACCTGGCGGCCCAAACTCTCTCGCCGCGGCGTCATCCTCCTGCACGATACCTGCGAGCGCGACCAGGATTTCGGTGTCTGGAAACTGTGGGAGGAGATCGCCCCGGCCTATCCCGGCGCGAATCTGCCGTACGGCCATGGCCTGGGGATTCTTGCCGTCGGCCCCGACCAGCCCGCCGATTTCCTGGATTTTCTCCACCAGCTCCGGACACAGCCCGGCCTCGTGAGAATCCTCGAAGCCTTGGGCGCCCGCGTGCAATTGTTCGACAACTACACCACCGCCGCCCACTGCATCCATCAGTCCCAAGTGCTCGTGAATGACTGGCGGCAACGCTCCGGACAGCCCATCCTCAGTCCCACCCCCAATATGAATCTCGCCTTCGCCGATCCGGCGTACTTCGGTGCCGGCATGGTGCGGGATGTACACCAGCTCACCACCGACGCCCTGAATCTCGTCACTGAAGTAATGGCCTTGCGGCAGCGCATGGCCAAACCCTGACCGGCATGGGGCGAGATAAAGGGCACATCCGAGAATATCTCTATGTGCGAATCGCGCACCTTGCCCTAAACCGGGCAGTGTAGAACGCCGAGTTCCCTAAGTGGGGTATGCAGGAGAGCCAGGGTATTGTTTGAGGCTATGACATGGCGTTGGCACGAGAGAGCTCTTGTGATACTGCCCGGGTTCGACCGGAAACCAGGTTTGTACCGGTCTGTTTTACCCGGATGCTCGACGAAGTGCTCAGCGGTTTCCCCCTGTATCTGCGCAATCTGGACGCGACGGGGACCGAGAATTTCCGCCTGTATGCGGGCGCGGGGGTGAAATTCACGGTCGAGCATCGGCGGCGTTTGCAGGAACTGGGGATCAACTTCGTACACATTCCGGCGCAGTTCCAGCAGCAATTGCGGCGCGACCTTGAACAGAAAATCGAAATGGTCGCCGACGACTCGGGGTTGGAGTTGGCGGTGCGTTGCGAGATCATTTATGAATCGAGCCTGGAACTCATCGACGAGACGCTCAAGACCAAGAATGTCGCGGATGCCGTGCCCCGGCTCACCAGTGTGGCGCGCTCCATCATCGCGCTGTATCGGGATCCGAACGCGTTCATCTATTTCTTCGGCGCCGCGCGCCATGACGCCTATCCGGCGACCCATGCGGGCAATGTGGCGACCTGGCTGCCGGCGCTGGCGCTGAGCCTGGGGCAGACCAACCGGACCAACCTGACCAAGCTGTGCATGGGCGCGCTGCTCTATGACATCGGCATGGCCTATATCCCGCAGGTGATACTCAACAGCCCCGTCAAGTTGTCCGCGGCGGAACGCCAGCACATGCAGCAGCATACGGAGATCGGCGCGCAGCTCCTCCACCAAATTCCGGAAATCGACGCACTGGCGGCGATCATGGCCATACAGCATCATGAGCGGCTGGACGGTTCGGGCTATCCGCGCGGCCTGACGTTCGATCGCATCCACGAGGCCGCCCGCATGATTGCGGTGGTCGACACCTACGACGCGCTGACCAGTTTCCGGCCGTACCGCCCGGCGGCCCACACGCCCGGCGCGGCGGTGGCGACGCTGCAGCGCGACACGCCGCACAAATTTGATCCCCGCATCGTGGACGCCTGGATCAAGCTGCTCAAGGACGCCAGCCCCGAAATACTGGACCAGCAACTGGCGGGCAACCCCGCCGTAACCCAGGACAACGGACATGGCCGCCGGCGTTTTGAACGGTATACGGTCAACTGCCCCGCCACGCTGAAAATGCTCAAACTCGTCGGGGGCATCTGGATGGAGAAGGACACGCTCAAGGGGATCGCGCACAATTTGTCGCGCGGTGGACTGGGATTCATGACGCAGATTCAACTCCAACCCGGCGAATACATTCGCGCCCGGCTCAAGGGCAAGGATGGGAGCGACAAAACGCTGGCGGTCATGGTGGTCCGCAGCCGGGACTGCGGGGACGGCTGGTTTGAAGCCGGAACGCGCTTCGTCGACCTCGAGCAGGAAGCCGCGCCCATCCCCAATGGGGAGTTCGTCGCCCCGGTGCAGATGGCAACGGCGGGGTAACGACCGCCGGCACACCCGTTCACGTGGCCCCATCAACGTTTGGTTTCCTGCTGGCTGGCCAGGGATTCCTTCTTGCCCTGGTTGCCCTCTTCGAGGATTTCGTCCACCAGGCCGTAGGCCTTGGCTTCATACGCATCGAAATACTTGTCCCGTTCCTGGTCCTCGGCGACGCGTTCGGGGGTCTGCCCCGTGAGCTTGGCGAGCAGGGTGGTCAGCGTGTTCTTGGTCTTGAGGATTTCCTGGGCCTGGATGGCGATGTCTTCGGTCTGGCCCCAGATGCCGCCGAAGGGCTGGTGGATCATCACCTTGGCGTGGGGCATGGCGTAGCGTTTGCCCTTGGCGCCGGCGGCGAGAATGATGGCCCCGCCGGACATGGCGTGGCCGATGACGAAGGTCTGGACATCGCAGGTGAGGAACTTCATGGTGTCGTACATGGCCAGGGTGTCATCGACGCCGCCGCCGGGGGAATTCACATAGAGCATGATTTCCTGGTCCTTGCGGATGGACTGGAGGTAGAGCAGGCGCATGATGACGTTGTAGGAGGAGATGTGGTTGATCTCGCCGACGAGGAAGATGACGCGGTTTTCCAGGAGCATCTGGTCCACCGTCATTTCGCGGTAGCGTTGATAATCGCCGGCGACGCGCGGGGCCACCGCGTGATAGGCCGGCATCCCGGGTTCCATGTAGGGACGAAGCTGGTCCAGTCCTTCCACCTGCTGGGCCAGGCCCGGGCTGGTGGCTTGCGAAATCTGGGATTGCGTCGGCAGGATCAGATTTCTTTTCGAGTCATATAGAGGCATCACGTCATCCTTCTTGGAGGCTCTTCACTTATTCTTAAACCGCCGTGCCGGGCCGCAAGACAGTGGTGCGCGGTGTCGGCCGCCCACGGCAATTGGGGAATCATACTCGCGCTGGGGCCGGCAATCCACTTGGCGCCGGTGGACCCGATAATCGCAACGCTGGCGCAACCGGTCGTATGCAAATTGGTTCCGCGGCATGAATGAGGCGTCAGCCGCCCAGTACGCTGGATTCTTGTGAAATAACCTTTGCTCCCGCGCGTTAATGTGTCAGAATGCATACATCATTCGATGCCGCTGCGTCGGTGTGCCGGCTCGTGACATTTCGCGCACGCCGTGGTTCCAGTGTTCTCTTTCCCAGGCCCGCTGAAGAAAAGGTTCTATATGCACCTGCGCCGCGGATTTACCCTCATCGAACTCCTTGTGGTTGTCGCCATCATCGCCCTTCTGATCGCGATCATGCTCCCCGCCCTGGGCAACGCCCGGCGCAGGGCCCGCACCACCATCTGCATGACCAATCAGCGCCTGCTCGTGCAATCCTACCGCACCTATTTTCAGAACATGGGCGTCGTGCTCAGTTCCACCGGCCACGGCGACAGCGGGGCCTGGGATTTCCAGCTCCTGGGCGGCGACATGACCGCCACCGCCTACTACACCAACAATGGCCGCGGCGTCACCGCCGACAAGCCGCGCTTCTGCCCCGAGACCGCCTCCAGCCACAGGGTCGCCGTCAACAAACAGTCTGTTGGAACGACGACACTCGCCTGGGATTGCAGGGTCGGGCCCGGGGGCGGCTCCACCGGGAGCTATGCCATGAATAACTGGATGTATAACGGCAACACCTACCAGGCCCGGCAACACAACTCCACCACCCCCGCCGATTTCTACCAAATCAAGACCGCCAGGGCCGAGTTCAACATCCCGGTGTTCGTCGACGCCGTCTGGCATGATATTTTGCCCCGTTCCACCGATGTTCCCGGCACCAATCTCGAGGATCCCGAGGCCGGGACCTCCGCCGACCGGAACCTCTCCGACGCCGCCATCAACCGGCACAGCCGGGCGGTCAATGTGTCGTTTTGGGATACCCATGTGGACCTTGTGAAACTGCCAGATTTGTGGGCCGTCAAGTGGTCGGCCACTTGGAGCCGCAGCACCCCGCTGAGAATTCCCTGATCATCCCCTGATCATAAGCGCCGCTCATTTGACAACCCGCGTGCAAACTCCGAAAAATACGCCTTGGGGCGCTGCACCGCCCTCGAATCCGCCTTGCTGGAGCGCGCCGCATGGTCATCGCCGTTATTTTTCCCGTGGTTGCCCCCGCCTTTCTGGCCCATATCCCAGGCGGGATGGGCAAGCCCTTCGCCAAAATCGAAAATCGCGAAGTCTTCCTCCGCTGCGTCGAACTTTACGCCAAACGCGACCAGGTCGCCCAGCGCCTCGTCATCGTCATCCCCAATGACCTTCAGACCATCCAGGAAAAATACGCCAATCCCCTGGCCTTCCAGGGCGTCAACGTCGCCGCCGGCACCTCCGACTGGTTCGGCTGCGTCGCCCGCGGCCTCGAAAAACTCCAGCCCGCCATCGACACCGTCATCATCCACGACCCCTGCTGCCCCGCCGTGCCGTACCCCCTCTCCGACGCCCTCGAAGAAACTCTCGCCCAAAACGCCGCCGCCGCCGGCGTGCTCCCCGTCCTCCCCTGCCGCAGCGGTTTCGCGGACTTGAACGGCACGGTCCTCAATGAGTATGTCGAAATGTCCCAGGTCTACGAAGTGCAGTCGCCGCAGGTCTTCCGCCGCCAGCCCCTCGTGGACGCCTACGCCCGCCGCGCCGGCAAGACCTACGTGGATGATGCCGAACTCCTCATCGCCTCCGGTCACAAAATCCTCACCCTCCCCGGCTCGCGCCTCAACCAGCGCATCGATTCCGACGACATGGTCCGCCTGGGCGCCGACCTTCTCGAACGCCTCCCCAAGCCCAAGCCCAAAACGCCGCTGACGCCGTTCGGGGAGGCGGAGTGGTGAATAATAATGTCTTCAAGGTCGTCAGCCGCGCGCATGGTCCATATTATTTGAGCCATCGCGCCATCCGCGCTTTCACTTGGTCATGGGTAAGCGTCCGTCCTTCTGCCAGATCCCGCTCGCCCAGAGCCAGGGCCTCCAACAGATCCAGGCGTGCGCACGAGAATTGATAGGTCGTCGGCTCCACGAGATAGGCGGCGGGAGAGCCATCATCGCCAATGATCACCACCGTCTTGTCCGCGCGCAGTTGTTCGACGATGCGACGGGGCTCGCGGCTTAAGTCTGAAAGCGTCTGGGTTCTCATGTAAATCACACCATAAACAAAAATGTCCGTTAATATATTTGCTTTCGCTCACTTTAACCGAAGGGATGCGAGAATACCTTCCCAGATTTGTTGCCGTTCTTCGCGTGAAGCGCTCCAATCGACATGCCATAAGGTGGCCTTATTGACACCCGTAATCTCGTGTCCCTCCTTCTTTAAAATGGCGGTTATCGAGTCGAATCGCGCAACTGGTCCCTCCGGATTCAAATTGCGCAATACAATCGCCGCAATCCTCGGCAGGAGTTCGTCATCAGTGAATCTCGGATATTGAACACAACCCTGAGCCGCATCTTCCTGAAACTCGAATTGGTCGCGGTGCCACTGAATCTTCCAACCTCCCCAGGCAGTATGCAGATCATCAACCAGCCCAGGGAGGGGGCTGGCGGTCCAAATGTCGAATAATCTTGCGGCAAGATCAAGGTGGACGCCGGTACTTGGCAGGCCCTTTTCTTTCGGGAGGGAAAATCGCTCAAACGACCGCATCTTCAACAGGCTCTCCAAAAAGAGCGGGTCTTCCCAAAGCCGATCGGTAGTAAACGCCTGGATGGGATAAATTCGCGGCTCGCCTGAAGAATTTCTGGTCGAAATGATGGCATCGATCCATGGAGATTCTTCATCTGGCGCACAAAGCGGCCGCCACTTGCATGTCTGAGCTTTCCTTGCGAACACCCTTTCGCGTGGGTATCCGGCAGTATCCGCCAAATCGGCAATCCCCTCGTCTGCCCAGTTCACCTCCCATCCGTCCCACGATTTCGCCAGAAGCCGCAGATAGAGTCGTCGAAGCGGAATTTCATATTTAATGTCCTCCCCACCAAACAATGTGAGCTTGTTTGAGTCCAAGTCTACCACTGCCCCGCCCTCGCACCAGACATCGTTGAGCCAGTCATCCGGTTGCAACTCTTTTTGTTGCCGGATGAAAGTCAACGAATGCCTTGGGCCCCAGAACAAGTCACGGTCGAGCGTGTTCGCGGCCCAATGGCTGTAAAAAAGGCGGAATTGGCCATTCTCAACAATCGCATAATTCGCCCGTTGTCCCATACTGCTCACTCCCACTCAATCGTCCCCGGCGGCTTGCCGGTGATATCGTGTTCGCGCCGCCTTCGTCCGTGCCGGGTTTCGCATTCGTGTCCGCGCTCTGCGTACGGCCAGGCGCGCCTCCAGATACTTGCTGGTGCGCTGTAACTCCGCCGCGATCAGGCGTTCATCGGGCAGCTTCATGCGGTACTCGGCGGCCAGAATCTTGTTGGGCAGACGGTCCAGCGCGTAGCGTGCGACGGCGGCATCCTTCTCCTTGCAGAGAATCAGCCCGACGGGTGGATTCTCGCCGGCATGGGTCCAGTGCTCCAGCGCGTAGTTGCAGTACAGGTGCATCTGACCCGCGTCCTCATGCGCGAATGGGCCATTCTTCAGGTCAATAATGACCAGACACCGCAGCTTGCGATGGAAAAACAACAAATCGATGCGGAACCATTTGTTACCGATCCGCAGGCGCCGCTGGCGTCCGACGAACGCAAAATCGGTGCCCAGTTCGAGCAGAAAGGATTCCATATGGCGGATGAGGGACTCCTCCAGGTCGGTTTCGGAGTATTCGTCCTTGAGCCCCAGGAATTCCAGGACGAAGGGATCCTTGACCTCCTCCTCGGGTGTCAGCGCATCCCCGGGCGTGCGCCGGGCGCCGTGGGTCAGGGCTCGTATCTTGTCGCGCGCGAGCGCGGCGCGTTCGTAAAAACTGGTGTTGATCTGGCGGTCGAGCTGCTTGACGCTCCAGCCGCCGCGCAGGGCCTCGGTCTGGTAGAACTGCCGGGCGAACTCGTTTCTCACGGACATCAGCCGTACGTAATGCGACCACGAAAGGGGAAAGGCGGCGGCCAGGGACTGCCAGTCCCACCGGGGCATAACCGTAACAGATGTAGATTTAATCGAAATGAATTTGCCAGACGCCGTCTGGCGTTTTGCCCCCTCCAATTCGCCAGACGCCGTCTGGCAAATCTTCTCCGGAGGATAGGCCATGTAAAATGCCCGCATCGATTGCAGATTCTGCCGGGAGAATCCGGCGCCGAAGCGTTGCTTCAAATCGCCCGCGAGCCGCGTGAGCAGCTCCGCGCCATAGTCCGCCCGGTCCGCGCCATGCTGCTCATGCTGCACGATGCGCGCCCCCACTTGCCAATACGCGGCGGTCATCACCGCATTGACGGCCCGTGCGCTGCCCCGGCGCGCCTGTTCCAGCAGATCCACCACTTCCCCCAGCACGGAATGATAGCCCGGGGGGCTTATCGCCTTAACCAATGAGGTCGCTTGCTTTTTGTTCATCGGGTCACTCCCACTCAATCGTCCCCGGCGGCTTGCTCGTGATATCATACACCACCCGGCTCACCCCCCGCACCTCATTCACAATCCGATTGCTCACCCGCGCCAGCACCTCATACGGTATCCGCGACCAGTCCGCCGTCATGAAGTCGCTCGTGTCCACGCTCCGCAGCGCGATCACGTGCTGATACGACCGCCCGTCCCCCATCACCCCCACCGCCCGCACCGGCAGGATCGCGGCAAACGTCTGGGCCGTCTTGCGGTACAGCCCCTCCGCCGTGATCTCCTCGAGGAAAATCTCATCCGCATCCCGCAAAATCGCCAGCCGCTCCTCCGTGATCTCCCCCACGCACCGCACCGCCAGCCCCGGCCCGGGGAACGGGTGCCGCCACACCAGCGTCTCCGGCAGCCCCAGCAACTCCCCCAGCTTCCGCACCTCATCCTTGAACAAATCCCGCAGCGGCTCGACGAGCTCAAACCCCAGCTCCGCCGGCAGTCCGCCCACATTATGGTGCAGCTTGATGTTCGCCGCCGTCCCCGCATGGCCGTGCCCGGATTCAATCACATCCGGATACAGCGTCCCCTGTGCCAAAAACTTCGCGCCCTGGATGGCCGCCGCCTCGCGCTTGAACACGTCGATAAAGGTCTTCCCGATGATCTTCCGCTTTTCCTGCGGATCGATCACCCCCCGCAGCCCCGTCAAAAACTCCCGCGCCGCATCCACCACCCGCAGGGTCAGCTTGAAGTGGTCGCGGAACGTCGCCTCCACCGTCTGCCGCTCATTTTTCCGCAGCAGCCCGTTGTCCACGAAGATGCACGTCAGTTGGCTGCCGATGGCTTTGTGCAGCAGGGCGGCGAGCACGGAGGAATCGACGCCGCCGGAAAGCCCGCAAATCACGTGGCTGGTGCCGACCTGCCTGCGGATCGACTCGACGGCATTCTCCACGAAACTCCCCATCCGCCACGTCCCCTGCGCCCGGCAAATCCGGTACAAAAAATTCTCCAAAATCTGCGTTCCGTGCGGCGTGTGCGTCACCTCCGGGTGGAACTGCACGCCAAAAAACGGCCGCTCCTTATGCCGCATCGCCGCCAGCGGGCACGTCGGCGTGCTGGCCAGCGCCAAAAACTCCGGCCCCAGTTCCTGCACCTGGTCCCCGTGGCTCATCCAGACGGTGGTGTCTTCGGGGACGCCGTGCAGGAGGGGGTCGGCGGAGGTGTGGTGGAGCTTAGTGCGGCCGTATTCCCGTGCGTGGGCGGGCTTGACGTCGCCGCCGAGGATTTGGGCGGCGATCTGCATGCCGTAGCAAATGCCCAGCACGGGCACGCCGACGTCGAAGATGGCCGGGTCGCAGCGCGGGGCGTCCTTTTCGTAGACGGAGGCCGGCCCGCCGGAGAGGATGATGCCCACCGGGTTGAGGGCGCGGAGTTCCTGCAGGGAGATCGTGGGGCGCACGAGGATGGAGTAGACGCCGGCCTCCCGCACCCGCCGGGCGATAAGCTGCACGTACTGGGCGCCAAAATCAAGAATGGGAACGGTTTGCTGGCTGGTATTCATAGGGCGATTGTACAGCCGATTGACGCAGCGGTTAAGTGGTCAAACGGATCATTGCTTCAATGATTCAATGGATTCAATGATTCAATCCGCCTAAATCCCCTCAAACACGCTCCCCACCGGCTGCACCGTCCCGCAATACATGCACTTCTGCTGCTTCGAGGGCACCGTGCGCTGGCACTGCACGCACTGGCGCACCCCGCGCGTCAACTGCCCGTCCGCCACCCCGTCCCGGGCATCCAGTTCCGCCACCTTGGTGACCAGGTCGTCTTCAGTCAGCTTGGCCCTTTCTTTGACCAACTCCCACACCGCCGCGCACACCAGCTTCAGGTGCCCCAAATCGCGTTCCAGTTCCACCACCTCGCGCTTCGCCGAAGCCGCATCACTGGAAGCCGCCGCCGCCTGTTGCCGCGCCGCACTGTCATTGGGAAGACCGCCGTAACCCATGGATCACTCCTGTAAATCCAGAATCCAGGAAGCACCCATTGTATCGAGAAACTGACCACTCCCCTCACAACTTCATCTTATTCGCCCCGCCCTCCACCACCAGCTTCGTCGCCCGGTACAGCGATTCAAACGTCCCCGCATCCGTCCACCACCCCTCCAGCACCTCCGCCGTCATCGTCCCCTGCTCGATATACTTGTTGTTCACGTCGGTGATCTCCAGCTCCCCGCGCTCCGACACCTTCAAGGGCCGGATAATGTCAAACACCTGCTGGTCGTACATGTAAATCCCCACCACCGCCAGATTCGACTCCGGCACCGCCGGCTTCTCCACAATCTTCAGCACCCGCCCGCCCGGCCCCAGCGTCGCCACCCCGAACCGCTTGGGATCGTGTACCTCCTTGAGCAGAATCTTCGCCCCCTTGGCCTGCTTGCGGAACGCCTCCGCCGCCACCGCGATGTTCCCTTCAATAATGTTGTCCCCCAGCACCACCGCGATCTTCCCGCCGTCCGCAAAATCCTCCGCCAGCCGCAACGCGTCGGCAATGCCCCCTTCGCCCTCCTGATACGCAAACGACAGCTTCCGCAATCCCACGTTCTTCCCGTTCCCCAACAACTCCACAAACGCTCCCGCATGCTTCCCCCCCCGTCACCACCAGCACATCCGTGATCCCGGCGTTCCGCAGGCATTCAATCGGATACATCACCATCGGCTTGTCATACACCGGCAGCAGGTGCTTGTTCGTCACCTTCGTCAACGGCGAAAGCCGCGTGCCCAAACCGCCGGCCAAAATAATTCCCTTCATCGCTGAGCTCCTCGTGCTAAAAACCCCACAATTTCCTAATTACCAATTACCAATTACCTCGCCCTACCCGCACCGGCAGTGATACACCCCGCCGGGGGGCATGTTCCGCACCACCAATTGGAAGGACACATCCTTGAAGAACCTGCGGTAGAACTTCAAATACCAGAACGGCACTTCCGTGATGTTGGAAAACACCCCCCCCTTCACCAGGTAGCGGTTCACGGAGGCCAGCATCGGCTCCCGCACCGCCGCCGGCAGCGACGGCGTCGGCAGCCCGCTGATGAACGCATCCACGTGCGTGATTCCCCGTGCCGCAAACAACGGTTCCAGGTTGCACACGTCATCCTGCACGATCTCCACATTCTTGTGCTCGCTGAACCGCCGCTGCAAAACCGCGACAAAATCACTGTCCCGCTCGATGGAAATCAGCGTCGTATGCGGCTGCAAACGCCGCACGATCTGCTCGGTGATCGCCCCGGTCCCCGCGCCCAGTTCCACGATGATCTTCGCCCGCTCCCAGTCCACCTTGCCGATGGTGGCGCGGGACATCGCCACCGACGACGGCCACACGGAGGCGATCTTTTTGCCATGGCGGAAAAACTTGCCCATGAACAGCAGGTTTTCGCGCATGGAATGCTTCTTGATGGGGCGCGGGGCATGGGGGGTGTGGGAACTGGTATGGGTCACTGTTCTGTGCCTCCAAAACGGTTGGCGCGCGGGTTATGTGTCGGCACATCATACGCACGGTATGCGCGCTTCACCAGCGCGCCTGAGCCGCCAAGCCGCCGGCGTTTGCTGATTCACACTTTCTTCAGGGCCTGTTCCAGATCGGCGATGAGGTCTTCCACATCCTCCAGGCCCAGGGCGAGGCGCACGAGGTTGTCCATGATGCCGATGGATTGGCGATATTCCACCGGATAATCAAAGAACGACATCATGGACATCTGGGTGACGAGGCTTTCGGAGCCGCCGAGGCTCGGCGTGATGAGGAAGAGCCGCAGCGCGTCGATGAAGCGGCGGGTGGTAGTGTCGTTGCCCTTCACCAGGAACGTGATCACGCTGCCGAAGCCGCGCATCTGGGCCTTGGCGATGCGATGATCGGGATGCGACTTCAAGCCCGGATACCAGACTTGCTTAATTTTCGGATGGGCCTCGAGGAAGCGCGCGATCGCCAGGCCGGCGCGGTTGTGCTGCTCCATGCGCAGGCCGAAGGTTTTCAGCCCGCGTTCCAGCAGGAAACACGTGAACGGTCCCGGGGTGGCGCCGATCATGCGCTGCAGCTTGTTGAGATCGTCAAGCTGCTTATGTCCGCCCAGCGCCACGCCGGCCAGCAGATCGTTATGCCCGCCGAGATACTTGGTGGCCGAATGGATCACGATGTCCACCCCCAACTCGATTGGGCGGATGTTGAACGGCGTGGCCAGCGTCGCGTCGATCATCGTCAACAGGTTATGGCGCTTGGCCACCTGGACGATGGCCGGCAGGTCCAGCACGCGCAGGTACGGATTGGTCGGCGATTCGGTGAAAATGATGTTGGTGTTGGGCCGGATGGCCTTTTCGATGGCCTGGGCGTCGGGCTCGACCAGGCTGGTCTGGACGCCGTACTTGTCGAGGAACTTGGTGGCGAAATCGCGCGTCTGGCGGTAGCAGTCGCTGGTGAAGAGGATGTGGCCGTCCTTCTTCATATAGGCCATGAGCGTGAGGATGACGGCACTCATGCCGGTGGAAAAGAGAATGGCGCGCTCGGCCCCCTCGATGGCGGCAAGTTTGCGTTCGGTCTCCTGCTGGGTCGGGTTGCCATAGCGGCCGTATTCCTGCTCGCGGATGATGTTTCCCTGCCCCTTGGCCTTCATGAATTCGAACACTTCGCTGGTGGAGTCGAAGCTGAAATTCGAGGTCTGGACGATGGGCGTGGAGACGGCATGGTGCGCCTTGCCCCGGCGTGTCAGGCCGTGAATCGCCAGCGTGGAAGGGCCGAATCCGGAATGGCTGGAAGTCTTGGATGGCTTAGGCATTGAACCGGTTCCTTTGCTTGAGTGCCCGGTGCAGCGCGTCCTTGACGGCATCAAGCCGGGCGGGGAGTTCGATGGGCTGGTTCGCGTGGCGGCACGGGAACCCGAGTTCCTTCTGGTGATACTTCACCTTCATCTCGACAAACTTCAATCCATGGGCCGTCGAGATGACCACGACCCGTTCGGACTTGTCAATCTTCCCGGCCTTCAGCAGCTTGATCAGCACCGCCATCGCCACGCCGGTGTGCGGGCAGTTGAACATGCCCGTGCGGTCGCCCAGCGCCGCGGCATTGGCGAGTTCCGCCTCGGTGGCCTGTTCGACGATGCCGTCGAACTGCTGCAGGGTGCGGATGGCCTTCTGGATGCTGACGGGATTGCCGATCTGGATGGCGCTGGCCAGGGTCTTCTGGGCCTGGATCGGCTGGAAGCTCTTGAAGCCCGTCTTGTAGGAAAGGTACAGCGGATTCGCCTTCTGCGCCTGGGCGACGACGATCCGCGGCAGCTTGGAGACCAGGCCCAAATCCTTCATCATCTGCAGGCCCTTGCCCAGCGCCGAGACGTTGCCCAGGTTCCCGCCGGGGATGATCATCACATCGGGCACCTGCCAGTCGAACTGCTGGACGATCTCGATGCCGACGGTCTTCTGGCCCTCGACGCGCAGCGAGTTCATGGAGTTGGCCAGGTAGAGCGTTTCGTCCTTGGTGATTTCCTGGACCAGTTTCATGCAGCCGTCGAAATCGGTGTCCAGGTACAGCACCAGAGCCCCGTTGGAGACCGGCTGGATGAGCTGCGCCAGCGAAATCTTCCCCCGCGGCAAAAGCACGATCGCCGGTATGCCCGCCGCCGCGCAATACGTGGCCAGCGCCGCGGAGGTGTCGCCGGTGGAGGCGCACACCACCGCCTTGATGGGCGCCCCCTCGGAGATCATCTGTTTGACCTGCGAGACCAGCACGGTCATGCCCAGGTCCTTGAACGAGCCGCTGTGGGTGTTGCCGCAGAGCTTGACCCAGAGATTGTTGAGGCCCAGGATTTTTCCGAAGCGTTCGGCCCAGAACAGGTTGGTGCCGCCCTCGTACAGCGAAACGACATTGGCGGGATCGATGCTGGGGAGGATCCATTCCTTCTTGCCCCAGACGCCCGAGCCGTAGGGCCACTCATTGCCCATGTAGCGCCGGGCGAACAGCTTTTTCCAACTGGCGGCGCTGCGGCGTTGCAGGGCCGCCAGGTCATGGCGCACCTCCAGCAGCGAACGGCAGGCCTCGCACTGGTACGTGATGGAGTTGAGCGGGTAGGTCTGCCCGCACTCCGGGTTGATGCATTGGAACCAGGCGCGATACGACATAGGTCACTTTCCTGCCGCGCGGGTTGAAATCAGGCGCAAAAGGCGCGGCATCATGCGTGTCCAGCATGGCCGCGGGTGACGGAATTATCAAGGTGTCCGCGCCCCTCAAGCCCCTCAAGCCCAGGGATTACAATCACTAAGCCTACGATAACCTATCCCGCGCTTCCCTACAGCCGCGTCTCGAGGGCCGGCGCCTTTTGCGTTGCCGCCTTTTCCTCCGCGTCCTGCTTGAGTTTCAACGCATCGGCTTCTTTCTTCAAACGCTGCTCCTCCACGTGCTTCATATACGGGCTGGCCGGAAGCGCACCGGGCAGGGCCTTGTCGATCACCCCGAAGTACCACAGCCCCACGACCACCGCCAGCACCACCACCACGACGATGCTGCGGTTTCGTCCCTTATGGCTCTCGGCGAAGGGATCCACCAAATCCCGCAGCGCGCCGGGGGGCAGCTTGGAAGTCTGCGTGAGCGAGCCACCGAACGGGATGTTGATCTTGGCCTTGGCGTTCACGGCCCAGCCGTTGGCGTCGAGGATGGGGCCCAGGTTGCGCTGGCGCAGCTTGAGGGCGGCGATGAGCATCGAGGGGCCGGAAATGAGAATGAAGAGGGCGACGATGCCCAGCGGCATCCAGATGCCCAGCCCGAAGAAGGCCTGGAGCAGCGCCCCCATGGCCGCCGTGATGCCCCCGACGGCCACGCCCAACGCGGCCACCACGCCGATGTCGATTTTCATCTTGGCCGGCGGCGGCGGCGGGGACTTGCCGGTGAGGGCGTCGGTGGTGGCGATGGCGGTTTCCTTGACGCGGTTGGTGGCGGCTTCGTCGGCGGCGGCGGCGCGTTTGGCGATTTGTTCGCCGACGAAGCGGATGGCGCGCTTGTAGGGCGACCAGAAGGCCTGGCGGATGGAAATGGGGGCTTCGATGATCTTGGTGATGGTGGCGTCCCAGTCGCGGCCCGAGCGGTCGTAGAACACGCCGTTGCGGCCGACCATCAGGTTGTCCGAGTCGCCGGCGGTGAAGGCGCAGGCAACGGTCATTTTTTCGCCGGTGGCCTTGCGGTTGAGGTCACAGTAGGCGAGGTAGGTGTAGGCGAGGTGGGCCATGGCGCCGTGGCGGCCGGCGTCTTCGACGCGGATGCACAGGTCGCAGGAGCGCTGATCGAGGTAGAGGGTGCCGGCCTGGAAGATGGCTTTGTCCTTGCGGCCATAGAAGTCGCGGAAGGAGACGAAGTTGTTGAGCAGCTTGTAGAGGTCGCGATAGTAGCGCACCAGGCGGTCCACGGCGGCGATGGCGTTGGCCTCCGGTTCGAGGGCCTTGTCCTTGGCGATCAAATCGGAAATCGCCGTCTTGGCCCCGCCGCCGCCCTTGGTCGAGTACGCCAGAATTTCCCGCACGCGCGGCAGGCCCAGCTTCTCCACGCTCGCCCCGGCCTTGGCGGCCAGCCACGTGTCAAAGGGTGCGAACTTGGCCACCAGCATCGACCAATCGGCTTCCGTCAGCATGGTCTTGTCACCCAGGAGCGGTGTGACGACCCCCGCGCGGAACGCCTCGATGGCGGCGCGCCAGCCGGGGTTGAGTCCCTCCACCAGCGGCAGGGGACGGGCCGGCTCAATGCGGGCCAGCGGGAAGCCGGCCATTTCCGTGCCGGCCAGCGAGAGCGTTTTGGCCGCGATGGCGTTGTACTGGTCGTCGGCGAGGTTGACGGCCGAGACGGCGCGGGCGTCGTAGGCGGCCAAGCGGCAGCGGGCGAAGTAATCCTCGATCTTGGCGGCGACGCCCTTGAGTGCCGCGGCCCCGGCGGGGGTGTTGGGGCCCAGGGGCATGATGGCGTTGTCGGCGGCGGCGGCTTTTTCCTCCCAGCCGGCGAAGGCCGCGGCATCGGCGAAGAACAGGTCGAGCTGAGCCTGGGTGATGCCCGGCTTGCCCGAGCGGTCGGTCTGCGAACCCAGGCACGCGATGACATCATTGATGATTGCCTGCACCTTGGGATCGTCCGCCGCGTCGGGCGGCAAAATCCCGTCGCCGTTGAACTTCGTCTGGGCAAAGATTTTCGCGGTGTCGGCGGTGTCTTCCACGGTGATGCCCGGCGTGTCGGCCTTGCCCAGGTTCACCAGAATCTGTTTGGCCGACGCCAGCAACTGGATACCCTCGGGCAGGGTGTCATTGATTGCCGCCAGGGGCATGACTGCCGCGCCTTGGGTCAAATCATCCGGGTTTTTGAGCATGGCCGTGGCCCACTTGGCGGCGGCGATGATCTCCGGCGCACGAATGCGGCCGTCCTTGTCGGTGTCGATCAGGTCCAGCGTCTTGCGGTCAAACTCCAGCCCGGAGGTCGGGCACGCCAGCGCCAGCCATAGTTTTTGATCGAGTTGCTCGAGGTGGGCGATATCCGCGCCTGTGGCCAGGCGCACCTGATCAAATCCGCCCGCGCGGAAAAACCGCCAGGGATGCCTGGGTTCTGACATGTTCAGCCTCCTGGAAATCGGGGTTTGGAGATTTCGGCAGATGGAACCCGGGCATTATAGTACCCCGCCCGTCTGCGGGGAATCCGAGACGTGACCGTAAGGGAGGGGCGTAGCCCCGTTAGTTGTTAGCGGCAACCGTAAGGTTGCCGTAGGCATGCGTGTGCCTCAGAAGGGCCGAAGGCCCGGCACAAACGTCGCGCGTCAATCATCTGTAATTCACCTTACACCGCGCCGGGGCATCCGGGAAATGGTGGCATAATTGGGTTATGATGCGGCTGCGTGAAGCGAGTTCTGGTTCGGAGTCACACGCTGTGGTGCATGTTCGGGCCGTGGATTTGGGGTTGCGGATTGAGGAGCGGGGGATTTTACGCGCGGTGGGGCTGGAGATCGCCGCGGGGGAGTTTGTGGCGCTCCTGGGGGCCAATGGGGCGGGCAAGAGCACGCTGCTGAAGATCTTGGCGACGCTGGTGGGGGCGACCTCGGGGACGCTGGAGTTGTTTGGGATCGCGGTGAAGGGCGGATTAAGCGGCGGAGCGGGGGCGCGGATACGCGGGCGGATCGGGCTGATCGGGCATCAGACCATGCTGTACCACGATCTGTCGGCACTGGAGAATCTGGAATTTTTCGGGCGGCTGTACGGGGTGAACAATGCGCGGGGGCGGGCGCTGGAACTGCTGGGGGAGCTGGGGCTGGCCGGGCGGGCGCGGGATGCGGTGAAGTCGTTCTCGCGGGGGATGGCCCAGCGGGTGGCGATCGCGCGGGCGCTGCTGCACGATCCGGATTTGCTGCTGGCCGATGAGCCGTTCGCGGGGCTTGATGCGCCCTCGGCGGCACTGCTGGAAAAGACGCTCACCGGGCTGCATGCCAAGGGCAAGACGATCGTGCTGGCGAACCATGACCTCCGCCAGAGCCTGGGGCTGGCCCGGCGGGCGGTGGTGCTGGCGCGGGGGGTGAAGGTGCTGGATGCCGCGGCGGGCGACCTGGATCCGGAGCAGGTGCTGGCGGTGATGCAGGGCGCGGCGGCGGTATCGGCGGGTACAACCGCCGGCGGGGGGATGGCATGAACGTATTGCGACAGATATTTTTGTTGGTGGGGAAGGATTTGCGGATCGAGGGGCGGACGCGCCAGACGCTGGGGCTGGTGGTGGTGCTGGGGGTGCTGATCGTCAGCGTGCTGGCGCTGGGTTTCAGCGGGCATCCCGCGGAGGCCAAGGTGGGGGCGCCGGCGATCCTGTGGGTGGCGTATCTGTTCGCGGGTGTGCTGTGCTTTGAAAAGACGATGGCGGTGGAGCGGCAGGATGGGGCGCTGGCGGGACTGCTGCTGGCGCCGCTCGACCGGGGGGTGATATTCGCGGCCAAGCTGCTGTCGAACCTGGTGCTGATGCTGGCGGTGGCGGCGGTGATCACACCGGTGGGGGTGTTGTTTTTCGCCTTTGACCTGTCGCGGGCGCTGGGGGGGTTCGCGCTGGTGATCGGTATTTCACTGGTCGGGTTTGCCGCGGTGGGGACGCTCTTCGCGGCGCTGGTGTCCTCGACGCGGCTGGCGGGGGGCTTGCTGGCGCTGGTGGTGTTTCCGGTGGTGCTGCCGTTGGTGATCGCCTCGACGCAGATGATTGCGGGTATGTTTGATGAGCCGGCGCGGGCGGTGGAGGGGACGGCGGTGGCGGTGCTGGTGGCGTTTGACGCGATATTTCTGGCAGCCAGTTGGATTGCGTTTGAAGTGGTGCTCGAGCCGTGAGTAGAAGGGGTGGCTACTGTGGGGCGGGTGCGATGGGTACAAGCTGGGACTTGAGTTCGCGGGCGCGGTCGACCAGGTCGGCGTCGGAGGGTTCGACGACCTGGGGGATGGGGAAGGCCCAGATTTGTTCGTCCTTGAAGGGGATGGGGAGGAGTTCGGCGAACAGGTCCATGGGGATGGTTTCAAACCAGGGGTTGGTGGTTTTTTTGTGGGTGTGGAGATAGTAGCGGATGATGCGGGGGTTGTCGGCGGTGCCGGCGTTGACTTCGTAGCGGAGACGGATGTCGTAATCGCCGGGCCAGGTGTAGGGGACGGTGACGGGGGTGCGGCCGATTTCCTGGTCGTTGAGAAGCACAAGAGCGCCTTCCGGGTTGCTGCCGATCGTGATGCAGCGTTCGACGCAAGCGGGGAGGACGAGGGTGATGGCGAGGA
>CAIPTQ010000237.1 GCA_903868035.1 uncultured Phycisphaerales bacterium
CGGCGGCGACGGCGACGCCATGGACGTCGCCTTCTGGATCGAACCCACCCTCCTCGCCGGCGAGGCCGCCTTCGTCCGCCACCTGGTCATGGGCCTCAAGTCCGAGGGCCAGCGCGTCACTTTCATCGCCCCCCACGGCCTCTCCCTGGCCGCGCTCCCCACGCTGGGCTCGCGCGTCCTGAACTACCGCTGGAACCGCTGGGAAAAACTCCCCGTCCTGCAGAAACTCCGCCTCAATGCCGTCGCCCGCGAGCTTAACGACGCACCCCCCGACCTCCTCGTCGCCTGGGGCTCCGCCGACCCCACGGCACTCTCCGTCGCCGCCCAGGTCGTCCCCAGCCTCCCCATCGCCCTCTGGTGCTGGGATGCCGCCGAACTCTTCTCCCCCGCCGTCGCCCTCCGCTCCGTCCGCCACCTCATCGCCAGTTCCCAGTTCATCGCCGACCGCGTGCCCGAGGCCCTGGGCCTGCCCATCACCGTCGTCCATCCCGGCGTTTACTGCGAGGACACCCTCGCCTGCTTCGATGTCGAGGGCTACGTCCCCTGCCTGGTTTCGCTGGACCCCCTGGCCAGCCGCGCCAACTACGAGGCCCTAATCCGCGCCTGCACGCAACTGGTCGCCGAGGGGCGCGAATTCCTGCTCTTCGCCTACGACCAAGGCCCCGCCGAATACCCCATCTGGCGCTTCGCCGAAAAGCAGGGCCTGCTGGAGCGCATGTCCTTCGTCCCCTTCCAGCAGGATGCCGAACCGCTCCTCCTCCACGGCGACTTATACATACACATCATCCCCAGTTCCCGCGTGCAGTACCGCTCCCTGGAAGCCATGGGCCGCGGCCTGGCCGTCGTCACCGGCCCCAATCACGCCGCGGATTATCTCATCGACGGCCAGACCTGCCGCATCGTCGGCCCCCAAACCGCCGAAGCCTGGCGCGACGCCCTCACCGACCTGATCACCGACCGCAAAAAAGCCATCGCCCTGGCGCGCCAGGGCCAGCAGTACGTGCGCGAGCGGCATTCGATCGCGCGAACATTGGAGCAGTTCGGGTCCATCTGCCGGCAAGTGGCGGGGATGGCGATACCGTTGGGGGGGCGGTGAATGTAGGGGGTAGGGGGTATCCGGATTCCATTTGAATCTCGCGCCCATCAAGCCCAGGGATTGCAATCCTTGGGCCTACGCGCTCGCTCCTGTGCAGCGCGGTATTCAGTTGGGTTCCGTATTATGGGTAAATTTCCACGTGGAGGCCGGCGGCGCGGACTTGTTGGGCGATCGCTTCAAGTTCCTCGGCGGATAGCGGCGTGACATAACTCTCTGTCGTATGACGCGCCACGGTGTAAAGCTGCACGAGCTTGATCTTGCCGCCAGCGGCGTGGATGCGGGCGAGTTGGCGAATGTAAGCGGTAATTTCGGCGGGTTCGGGGCCGGTGCCGTGGACTTTCATAAACAGCGTTTGGATGACGGTGGGGCGCGTCTGGCAACACCATAAAATATTGTCGAGTATGCGCTGATAGGACACGCCCGTGCGGTCGATAAGCCGGAAATATTCGGCTGTGCCCGCGTCGAGCTTGGCCCAGATTTCCCCGTGGCGGGCATCGAGGAGGGCAAGCGTTTTCTGCACACCAGGCTTGTGGAAGAGCGTGGCGTTGGTGATCAGGACAAGCTTGACGGGCGGCAGTGCCGGGGCGTTGGGGACGGCCGGCAGGGCATTGTGCTTGGCTACCAGTTCCGCCGCGAGTTCAACCGCCTCGTGGAATTGCGGGCAGGTGGTCGGTTCGCCATCCCCGGAAAAGGCGATGTCGTTGACGCGGCGAAGTTCCGCGGGAATGGCGTTGAACGGGTCAAAAGCGTAAATTTCGCCGGTGGTCACGAGCGCGAGCATGGCGCCGAGCTCGGCACGCAGAAGAGCCAGATCAACATCGCGCGTCGCCCCGGCCGGCAGCGGAATCTTGCGGTTAACACAGCAGTAGATGCAGTCGAAATTGCAGACCTTGTCGGGGTTGAGGTTGATGCCCAGGGAAATCCCCTTGGCCCGCCGCGAGACCACCGGGTAGACGTACCGGTTCTCCCGCCAATGACGGGGATGCTCGGCAAACGCGCGCCGGGCGGAGGGGTCGAGGATGGGGAGTTGGGTCATCAAGGTATTGTAGGGGTGGGGACATTGTTAAGGAACGGACACGGAATAACTTCTCAGATTGGGGGGGAGACCGCCAAATACTGCCTGTTTGAGGGGGAGGGGTTGGCGGTCTGCCCTAACAAGATTACCCATTTCAACATATTTTTCAATTTGCGACCAATGAATGATAAAGGCACGGGGATAGCGCCGCGTCGGGGATATTTCGCGGCCCTATCGCGCTTGATTTAACGGCAGTTTAACGGCACAATAACGGCAAGCTCCATTGCCGAGAAACTGCCGTTATGCCGCTCTTCGACCCCAAATTCAGCATCACTCCCAAGATGGCCAACGCGCTGATGCGCATCGAGGCGGCGAAAACCGCCGTCCAGCATCTGCCGATCACCCCGCGCGTGCTGGCGACCTTGCGGGAGACCGCCCGGCGGCAATCGACGCATTATTCCACCATGATCGAGGGCAACCGGCTGACGCGGGAACAGGTGTCCAAGGTGCTGGAAAAGCACGAGCATTTTCCCGGCCGGGAACGGGACGCCAAAGAGGTGCTCGGCTACTACGCCGCCCTGGAACAGGCCGAACAGCTCGCATCGGCGGGGAAACCGGTCACGGAGCAACAGATACAACTGCTCCATGCCCTGGTGATGGCCGGCGGGACCACCAAGGTGAAACCCACGCCCTACCGCGACGGCCAGAATGTCATCCGTGACAGCCGTGACCATAGGATTGTGTACCTGCCGCCGGAGGCGAAGGACGTGCCCGGCCTCATGAAGAGCCTGATGCAATGGCTTGCAGCGGCGGAATCGCAGGGCCTGCCCTGCCCGATTCGCGCGGGCATCGCGCATTACCAGTTCGCGACCATTCACCCGTATTACGACGGCAATGGCCGAACCGCCCGGCTGCTGACCACGCAGATCATGCATCGGGGCGGATACGACCTGAAAGGCCTGTACTCGCTGGAGGAATATTACGCCCGCAACCTGGGCGCTTATTACGAGGCCCTGACCATCGGCCCCTCGCATAATTACTACATGGGCCGTGCCGAAAGCGACATTACCCCATGGGTGGATTATTTTTGCGCCGGCGTCGCGGAGAGTTTCGAGGCCGTCAAGAAGCGGGCGCAGGAGGCGGCCGGCACCGGGGCCAAGGATTATTCCCCGCTGTTGCGCCAACTGTATCCGCGCCAGCGAAGGGCGCTGGAACTGTTCCGCCAGAGTGCAACGGTCACTAGCCGGGATGTGGAGAAACTGTTCCTGGTTTCGCAGCGCAGCGCGCGGAATCTGCTGCGGGACTGGGTCGAGGATGGGTTTGTGGTCATCACCGATGCGGCCAAGAAAAGCCGGAAATATGCGCTGGCGGGGGAATACAAGGGGTTGCTGGAATAGTCGCAACGGGTTATGAAGGCTGATGAACTGCGTGGCGCGAGTGTCAGCCCTTCAGTTTGCGCCAGAGGGACTGTATTGCCCAAAGGAGTGCGGCGGCGATCACGAATAATACCAGTATTACACCAACGGGCCGGAATGTGGGAAGTTGTATCAGCAGATTGGCCATACCATAGAGAGCGGCGAGCGTGGTAATGCGGAGATAGCGTTTCTGATCAAAGGGTTTGCCGGTGGCGGGGCGATTGTCGAACGAATCCGGGCTTTCAAAGGGAGTTCCTGCAAGCTGCCATTGGGTGTTCGCGGAGTGGCAGCACTGTTTCATCAGGCCCAATATGCGGGCGATTTGCTTCTTCTTGCGGTCCATCGGAAACACCACGATCTGGTCGGCCGTCGCGATGCCGAGGTAGGGCCTGCCGCGCGCCAGAAGTAGGAGCGGCGTGATTCCGAGGAAGGCAAACCAAACGACGCTGACTACGAAGGGTCCCCAATCTCCAAGATACTTGGCCATCCATAACGGCCCCATAAGCGTGAATAACAGACCAGGAAGCAGAAGCCACCACTGTCGCCGGACGAGACACCCAATCCATCGGACGTCGGCATAGCGTATCGGAGTATTTAGCGCGAGGTGGCAACCTCGTATCCCCGTGGGCAAGTGAAGGCGGGAATAGCCGGTGCGGACAAGGATGAACATCTCGTCGTCAAAATCGAGATGCATTTCCCCGACGAGGTCCAGTTTGACAGACTCCTGCATGAGGCAATGCCCTCGTTACCGATGTCGACTTTTCGAGAAACGCCGTCGAAGTAGTCACGATATGCCGCGGGCGGCGAAATCGCAACAAAGACAGGCATGCCGGGCGTTGCCACGCCGGGCTACTTTTTTCGCGGCGGCCGTTTCCCCGCCGCCACATCCTCCTCGAAGCGTTTTTTGCTAATCAGCAGGTGGTGATAGCTCTGCCCAAACCGGTGCGCCTCATCACGTATGTGCTGCAAAAGTTTCAGCGCGGCATGCGTGCGGGAGAGTTTTATCGGGGCGGTGCGTTTCTGCACATAAATCTCCTCCTCCCGCTTCGCCAGCGAAATCACCATCGGCGGCGTCACCTCCATCGCGGCAAACGCGTCGCGGGCGGCATGCAACTGCCCCAGGCCGCCGTCGATGAGGATCACGTCGGGGTACAGTTCGCGGTTCGTCCCCGCCTCCCGATAGCGGCGGGATATCACTTCCTGGATCGACTTGTAATCATCCACGGCACCCTCGGCCAGCGACTTGATGCGATACCGCCGATAGCCGTTCTTAAACGGCCGTCCGTCAATGAAGCACACCAAACTGCCCACCGTCGCCTCCCCCTGGAAGTGGGCGATGTCAATGCCTTCGATGCTGCGGGGCGTCTCCGGCAGTTCGAGCAGTTCCTGGAGGGTTTTCAAGCCCCCCGCCGCGGCGTGGTCCTGAAAGAACACTTCGGTCTGGATGGATTTGTCAGCCACGCCCCGCCCGCGCCCGCCGCCGCCGCGCTCCGACAGCGACCGCAACGCCTTGATCTGGTCGCGCAGCGCCGCCGCCTTCTCGAATTCCAAATTCTTCGCCGCCGCATCCATCTCCGCCATCATCTCGCGCAGCACCTCGCCCCCCTTGGAATCCAGAAACCGCTTGAGCCGCTCGATATCCTGGCGGTAGTCCTCCCGGGAAATTTTGTCGCCGCACGGCCCCGTGCAGAGCTTGATGTTGTACAACAGGCACGGCCGGAAAAAGTGCTTGCGCAGGTCCGCCTCCAGAATCTCCAAATGGCACGTGCGGAACTTGAACGCCCGCTGCAAGACCTGCACCGCCTGCCGCAGCCCCCAGGATTGGGTGAACGGCCCGTAGAGTTTCGTGCCCGTGGCATGCGGCTGCCGCGTGATGTAAACGCCGGGGTAGTCGTCGCGCGAACTGATCTCCAGATACGGGTAGGACTTGTCATCCATCAGCAGCGAGTTGAACCGCGGGTGGATGTCCTTGATGAGCCGGTTCTCGGTGAGCAGGGCCTGCACTTCGGTGTCACACGGCAGGATGTCAAAATCGCTGACGTATTCCAGGAGCCGCTGCTTGCCCGGCCCCAGGTCCGCGGAGGGCACAAAGTAGGAGCCGACGCGGTCGCGGAGCGAGCGGGACTTGCCGACATAGAGCACGACGTCGCGTAGGTCTTTCATGAGGTAGACGCCGGGGGATTCGGGAAGGACCTTGGCTTTTTCGCGCAAACGCGCGAGCCGCGCGGGGGCGGGCTCGGTGGGGCGCTGGAGGGTGCCCACATCGCGCGGCTCCTCCACGATGGGGTCGGAGTCGAAGGGGTCGGCGGTATCGTTTTCGGCGTCCGCTGTCGGATCAAGAGGAACATCGAGTGGCGGATCGGCCTGCGGGGGGAGAGCGTCAGCAGGTTGGTCGGGGGAAGGCTTCATGGCATGATTATAGTGCGGCGGCGACAATTACGAATGGTGGAATTGATCCAGCGTCCCCAGGACTTCCGCCGTGACAATCGGGTCCGCGGCATGCCCCAAAGGCTTGCCCTCGCGGTAGAACGCGTGCAGGCCCGTGGTCAGCGCGGTCTCGCGAAGCGCGACCAGCGGCCGGACGGCATTCTGGGCGCGGTGCCGCTGGGATTCGCTATGCGCGTGCCGGCCCAGCGCCTGGGCAAGCCACGCGCGGTGCAACAGGCTCTCGACGAGTTGCTGGTGTTTGTCCAGCACCCAGACCCCCAGCGGCCCCAGGCCCCGGGCCTCGATCTGCGCGAGTACCCCCAATTGCTTGGTGCGCGGCAGGGGATTCGTCGGCAGAATGAGCAGCAGCAATTGCTCGGCATCGGGCACGCCGCCGTGATCGGGAACATCGCGTAATTCCTGGGCGCAGATCCGTTCATGCTCCTCGCACCAGAAGGCCTTGCCAAATGCCCGGCGGAAGCGCCCCGTGAGGCGCTCGAAATGTTCGCCCGAGGAATCCCTGGTTCCCCCTGCGCCCATCGGGGACAAACCGTGCAAGGCCATCCCCGTGAGTTCGAGGGCGGCATACCACAGGGCGTTGAGGCGGAGCGAGGCGGCGAGTACCGCATTCTTGCGCCCGCGGCGGGCCAGGCCCGATAGTATGCCGCTGTCGTCCATCCACACGCCGTCCATGCCTTTTTCGGAGATGAATTCCTGCACCACGCGCTTGCATACGGGGAGGAGTTTCTTGCCGGCGAATTCCAGGTGGGCCTGTTTTTGGTCCGTGGCCAGGTCCGGACTGGCGTCCACGGCGGCGGCGAATTCATGGGCGGCGCGGACCAGCCACAGGTTGGCCATGACGTCGCCCTTGCCGGCGGAGCGGATCAGGATGCCCCCGTGCAGGTGGGCGAGGAGGGATTCGAATTCATGACGCGCCCAGGCCAGCCCGCCAACGCCGCGCATCCGCACCGGCAGAATGGCGCAGCGCATGGCCAGGGCGTCGGCATTTTGCCGCGCGGCGCTAATACCTCCTGACCGCTTGGGGGGCATAATTCCTCCGTGCCCGATAAAACCTGTACGCACGCCACCATGACCGCCAGGGGCGAGCCACCATTCACGCGCCGGTGCTGATACAACCGCTTTCATCATCTATCATATCGTCCTACTGGCGCCGGGCAATTACTTGACCAAGAGGGCGGTTAATACGGTTGGGGTTCGGTGGGGGTTGTGGCTGGCGCATGACAGAATCGACGGCCAACGGAACCCGTAGCGTAAGCGAGGTGGTGTGACCGTTCCCAACGACCTCTGTAGCCTCGTGCAGGTGCCGCAAGGACTCCCGTATACGAGCCCGACAACGGCGCTCCCGCCGAACTCCCAACGGGTATGTCCGTCAATTTCAGCTTAACGCCACCCGCCTACCGAGAACTCGATTTCCGTCGAACTCCGCGGCACATAGCGCGGTTCCACCCATACGGCGTTCGGACGCGGCGGCCGCACATACTGCCCGCGCACCCAGTACCATTGATCCCCGCGCCCCTCCCAATAGCCCGGCACCCAGACATACCCCGGGCCCGGCGGCGGCATGATCTGCTCGTATGGCATCGGCGGCGGCGGACGATGCACGATGATCACATCCGACCGCGGACCGTAGCCGTACGGGCCGGGATCTTCGCGGTACGATGTGCGCTGCGAGATGACGCACCCGGAAAGCACGACCGCGGCCAAACCCGCCGCAATCGCCGGCACGACTAAATTCATCTTCATTGTGAATCCTCCGAAAAGGTGATCCTCACCAGTGATCGTCACCAGACCAGTGATCGTCACCAGATCATCTTATGCGGCCCGGCTCCGTAAGAACAGTAAACCCGCAAAAACTGGGGCCTCTTCTTTCCTGCCGCGGCAATACCGCATATAAGTGACGGTTCCTTGATTACGCGTCAAATTGGAGGCGGTCATGCATCAGATTTCCACCCTTGGTTGTGCCGAAGCCCAGCGGGCGCTGGCGGCGATTCAGGCGGAGCTGACACGGCGGAACCAGCCGGCCGTGATCGCCGTGGCCGACGCCACGGGGGAGTTGGTGGCGCTCTTGCGGCTGGATGGAACGCCCCTGGCGTGCATCGCCAATGCGTCCAACAAGGCGTTCACCTCGGCGCGGGAGGGCAAGCCCTCGCGCGCCATCGGCCAGGCCGTGCGCGACCCGGTGGGCGGGTTTGACATCGCCTATTACGCCGACAAGCGCTACATCGGCTGGGGCGGCGGCGTCCCCGTCGTGGTGGCGGGCAAGGTCGTGGGCGCGGTGGCCGTCAGCGGCTTGCCGGAGGCCGAGGATGCCGAACTCGCGGCGCTCGGGGTGCAGGCGATTGTGGGCCAGGAGCCATGAGCAAGAAGTACGGAGCCAGGCGTCATGGGGCGTGATCCGGATTCCATTTGATCCTCGCGCCCCTCAAGCCCAGGGATTGCATCAAGCCCAGGGATTGCAATCCCTGGGCCTACGCGCTCCATCCTGTGCGGCGCGGGATTCAGTTGCGTTCCGGATGAGGCGTGAATTATCAAGTGGCCAGTGGCCGGAGCGGATTGTATAATGCCCCCGCTTTCCAGCCGGAGTGGCGGAATGGCAGACGCGGCGGACTCAAAATCCGTTGCCCGCAAGGGCGTGTGGGTTCGACTCCCTCCTCCGGCATCACACCATGATCCACGTCCCGGTGTGGCCCCCGCGCTTGCCGCGCCCATCCTCACCCGCCCCGCATGATCCACACCGGCCCCACCGACCACAGCACCCGCTTCTCCTTCCCCGTCGGATAGTCCGCTTGCAGATAACGCCGCCCCCGGCTCAGCCCTTCGATCAGCTCCGTGCTCACCGCCGCACCCTGCGCCCGCAACTGCCCGGCCTCCGCCGCCGTCACGGGTATCACCGTCCAATACTGCGCATCATCCCCGCCCACCCAGTCCACAAATTCCGTGAACACCTTGACGCAGCGCTGGCCGCAGCACCCGCACTGCATCACCTCAATCGAAAAATGCGACTCCTCCACAAGTCTGGTGCGCGACTGAAACGGCTTGGCCCGCCACACCGCCGCCGCATCGCCCTGAAAGCACGCCGCACACCCCCACGGCCCAACTTCCGATATGCCCGGTTCATGGTCCATCCCGGAATCTTCCCACCCCGCGCGCCTAAATGCACGCCCCTTGGCCCCGGCCGCGTGCCGGTGCGGGCTTAACAGAACCCGTAGCGTTAGCGAGGTGGAGTTGCGTGCCTTCAAGCTGACAGTTTCTTCGCGCAGGCGCGGGACCGGTTTCAGAAATGCCCTGCTTATGCGCCTGGAGTCTCCTTGGCCCCCATCACCCGCGTATACAGCACCGACGCCAGTATCCCACCCGCCACCGGCCCCACCCAGTAGATCCAATGATGCGCCCAGTCATATTTCTCTCCCGCCAGTGCCGCCGCCAGCGCCGGCCCCAGCGCCCGCGCGGGGTTCAGCGCCCCGCCGGTCAGCGGCCCAATCGCCAGAATCCCCGCCGTCACCGTCAGGCCGATGCCAAAGCCGCCGATCTTCGGCGCCCGCGGATCGACCGCCGTCCCCCACACCGCCAGCACCAGAAAGAACGTCGCGATCAGCTCCGCCAGGCACCCGCCATACACCGATATGTCCGCCGAACCCAGCGTCGGCGTCCCCTTCAACACCGCCAGCGCTGCCGCATCGTGCGGCAGAATCCCCAGCACCGCCAGCCCCGCCAGCACACCCCCGAGCACCTGGGCCGCGATATACCCCGCCGCCGGGCCCGCCTTGATCTTCCCGCCCACCAGCAGGCCCACCGTCACCGCCGGATTCAAATGCCCCCCCGAGGTCGCCGCGAACACCGTGATCATGATCGACAATATCAACCCATGCGCCAGCGCCACGCCGATCAATCCCCCCGGCACGCCGTTGAACTGATAAATCGCCAACACTCCCACAAAACACAACGCAAACGCCCCGACCATCTCGGCCACCAGCGCGGACATCAACTTGGGCATGACAGGCTCCATGAAAAGCACTCTCCCCGCACATCATGCGTACCCCCGCGCGCCCGGTCAAGACCCCACCCCTCATCGCACCACCCGTCGCGCTTGCCCGGGTTCAAACTCTCTCGCGCCCCTCAAGCCCAAGGATTCCAATCCCTGGGCCTACGCACTCGATCTTGTGTGGCGCACGCTTCTTGTGGCTACCGTATCATTCGCTGGATATTCCGCCTTCACGCCCCGCGCCGCACAAACCACGCCATCGCCCCCGCCAGCAACACCATCCCCGCCACCCCCGCCCACACCCCCAGCCCCACCGCCGCCGATACGCCCCCCGCCTCCGCCTCGGGCATCTTCGTCCACTCCACATACCTCCCCCCCTGCGCCCCCAACGCCCGCTGCTGCATCTCCGCAAAGTACACCACAAATCCCTGCTCCTTCGGCCAGTCCGTCTCCGCCGCCGGTGCCGACGCCAGCCAGAGCCACACCGCCCGCCCGCCCGCCGCGCCGCGCACCTCGCGCCCCGCGATCCACGGCCTGCCCCCCGCCGTCGCCAGCACCCGCCACTCCCCCGTCACCGCCGCCTCCCGCATCGCCGTCACATGTACCTCCTTCAATGACACAAATCCCGGCCACTCCAGCCCGCCCGCGCCCTCCCCCGCCACCTCCGGCACCCACGTCCCCTCCACCCGCCCCCCCACCGTCAGCCCCGGCAGCGCCGCCGGCCCCACCGCGATCACC
>CAIPTQ010000238.1 GCA_903868035.1 uncultured Phycisphaerales bacterium
ACTCCCCCAGCACCGCCTCCCCGCTCAGCTCCCGCACCGGCAGCTCCCCCAGCGACAGCTCCAGCATCTTCGCCAAATTCCCATACGCCAGCACAATCTGCTCCCACGCCTTCTCTATCTCCCGAAACCGGTCCAATCCCCGCTTGGTCTCCCCGCGCTCCAGCATCCCCGCCACCTCCTTATGCTGCGGCATCAGCCACTCAATCAGCGCCGCCAGCTTCCCCAGCATCGTCAGGCTCAAATCTTTCCGATCGGCGGTCGTCAGGCGTAGGGTTTCGTACCCCAGCGGCTCTTCGCGGGCTTCCGTCAGGCCCTGGCCTTCCAGAACGCTCTCCCCAAGCTGGATTTTCACCAGCACCCGCCCGGCGGCAATGAGCGGGCGCGTCCGCGCCAAAATCTCCCCGATGGTCACCCCGTCCAGGTCCGCCAACGGTTTGCGATCCAAATACACAGGCATAGGACTCCTTTCCTGACACACTGGCCACTGACCACTGACCACTTGTATGGCATGTATCGGCCCACCCCCCCATCTCAGTAAAGCGAAAAGAGGGACGTCGGGAGCCGCGGCAGCGGCGGCACGAAAGTAGCCCATGACAAGCCGCAGGCGCCGTCATGGGTTGGTTACCCCATAAATTGTGTCAAGCCGCGGAAGCGGCGCGGGAAATACTCGGTTTTGACCTGATACCCTCGCGTTCGACTCTCCCACCCTCCCAATCGAAAATCAAACATCAAAAATTCGAAAATCCGCGCGCCCTCCGCCCCCGTCCGTCGTTATCCCTATTAAAGGAGGCTCCGCTTGGCCGACACCGACCTGCCGACCCTCGTGGCACGGGCTCAAAAAGGCGACCGTGCCGCGTTTGAGAGCATCGTGCATTGCACCGCCCGGCTGGTGTACGCGCAGATCGTGGCCTCCGTGCGCGACCGCCACCAGGCCGAGGACCTCTCCCAGGAGACCTTCCTCGCCGCCTGGAAGCATATCGCCGACCTGCGCTCCCACGACCGCGCCGGCGCCATCACCTGGCTCCTCACCCTCGCCCGCAACAAAGTCCTCGACGCCCTGAAGTTTGATGCCCGAAAAAAACGCGGCGGCATTGGCCCGGGAGATACCACTGCCGCCGCCCAAATATCCCCAGTGGTGCCAAAAGTGGTGCCGACGCCCTCGTCGGCTTCGCACGTGAGCAACCACCCCCATGCGGCCCCCGCGCCCTCGTCGGCCTCGCACGTGAGCAACCACCCCCATGCGGCCCCCGCACCCGCTTCGCACGACCCCGCCGACCTCCCCGACCGCGCACCCTCCCCCGACCAGGCCGCCCTGCGCCACGAGGCCCAGGATCACGCCCTGCGGCTGCTGGAGGAACTCCCCGACGAGTACCGCCAGCCCCTGGCCATGCGCTACCTCGCCGGCGCCGACTATCACGCCATCCGCGCCGCGCTCGACCTCTCCGACGGCGCACTCCGCGGCCTCCTCAACCGTGGCATGGCCCTCCTCCGCGAACGCATGTCGCGCCAGAATGAAGACAAGGTGACACGATGACCCAAAATCCCCAACACCATCATGCGGTTATTCCATGGTTGGCCACTCTCCTCCTGGTGGGGTGCGTGTTCCTGCTGGCGGTCGCGCCCGCGCTTTTTGCCCAAGACCAGCCTGTGGCCACCCGTGCCGTTCAATCGCACACCGAGTGGTTGGCGGGCATCGTGAAGCAGACCGGCGCACTCAAGCCCGGCATCTCGCGCCAGGATTTCGAGAACACCTTCCACCGCGACGGCGGCATCAGCGGCCTTGAGGCGCAGCGTTATTGCCATCGCGACTGCCCCTACATCAAGGTGGACGTGGCGTTTACCGTGGCGAAGGATTCCCAAACGCCGTTTACCGATCCCGACGCGAAACTCACAAAAATCTCCAAACCTTATCTTGAAACACCGTACCGAGACTGACCCTATGAACCTGTCCCTGAACTCCAAACTTTGGGAGGATATTCAATGAAAGAACTCACCGGCGATCACGCCTTCGTTCACGAACACATGGCCGCCTATCTCGCCGGCGGGCTGGAGGCGGGGGTGCGGGAGCAGTTCGACGCGCACATCAACAACTGCCCGGAATGCTTTGACGCGTTTTCCGAGGCGCGCGACGCCGACCGCGCCCTCCAGCGCACGCTGGGCACATTTGTCCCTGACGCCAAGCTCGAAGACCACATCATTTCTCATGTACGGGAGCATTTTATGAATCGCTGGCAACACCCTGTCCTCCGCCGCGCCGCCTATGCCACCGCCGCCGCCATCGCCCTGGCCGCCTCCGGCGTCTTCGCCAACTTCGCCATGCGCCAGGATGGTAGGTTCAATAATCCGCTGACGCGCCAACTGGCGGCACAGGCGGACAGCGCGGCACCCGAGTTGGCCAGGCCGGCGGATTGGGTGGCGGCGAAGTTCAGCTTCAACCACAAATCCGCGGCAGGCGCAACGGTGAACACAGAGAAGCATTACGCCATGAACTACGTCGATGCGCGTCTGGATGACATACTGTCCGACTTTGGTAAAACCTTCGGTTTCATTGTCGTCAAGAATGTTCAAACCCCGCAACGCGTCACGATACAGAATCCCAATCCCGTCACTGCCGACGAGGCGGTGCAACTACTCAATTCCGCACTCCTGACCCAGGGATATGGCACCATCCAGTCCAAGACTGACAACACGCCCAACGCCAAAACCATTCTCCGCATCGCGAGCATTCAGGAAGCCAAAAAATCCCTGATACCCGTACGGACGGGCGCCGATCCAAGTGACATTCCTTTGAGCGACAGCATCATTACGCAAGTGATCCCGCTGAAGAACGTGGATGCGGCGAGTTTGCGGAAGGATCTGGCATCTTTTATCAGTTCCGACGCTGACGTGACGGTCAATGCCGGCTCCAACACCCTGGTAGTCACGGACACTTCCGCCAAGATACATCGTTTAGCCGAGGTCATCCAAAGTCTTGACAGCCAGAGGTCGATCAAGACCGTCATCGAATACCGGCAACTGACTAATGCCAACGCCGGCGAGGCCGCCAAGCTGCTCAACGGCATGTTTAGCCCCCCCAGCGGTGCGCGCGGCGGTAGCGGCGGCGCTGGTGCAGGGCCAAATGGCCGTCTCTACGCCGACTTCGATGCACGCACGAATACCGTGGTCCTCAACGGCCCGGCGGACCAGACGGCCCAGGCCGTGGACATGCTCAACCGCCTCGAAAGCATCCCCATGGATGTCGCTGCCAAGTCATTCCTGGCCAAGTCCGACCCCGCGCAATCCGCGCAGCAAGGCGGACAGCCATCCCAATCCAACGACACGTTCTTTATCCAGCATCTCAAGAACGGACCCGCCCAAACGCCGCCGCAAAGCGTCGGCACGGGCGTCCTGGCCTACAACGAGAAAAGTGGCCCGCTCGACCGCATGGATAAAATCACATCCACCAACGGCGACGACATGGGTTTCCAGTTTGGCGTCAACGGGAATCAGCGCGCCGGCGTGGACGCCAACGGCAACGCCGTCGCTTCAGGGGGCGCCGCCTCCGCCAACGATGGCAAGCTCGGCACCGTCGCCAATGCCGGCGATAATTACATAAAACGCGCCATCCCCACCCCCATCAACGGGATCAGCACCAGCTCCGGCAACATCATCCAAGCAGAACGCTACAGCACAGTCGTGACCGACACGAACAGCAAACAGGTGGCAAACTCAGACCGCTGGGTTGGTGGCGTAACCAGTTCCAACGTCAATGCTCCTACCTTTGCCGCACGCCAGGAAGATGCACCCGCTGCCGCAGATAAACTAAACGAGAGCAAGACCGATGGACTCAAAGGGGCATATGACGTCCTCTTGGCTCCCACCGTCCACGCCACCGTACGCGATGACACCAAGTCTGGAACTGCCGAAGATACAAAACTTACACCCACCGCGGTCGCCCCCGGCAAGTTCAGCGATCAGGGGACATTTTTGTCGCTGACCGACGAGGCCCGCTTGTCCACCGAAGAACGTGCCGCCAAAGCCAAAAACGAAGAACCCGCCAAACTCGCCGCCGCTGACCCGAATGGACCCATCGCCATCATCAACGGCCAGCCCGTGAATCAAGCGGCAGGCGATAAGCTCCTTGCAAGCCTGTCCCAAGCGAACAATTCAACCGATCATCTGATTCCGTATGCCGACCTGTTGGTCTCTCCCACAGACTGGCCCGAGATTCAACGCACCGGCACCGTCGCCGATGGCACCGCCGCACCATCCGGCGGCCTCCTCACCAATCCCACCCTGGGCGCACGATATAAAATCCCCGACTCCTCCGCCGCATCGACCAACTACACCCCCGCCAAGAATGGCCAAAATGTCGGCTTCGGCGACGCCCATGCGGAATTTTACACCTACTGGTACAACATCACCGACCTGGGCGTGTTGTATGACAAAAAGGTCGGCGATCCCAAAATCAACATCGCCGACAGCGCCAACGTCGGCATGACCCAGATCGCCTGGAGCGACCCCACGCTGCTGGCCGCCGTCACACCGGTCGCGCCCGCCACCCCCCCCACCGCCACCGGCACCGCCCTGACGCGCCCGGCCGCCCCAATGGTTGACCCCGCGGCAAGCCTGAAAATCATCCGCAACGGCACCATCGAATTCGAAGTCCTCTCCTTTGATGACGCCTACCGGCGCATCACCACCATCGCCGCCGCCGAGCGCGGCTTTGTGGCCTCGACCTCCTCCCAAAAACTGGCCAACGGCCATGTGCGCGGCACCATCGTCGTGCGCGTGCCGCCCGACAACGTGGACGACTTCCTGAAATCCCTGCGCGCCCTGGGCGACCTCAAGGCCCAGCAGATCGGTGCCGCCGACGTCACCAAGCAATACAATGACATTGAATCCGAACTCCGCGGGCTGGTCGTCATCGAAGCCCGGATTCAGGAACTCATCAAGGTCGGCAATCCCCTCAAGGACCTCATCGAAGCCGAAAAACAACTCGGCGACGTGCAAATCCGCATCGAAAAACTCAAGGGCGAAATCAACTACTACAACAACCTCGTCACCCTCGCCACCATCACCATCACCGCCTACGAAAAGGACATCCAGTCCCCCACCGCCGCCAGCGAGCAGGAGAGCGTCAACGTCAACGTGGAGACCGAGGAAGTCGAGGCCAAGTACAAATCCGCCCGCGAAATCTTCGACACCGCCAAGGCCCGCATCGTCGAAAGCCAGTTGAAAAACTCGGATGCCGAGCACGTGGCGGCACACATCGTCGCCGACGTGCCCCCGGCCCAGGCGGACTTTGTGGCCAACCAGCTCAAGCAACTCGGGAAGGTCGCCTCGTTCAACCGCGACCGCCGCCAAACCACCACCGGCGGCACCGGCGCGCCGATCCCCGGCGTCCAGGTGGAACAAAAAGACACCCGCTTCACCATCGACCTGTTCAACCTCGCCAACCTGGCCCCGCGCGAAACCACGGTGTTGCAGGTGGCCGTGCGCGATGTGGAGATCAGTTATAAGAATATTCTGGCCCTCGTGAAGCCGGTGCCGGCGGCCATGCCGGATGGTGTGCCCGCGAGCCAGCCGGCGGGGGCGGCGGCACTTACCGGCCGGGTCATCTCCTCCAATCTCAGCGGCCAACTGCCCGAACAGAAACGGGCGGATATTCGGGCCGAGGTGCGAACCGACAATGCGGATGCGATCTTAGGGGCGTTGCGGGCCTCGGGCGAAGTGCTCGCCAGCTCGCTCAACACCAACCAGGACAACGCGGGCACGACCTCCGCCAAGCGCGGAATTCAGGTGACGCTGGTGAACATCGCCTCCGTGGGTGCCAAGGACATCGACAACATCACCATTGCCGTGCGCGACGTGGACGCGGCATACAACAAGGCGCTGGGCCTCATCCGCAAGGATGCCCCCGCTCCCGCCGTGGGTGCCGGCGTGCCCGCGGGCGTGGCGCTGCTCCCGCCCACCGTGGGCCGTGTTCTGTCGGCAAGCATGAACGGCCAGCAGCCCGTGCAGGCCGCGGCGGACATCCGGGCCGAGATTCGCGTGGACCTCGCGGCGGAACTGCTGGCCACGCTGCGCGCTTCGGGCGAAATTCTCAACAGCACCGCCACGGAAAACCCCGAGACGCTCAACGTCACCCGCGCCAAGCGCGGCCTCTCGCTCCGCTTCGTCAACGTCGCGGCCATCAACCCCCGCGAAAACCAGGAACTCCACGGCGTGGCGGCGAATGTCGCCGACTCCTACCGCAACCTGCTGGTGGCGCTCCAGGACCTGGCGCTCAAGGGGGATGTGCGGATATTAAATTCGAGCCTGACCGACACCGACCCGCGCACCGTGAACGCCAACCTGCGTTTCGAGGCCCAGAAGACCGCCGTGGATGCCGTCGAAAAGGCGTTCACCGCCGCGGGGCTGGAATTTCCGGCGCGGATGACCACGCGCGCCCCGGAGAGTTCGGGAACGTTGGACTCCAAGGTCGGCTACCAGATCACCGAAATCAAGGCCGTCGAGATGCTCGACCCCAAACGCATCATCACCCAGGGCGTCGAAGTGGATAATGTCGAACGCGCCGTCGGCCGCCTCCGCTCCTCCCTCACCGGCCTGGGCGTCAAGGTCCGCGAATCCGACTACAACGTCACCCACGACGCCACCACCGGCCGCGTCACCGCCCATATCATTTTAGATACATACGTGAGCGCCACCAACACCGTCCTCAACGACATCGACAACCTCGGCGGCCTCCAGAAAAACTACCAGGAAACCCGCAACGCCCAGGCCCCCGAAACCAAGACCTTCACCAAGGAACGCATCGACCTCCAGCTCACCAGCCGCTCGCTGATCGTCCAGCCCGACCAGGGCCTCGGCTCCTCCTTCCGCGCCGCCCTCACCTCCGCCGCCGGCGCCCTGTTCCTGGCCCTCTACTACATCCTCACCGGCCTGCTCTTCCTCGTCCCCTTCACCATCATCGTCTGGCCCATCTGGACGCTCCACAAGCGGCGCAAGACCCGCGCCCAATAGCTCCGACCTGTGTCCGGTGCGCGGTTAACGCGTGCCGGACACGCTCCGCGGCGCGTCTAAATCGTGCCCGGCGCTCGTTGCGCACGCCCCAAAAACGTCCCCATACGCGCATTTTTGGTGCCGCCCCCCCCGGCGCTGTATAATCCCCCCCACTTCATTTCCCCCTCAGGAGTCCCTTATGGTCAAACGCAAGGACTTCGACCACCTGCTCGTCCCCCCTGGCAAAAAGTACCGCCTCGCCCGCGTCCCGCCCGATTCCACCAAGCACGTCCCCCCGCGCGACAAGGCCGACGCCGCCACGCAAAAAGCCGTCGAAAAACTGGGCATTTTGCAGGATAATCTCTATGCCGAGGGCCGCCGTTCGCTGCTGGTGATCCTCCAGGGTATGGACGCCTCCGGCAAGGACGGCGCGGTGCGCAAAATTTTTGACGCCGTCAATCCCACCGGCGTCCGCGTCTTCAGCTTCAAGCAACCTTCCGCCGAGGAACTCCGGCATGACTTCCTGTGGCGCTGCCACGAAAAAGTCCCCCCGCGCGGCGACATCGGCGTCTTCAACCGCTCGTATTACGAGGACGTCCTGATCGTCCGCGTCCATGCCGACCGCCTGCTGGCGCCCGAGCTGCTTGACAACAAGGCCGAATGGGCCCGCCGTTACCGCATGATCACTGAATTTGAGAGCGTGCTGGGCGACGCGGGCACCCGCGTGCTCAAGTTCTTCCTGCACATCTCCAAGGAGGAGCAGCGCAAGCGCTTCATGGCCCGCCAGAAGGATCCGACCAAGCACTGGAAACTCGCCGCCGCCGACTTTGCCGAGCGCCAGTTCTGGGACGACTACCAGGACGCCTACGAAAAAATGCTCCCCGCGACCAGCACCGCCGCCGCGCCCTGGTACATCATTCCCGCCGACCACAAATGGGTGCGTAATTATTACCTCGCGCACCTGCTGGTCGCCGCGCTGCAGGAAATGAACCCCAAACCCCCCGAGCTGGCCGACCAATCGCTGATCACCAAGCGGTTCAAGTAAGGCGGGCGTCAGGTGCGCGGGCGGGGGATATTTCACGCCCGCGGCGAACGGTCATTTGGTCCCGCCGCATCCGCGCCATACAATAGATTCCGACCCTGCGGAAATTCCGCGTTTATTTCAGGAGCGTCCCATTCACACCAAGTTGCTAAAGGCGAAAATCCACCATGCCGTAGTCACGCAAACCGACCCGAGCTACCACGGCTCGATCACGATTGATGCGGATTTGCTGCGGGCCACGGGCCTGCATCCCAACGAACAGGTATTGGTGGCGGACTGCGAGAACGGGAACCGATTTGAAACGTATATCATTCCCGGCGCGGCGGCGTCGGGGATCATCGGGATCAACGGCGCGGCGGCACGGCTGTCGAAGGTGGGCAACCGGGTGATTGTAATGGCGTTTGTGTCTTTGGCGGAGAAGGAGATTGCAGCGCACGTCGCCCGGATCGTGGTGTGCGACCAGGCGAATAAAATCAGCGAACGGATCGAGCAAAAATCGACGCTGGGCTAATTTTTATTCAGGCGGGGCTGCATGGACAGTTCGATCGTGGGGCCGCCGGGGGAGTCCACGTGCTGCAGCGTGACGCCATCGTTGCGGATTTTCAGGACGCGGGCGCCGGCGACAACATCGCCGACCTTGACGATTTTGCCGTTGATGACGGCCATGTCGCTGTTGACGATGGTGGCGAGTTTGAAATCCTCGACGCGGAGGCTGAGCGCTGGTACGCCGGGGATGGTGGCGGGAGGGGGCGTGCTGGAACTGCGGGTGGCGGCGGGTTGGGGGGGGTGACTGCCAAGGTCTTTGAGCCAGGCGTCGGACATGGCGAAGGGATTGCGCGGGACGGCAGCGAGGGAGTGGTCGCCGCGGAGATCCTGGCAGAGGAGCGCGGTGGTGGGATCGGCCTTGAGTTCATTCATCATGGCGTCGAGGGCCGCGGGGGAGATTTCATTGGCCAGAACCGGAGGCGCGAGGGGCGAACCACTGGGCACCGGCGCTCCGGAGGCGGATTGGGGACCAGTGCCGCCCTTGAGGAACTGCAGGGCGACCAGGCCGATGAGGAGCGCGCCCAGTGAGAGCACGATGACCAGTTTTCTGGATTCGTTGGGCTTGGCGGCGGTTGGATTGCGGTCAAAATCACCCATGGTTACCGCTCCATGTAAAAGGTGGAAAACTGGACGGTCAGCGAGCAGTTGACCTTGTCGGAGGCGCGGGCCTTGGCGTCCTTGTCCTGGATGTCGATGGTGGCCGAGTCGAGGCGGGCGATTTGGGACATCGCGCGCAGCCCCGCGAGGAATTTGTAGCAGCTATCCCAGTCGCCGCTGCCGACCACGGTGACCTGGACGGTTTTGTAAGCGCCGGCGGACTTGGGGCTGCCGACGGGGGGCATGTTTTCGATGCGGATGCCCGCGGCCTTGGCGACGTCGGATAGTTCCTTGTTGAAGGCGCTGTCGGGGGGTCCGGAGGCGAGGCGTTTTTCGGCCTCCTGGATTTGGGTCTGGGCGCGGGCGCTGGCGAGGCGGAGCTGCTCGAGGCGGGCGAGGGAGCCGTTGAGGGCGGCGGTGGCGGTGATGTCTTCGGCCCCGCTCTTGAGCATGGGGTAGATGCCGAAGGCGGCGGCGCCGGCCAGCAGCAGGACGACGACGGCGATGCCGGCATAGTTGACGATTTTGAGAGACTGTTTGACTTGTTCGTGCATGGTCAGCCCTGGATAAAAAGCCTTCAATTCGCCTTGACGAGGGGTTGTTCGCAGGTGATGTCAAAGGAGGTGACTTCGCCGTCGAGCAAGGTGGTCAGGTGTTTTTCGCCGAGCGGGACGATGAGGGGGAGACGGGGGGACTTGCCGATCTGGGTGAGGCGTTCGAGGAAGCGGGAGTGGGAGGTGTCGTTGGCGGTGATGCCGCGGATGCGGACGGAATAACGGGCGTCGGCGGGTTTGACATCGGCGGGGTGGGCCACGACGCGGAGGAATTCGAGGGAGTCGCTTTCGGCAAAGCCGCCGGAGACGCCGGTGAGCAGGGCGAGGAGCACCTTGTCGCCCTGGAGATCCTCCATCTTTTTCATGCGCCCGGCGAGGTCGTCGCGGCGGGCGCGGAGATCGTTGTACTCGGTGAGGAAGACGGCGTTGTCCTGGCATTGCCGCGTGAGACGGGCAAACTCGGCGGCCTGCTTGCGCCGCCACATGTAGGTTTGCAGGAGCGCAACGGCGGCCACGGCCACGGTGATGATGAGCAGGGTGCTCCAGCGGCTGACGAGCGCGGCACGGGCGACGCGGATGCGGTATTCAACGGGAATCAGTTCAGCCATTGGGACCTCCTGACGGCTGGAGCGCCAGGCCCAGCGCGGCGGCGAAGTGCGTCGCGCCGCCGGCCTGCAGCGCGGTTCGGATGTCCACGGGGAAAGCCTCCGCCGAAAGCCCATCGAAGGGGGACGGCGCGCGGACCCGCAGATTGAAACGATTGGTGAAATAGTTGGCGAAGGCCTCGTCCCGGGCGCCGTTGCCGAAGGCGACGATCTCGCCGAGGGAATCGAAGTGGCGGGAGCCGATCATGTGGGAGACGCACTTGGAGATTTCGTGGCCGATGCGTTCGAGGCCGGCCTGCGCGCCGTTTTTGGGCGCGGGGATGTCGAAGGGGCGCCAGAACAGGACGCGCTGTTTTTCGACGACGGAGAAATAGCCCAGCGTGTCGCCCAGCACGACGGTGCCGACGATGGAATCCTGGTCGGGCAGAAGATGGGCGATGAGGCTGGCCAGGGCGCAGGGCGCGACATCCAGGTGGGTGCAGGCCAGCTTGAGGCGGGTGAAGCCGTCCAGGTACTTGTGAACGACCGCGCGCTGCGAGGCGACGACGAGGACTTCATAGGTGCGGGTTTTGGGGTCCGGTTCGGAGACGGTCCAGAAATCATAGAGCAGGTCGCGGGGGTCGCAGGTCAGGATGTTCTGGAGGGTCTGCTTGACCTGGTCCTCGGGGGTGCCCGGCTTGGCCGGATCAATGAGGACGGAGCGCGTGGTGACCAGGCTGGTCGGGATCGCCGCGGCACAGTGGCGGCCGCGCAGGCGGCGGCTGGCGAGGAGCTTCTCCAGGGCGGCCAGATGGCGCTCGGGCAGGTTGGCGGGGCCGCCCTCGGCCAGCATTTCGCAGGCCACCGCCAGGATGGCGGGCATCCCGCCGCGGCGCACGGCGACATCGAGGACGCGCACGGCCTCCGGCGCCAGGTCGATCGCCAGGAGGGAATCAGTGGATTTCTTGAACATCGTAACACCCTTGCACTGGGGCTGG
>CAIPTQ010000239.1 GCA_903868035.1 uncultured Phycisphaerales bacterium
GCATCTTCGCCTAAATCATTGCATCTTGGGGTAGTTGAAATAAAACCGCGAAATTGAGGGAGAGTGGCAGTGGAGTTCGTCACAAATATGGAAAATACGCATAAGTATACGAAGAATTCTCGCCACAGAACCACAGAGAAACAGAGGATGCACAGAGCGAGACGGGAAATAGCCACGGATGGACGCAGATGAACACGGAGGAGATTCAATCATTCAATCATGTCAATTACCAATCACCACCACCTTCGTCCCCCACGCCGGCAGTTCCAGCGGCAGCGTCGTCTTCCCGTTGGCGAACGCCGCCCCCGCCCACGGCTCGATCTTTCCGCTCCCCGTGTCCCACAACTGCGCCTGCTTGGCCGTGCCCGCGTTCAGCACCGTCGCCTTCAGCGACAACGCCTGCTCCCCTTCGTTGAAGAAGAAATAGACGTCGGCATCCTTCATGCGCCGGTGATTGTACTTCAACCACGTCGTCGCCTGGTCCGTCGCCACATCCGGCGCCGGCAGCGCCGCCAGCACCGCGGCATTGATCTCGGCCTTCGGCTCCAGCGTGGCCCAACTGATGTTGGCCGGGCCGGTGGCGGTGAGGAAGTTCTTGTCCATGACGAGTTTGGGCGCGCCGCCGAAGAACAGCACCTTGCCCCCGGCCTTGGCGAAGGCCTGCAAATTGTCCAGGGCGGCCTTGGAAATCGCCGTCAGCGGCGGAATCAGGATGGCCCGATACGCCTGCCCGCTCAGGTTGACCAGTTCCGCTCCTTGCAGCTTCAGCGACTTGGCCAGCGCATATTCGTCCACGTAGTCCAGGTCGCGCTGCTGCTGGAGGAGTTGGTGGACGATGGCGACGAAGGGGGTGTTGGCGGCGCCGTCGTTGAACCAGAGGCTGGTCGTGGGGACGTAGACGCCGACCTGCGCGGCGGGGCGGCCTTCGCCGAGGAGGTAGGAAACGCGGTTGACGTGGGCGGAGACGGCGGGGAAACCGGCCTCGCCGTAGAAGCCGCGCATGGGGCCGGTGCCCTGCAGGCCCATGTATTCGATGCGGGTGATGCCCTGGACGAGGAGGTGATTGAGAATCCAGCCGGCTTCCTTGAGGTCCGGCTGGGGGTTGTAGGCGGCGAATACCTCGCACATGGACCGGGGGCGGCCGTTGAGATGGGCGGCGGAGGAGGCGAGCTTGGGGAAATCGGCGGTGACATCGTGCCAGATTTGGTGCCCGATGGCGTCAATGCCGGGCACCTCAATGCCGCGCATGCATTTGAAAAAATCGCCCTCGAAGGGGACGAGTTGGGGGAGGTTTTCCTCGTGCTCGACGTGGGTCTGCATCTCGACGTGGTTGGCGGCGCACCATTGGCCTTCCAGGCCGAAGAAGTTTTCGCCGTAGAGATCGGACCAGACGTCGGAATAGTCGGCATAGACGCGGTGGGTCTCGTCGAGATTGACGTTGGCGGGCACAGCCGCGGCGCGCGGGAAGAGGATGATGGGGGTGATCGCCGGCAGGTAGGGGCGCAGGTCATAACCCTTACGTTTCTGGAACTCGGCGAGAAGGACGGGGGACCAGGGGTTCGAGGCGCGCATGTTCGAACTGACGTGCGGCTCGTCGCCGCGGAAACCCAGCACGGTTTTGCCCAGTTCATCGCCGACGGCCTGCTTGTAGCCCTCGAAGGTCCATTGGATGAACTGTTTGTCGGCCTCGGGGTTGAGGTAGTCCATGAGCGACGGCGAGCCGCCGTTGGACGAATGCACCGTGCCCGAGCGGAACTCCCACTTGGGCAGGACGATTTCCCAGTTGCCCGCCGGGACGGTCCAGTTCACCGTGCCCGACGAACTGTCGAGGACCTGCGCCGCCTTCGTGTCGCGGTTGACGGCCAGCACGCAGATGGCGCCCGTTTCGAGTTTGTAGGCGTATTGCTGGCCGGCGGTGACGGCGATGGTCTGGGGGGCGGCCAGGGCCTGCATGCGGAGGTCCGGGCGCTCATTGGTGAACTTGCCGCCGGCAAAGCCGGAGGGATAGGTGCCGTCGTCATCGAACCAGAGGTGCATGTTGCGTTTCTTGGCCTCCTCGACCAGGATCTTAACGGCGTCGAAGTAACCAGGGGAGAGGTAGAGGGAATTGCCGCGGGAGGGCTCGATGAAAGCGCTCATGACGCCCACCGATTTGGCGCGGTCGAGCATGGCGGCGATGTCGGCGCGGGTGCGTGAATCGCTGAAGCCGCAGTCGAATTGCGCGCAGTATTCCGATGGCGGAGCGGCGAAATTGGCGGCCAATTGCGCGGTCGTGGGATCGGAGATTTTTTGCCAGGGCTGTTCCTGGGCCGACACGCTGCTCGCCAGCAGCATGGATATCAGGATGGGCATGCAGGTTTTCATGGGCTGAGATCCTTTCAGAAACAGGCTTTGTCCGCAATAAGCGCGACTCATCACTCACCACACAATCACTCAATTACCAATCACCACCACCTTCGTCCCCCACGCCGGCAGCTCCAGTGGCAGCGTCGTCTTCCCGTTGGCGAACGCCGCCCCCGCCCATGGCTCGATCTTTCCGCTCCCCGTGTCCCACA
>CAIPTQ010000240.1 GCA_903868035.1 uncultured Phycisphaerales bacterium
CGGAGGAGAGGATGCGGAAGGAGAGCGAATCGGTGACTTCGACGATGACCATGTGGAGGGAATTGGTGCCGATGTCGATGGCGGCGATGCGCAGGCCGTGGGGCGTGGGGGTGCGCGGGGGGCGGGAGAGGGCGGAGGCGGGAGTGGGGGGGATTTTCGATTTTTGATTTTTGATTTGCGATTTGGGGCGGTGGTTGGCGGAGGCATGGATGCCGGCGCGTGGCGGGGCTTTACGTTTTCGTAACTGGCGGCGGGTGACGTGGGAGGAGGACATAAGTGTGATTATGAAGATCGCGGTATACAAAGTCCATGTGGCATCGGTTAGGATTTGTCGATACGACCAGGGTGCGGCATGAATCGCAGCACCAGGAGAGCCTTCGTGGAGGGATGCTCTTCATGCCGAATGGCGGGCGAGACGCCCGCGTTACTGACGAGGCTCGCCATGACCGACCAGCCACCTCCTTCGGCAGAACCGCTGGCGCCCCAAAGCGCGCCTGCGGCTCCCAGCGCCCGCCTTTTGGGCGCCGCCCGGAAGCGCCATGACGCGCTGGCCGGGCTGCTGGCGCGCGGGCCGGCGGCGCTGGCCGAGGCGGAGGTCGTGCATGACCTGCGCGTGGGTTCGCGGCGGCTGGGGGAGGCGGCGCGGCTGCTTAAGCCGTTCCTTGAAAAACCGACCAGCAAGGCGGTGGCGGCGAGTTTGCGGGCGCTGCGCCGGGCGATGGGGGATTTGCGCGATTCGGATGTGACCTGCGAACATTTGCTGAAATGGCGTATGCCCGCGCCGTTGCGGAGGATCGCCGGCGAGATTGCCGCCGGGCTGGATGGCGCCCGGCCGGGGCTGGTGGCGGCCGCGCAGTGGCAGATGACTTCGGCGAGTTTGACGGGGTCGATGGTGATTCTGGCGCGGGTGCTGGAGGACCGGGGCGTGCCGGGGCTGGCGGCACAGAGCGAGCGGCAGCTTGGGGAGACGCTGCAGGGGCTGATCAAGATGCGGGAGAAGCAGTTGCGGCGGTCGTTTGGACAGGCCGCGCGGAAGCAGACGGCCGCGAGCCTGCACGCGGCGCGGATCGCGGTCAAGAAGCTGCGGTATCTGCTGGAACTGGCCGCCGACGCGGGGGCCATGCGCGGGGCGAAACGGAAGATTGTGTTTCTCAAGCGGTTGCAGCAATTGCTGGGGGACCACCATGATACGCATGTGATCACGGAGCAATTGGCGGGGCATTTGAAGGACCGGCGGGAGCAGCCGATCAAGAACCTGTCTCCGGCGTGGCGGCGGTGGCAGCGGTTGACGGCGCGGGTGCAGGCGAAGCGCGCGGCGGCGTTTTTTGGCAGGACGTATGCGTGGATGAATGGGTGATTGAAGAGACAAAAATGTCGTCATACGTACCCAAGCAAAAAGAGGCTTGTAAGGCGTTTGCGGTTTTGCGTGGTGCGGTCAATCGGGTATTATCTGAGACATGAAAGTACGTGAGGTGTTGCGCGTCATCGAAGCGGATGGTTGGCAGATGGTTGCCCAGCGTGGAAGCCATCGCCAGTACAAGCATCCGGCCAAGGCTGGCCGTGTCACGGTGGCCGGACACCCAGGTGATGACGTAAGAATTGGAACCCTCAACAGCATTTTTCGACAAGCCGGACTCAGGCAGAGGTGATTGATGCGCTACGCCGTGATACTGGAAAAAGCCAAACGCAACTATTCCGCATACGTGCCGGATCTCCCCGGATGTGTCGCCACCGGCAAGACCGTCCAGGAAACACTATCAGCTATTCGCGCGGCAATAGAGTTTCACATTGAGGGGCTCGTCGAGGATGGAGAACCCATCCCCGATCCGGGATCACTCGTGGATTATGTCGAGGTGCATATTCCCGCTGCGGTGACTTAAATAGGTGGCTCTAGCCCTGGTACGCCGGCGGTGCGGATGCCGGGGGCGTCCAGCGAATAGTGGCGGGCGAGGACTTCGTTCCATTGGCGCTGGTTTTTGACGGCGATGAACTCGCGCCAGACGGCCGGGCCGTTGGGGTGGAGTTTGGCGTATTTGATGGCGATTTTGCGCATCTGGCGGGAGGCGATGGCCTCGCCATAGACTGCGACGGCCAGGGTGAAGTGTTCCAGAAGGGCGTGGCGCTGGGCGTGGACGGTCGGCGGCGGGGGGAGTTCTTCGCCGCGGAGGAGGGCGGCAAATTCGTTGAAGATCCAGGGATTGCCGATGGCGCCGCGGGCGATCCAGACGGCATCGACGCCGGTTTGGGTGAGCATGCGGAGGGCGTCGGGGGCGGTGTAGACGTCGCCGGAGCCGATGAGAGCGGGACGAGTTTCGAGTTTCGAGTTTCGAGTTTCGAGAGGGGAGAGGCGGTTGGCGAGTTGTTTTAGGAAGGGCCAGTCGGCGGTGCCGGTGTATTTTTGTTCGACGGTGCGGGCGTGGACGGCGATGGCGGCGAATTCCAGCGTGCGGGCTTCGGCGAAGAGCTGGTCGAAGGCGTCGGCGGCCTGAGGGGTGTCGTTGAGGGCGCGGCGGAGTTTGACGGAGAGGGGTTTGCCGGGGATGGCGTCGCGGACGCGGCGCATGATGGCCAGGGCGGTGTCGGGGTCGGAGAGGAGGTAGCCGCCGCGGCAGCGGCCCATGACTTTGCGCACGGGGCAGGCGAAGTTGAGGTCGATGACGTCGAAGCCTTCGGCAATGAGGAGGGCGGCGGCGCGGGCGAGTTCGTGGGGCTCGGAACCCATGAGTTGGCCGGCGACGGGATGATCCTCGTCACAGAGAATGGCCCCTTTTTCCAGGCCGCGGCCGCCGCGGAGGAGAACCTGGTCGAGGAGGGCCTCGGTGACAGCATAAGGGCAACCGCGGCGGCGGGCGACGACGCGCATGGCCATGTCGGAATAGCCGGCGAGGCCGGCCTGCATGGCGGGCAGTGGGAGAGTGAACGGGCCGATGTGGCAGGCGTGGGGCATGCTTGGAGTTTAGCATGTGGAGGGGAGGGATTGGTAATTGGTAACTGGGTACTGGCCTCTGGGCGCGGGGTGTGGTTTCCGTAATGATATACACGACGTTGGCAAGGACGGACTTTTTTCGAGGGTTTGATTATGTCGCGCAAAATGAGGTTGTTTGCCATGGTTTCTTCGCTGGCCATTTCGACGGGGGCTTTCGCCCAGACCAAGCCGGAGTCGCAGCAGAAGGCGCTGCTGGCGTTTGACGCGCAGGCCAAGGCGCTGCTGGCGCAGATGACGCTCGATGAAAAGATCGGGCAGATGATGCAGCCGGGGCAGGATGCGCTGAAGGATCCGGGGGATATTGAGAAATATTTCCTGGGGTCGCTGCTCTCCGGCGGCGGGGCGGGGCCGCGGGATCGGACGCAGAACACGATGGCGGGCTGGGCGGCGATGGTCGAGGGCTACCAGAAGCACGCGCTCTCCACGCGGCTGAAGATTCCGCTGCTCTACGGCGTGGATGCCGTGCATGGGCATAATAACATTCCGGGGGCGACGGTGTTTCCGCACAACATCGCCCTGGGGTGTACGCGCGATGCGGCGCTGGTGGAGAAAATCGGGCGCATCACCGCCGAGGAAGTGCGGGCCACGGCGATCAACTGGGTGTTTGGGCCGTGCGTGACGGTGCCGCAGGATGTGCGGTGGGGGCGGACGTATGAGGGCTATTCGGCGGACCCGGACATCGTGAAGGAACTGGGGGCGGCGGCGACGCGGGGGTTCCAGGGCAAACTCAACGAGGCGGCCTCCGTGGTGGCCTGTGCCAAGCATTATGTTGGGGACGGCGGCACCACGATGGGCACGGGGCAGCGCGGCGGGGCCGGTCCGCGCGGCCTGGATCAGGGCGACACGCGCGTGGATGAGGCGACGCTGCGGCAAATCCATTTGCCGGGGTATGTCACTTCGGTGGACGCCGGCGTGGCGACGATCATGCCGTCGTATTCGTCATGGAACGGCCTGAAGGTGTCGGCATCGACGCATCTGCTGACGGATGTGCTCAAGAAGGAACTGGGCTTTGAGGGTTTTCTGATTTCGGATTACAACGCCGTGGACCAGATCACGCCGGACTTCAAGACGGCGGTGGCGACTTCCGTGAACGCTGGCATGGACATGATCATGCTGACGAACAAGTATCCGGATTTGTTCCGCGTCCTGCATGAGCTGGTGGATGAGAAGAAGGTGCCGCTGGAGCGGATTGATGATGCGGTGATACGGATATTGCGGGTGAAGTTCGCGGCGGGCTTGATGGCCAAGGATTATTCGCCCCTGGCCGACAAAACCTTGCAGGCGCAGTTCGGCTCGGCGGAGCATCGGGCGGTGGCCCGGCAGGCGGTGCGAGAGTCTCTGGTGCTCCTCAAGAACAACAACAAGGTGCTGCCGCTGGCCAAGACGGCCCAGCGGATCGTCGTGGCGGGTCATGCCGCCGATAGCCCCGGCATGCAGTGCGGCGGCTGGACGATCAGTTGGCAGGGCAGCGCCAATCAGCAGGTGCCGGGGGCCACGACCATTCTGGCGGGGCTGAAGGCGGTGGCGGGGAAGGCGACGCAGGTGACGTATTCGGCGGATGGCTCCGGCGCGGCGGGCGCCGACGTGGCGGTGCTGGTGGTGGGCGAGAGTCCCTATGCCGAGGGCGGCGGGGATACGAATACGCTGGCGCTGACCGCGCAGGAATTGGCGCCCCTGGCGAACCTCAAGGCCGCGGGCGTGCCGGTGGTGGTGGTGCTGCTCTCCGGCCGCCCCGTCATTCTGGGCAACCTGCTCGACCAAGCCGACGCCCTGGTGGCGGCCTGGCTGCCCGGCTCGGAAGGCGCGGGCGTGGCGGATGTGCTGTTTGGCGACGCCAAGTTTGTGGGCAAGCTGTCGTTCCCGTGGCCCAAGGACCTCAGCCAGTTGCCCACGGGGCCGGGGACGGATGCCAATGTGTTCAAAATCGGCTACGGCCTGACGTACTAAAACGCTGCGGCACCATTGGAATATAGAAGCCCGGCGCGGTAATCTATGCTTTGACTTCCACTCTGTTCGGAGGCCAAAACCATGGCTGAAATGCGTGTCGGGCTGGGGTACGATCTTCATCGCACCATCATCGGGCGTCCGCTGGTGCTGGGGAACATCACCATTCCCCACGAAAAGGGCCTGGAGGGCCACTCCGATGCGGACATCGTGGTGCATGCGCTGATTGACGCCTTGACCGGGGCGGCGGGCCTGCCGGACGTGGGGCAACTGTTTCCCAATACCGATCCGCGCTACAAGAACATCAATTCGGCGGAGCTGCTCATGGCGACCCTGGCGGCCTTCAAGGGGGCGGGGTGGCGGCTGGTGAATGCGGATTTCGTGGTGCTGGCGCAGCGGCCGATGCTCTCGCCGTACAAGCCGGCGATGATCAAGCGGCTGGCGGAACTGCTGGGCGTGAAGGAGACGCAGGTCAACCTCAAGGGCAAGACCGGGGAGCGCGTGGGGTCGGTGGGCAAGGAGAAGGCGATGGCGTGCCAGTGCGTGGTGTTGATTGAGCGGGGGTGACCGGCTTTTGCACCACGGCATTTGCCGGTAGGCTTCCGGCATGGCGTTTTCCTTTTCGATCTTACACACCGATGCCGCCACGCGGGCGCGAGTGGGGCGCGTGCAAACCGTCCACGGCGGTTTTGACACCCCCGCCTTCATGGCCGTGGGCACGCGCGGGTCCATCAAGGGCGTGACGCCCGAACAGGCGCGGGCCTGCGGATGCCAGATCGTGCTCGGCAATACCTATCATCTGCTGCTGCGCCCGGGCGCCGAAACGGTCGCGGCACTTGGCGGCCTGCAGAAATTCAGCGGGTGGAACGGGCCGATGCTCACCGACTCCGGCGGGTTCCAGGTCTTTTCCCTCGCGGAGCTAAGGCAGTTTGACGATGCCACCGGCGGCGGGGTGACGTTCAAAAGCCACATCGACGGGGCGGTCATCCGCCTGACCCCCGAGGAGTCGATGCGGGTGCAGCATATGCTGGGGGCGGACATCATCATGGCGTTTGACGATTGCCCGCCGGCGGATTGCCCCCCGGAGCGCCTGCGGCAGGCGCTGGAGCGGACACACCAATGGGCGGAGATATGCAAGGCGTCGCATGAGAAGATGACGCGCGCGGGGGTGGGGCACAACTGCGCCGACGGCGGCCAGGCGCTGTTCGGAATTGTGCAGGGCGGAACGAACCTCGAGGCGCGGGCGGCATCGGCGGCATTCTTGCGCGGGCTGGATTTGCCGGGTTATGCCCTCGGGGGCCTGGCGGTGGGCGAGGGGCATGCGCGGATGGTGGAGACAATTGCGCACACGGCGCCGCTGCTGCCGGCGGACAAGCCGCGGTATCTGATGGGCGTGGGCTATGCGCAGGATATCCTGGAAGCGGTGAAGCGCGGCATAGACATGTTCGATTGCGTGTTGCCCACGCGCAATGGCCGCAACGGCCTGGCGTTCACCTTCGCCGGCACGCGACGGCTGCGGAACGCCAAGTACGCGCTGGACCAGGGGCCGCTGGAGGAGGGATGCGATTGTTATGCGTGCCGGAATTTCTCCCGCGGCTACCTCCGGCACCTGTTCAACGTAGAGGAAATGCTCGGCCCGACGCTGGTATCAATCCATAATCTGCGTTTTTTCCAGCGCTGGATGGAGGCGATCCGCCAGGCAATCCGCGCGGGGCGGCTGGCGGAATTGACGGCGCCGAGCGGCAGCCTGTGCCAGGATGATGATGCCGACTGAAGTTTGAAGCGGTGATCGAATCAGCCTTGCTTGACCGCAGGGCGTGGTTTTTCTACAGTAGTCAATTCAGCCCGGGCAGATAGCTCAGCTGGTAGAGCAAAGGACTGAAAATCCTTGTGTCGCCGGTTCGATTCCGGCTCTGCCCACGTGCGAAAACCCGCGTAAATAATGGCGAAAAGCCTTATTTAGCGGGTTCTTTCTTGCGCCTCCAAACCGTTATAAAGCGGCTGACAAATGCGTACATTTTCCTAACCCAACTTTCGCACTTTGCCTGAATTCCGCGTCATTTTCAAGAATATTTCGGCGTTCCTGCAGCGCCAATGCGGTTTTGTTCTCGAAAACCCGTGCGGTGGAAACCAACCCCCTTGAAACCTCCCGCCTGGGCGTGCGATAGTCGCGGGCATGTTTTTACGCACGCATCATCGCCGCAAGTAGGGCAAGGATCATTACTACTACAGCGTGGTGGAGAACCGCCGCGTCGCCGGCGGCACGACCGTGCAACGCCAGGTGTTGTACCTCGGCGAGATCAACACCACGCAGGAGGCGGCGTGGCGCCAGACGCTGGAAGTCTTCGACGAGCGCCGTGAACGGCCCACGTCGCTGATGCTGTTCCCCGAATCGCAGGCGGTTCCCGCCGATGCGCTCAACGCCGTGCAGGTGAAGCTGGACCAGATGCAGTTGTGCCGGCCGCGGGCGTACGGCAACTGCTGGCTGGGGTGCTGGCTGTGGGAGCAATTGGAGTTGGATCGGTTCTGGCGGGTGCGGCTGGCCGAGGAGCGCGGGGCGGTGCCGTGGGCCAAGGTCTTGCAGATGCTGGTGGTCAGCCGGCTGCTCGATCCGGGCAGCGAGTGGCGGCTGCACCGGCACGGCTTTGAGCACGGCGCCTTCGATGAGTTGTTGCAGGTGGACTTCGCGGCGGCGGCCAAGGACCGGCTGTACCGGTGCCTGGATCTGCTGCTGGTCCATAAGAATTACTTATTTACTCATCTCCATCAGAAGTGGAAGGATCTGTTTAACGCCTCGTATGACGTGCTGCTGTACGACCTGACCAGCACCTACTTCGAGGGGTTGTGCGAAGATATCCCCAAGGCCAAACACGGCTACAGCCGGGATGGCCGGCCCGACTGCCGGCAGGTGGTGATCGCGCTGGTGCTCACGCCCGACGGGTTCCCCCTGGCCTACGAGGTGCTGCCGGGCAACACCTCCGACAAAACCACGCTGCGGGCCTTCCGGGCCAAGATCGAAGCGGCCTACGGCCAGGCCCGGCGCGTCTGGGTGATGGATCGGGGCATCCCCACGGAAGAGACGCTGGGGGAGATGTGCGCCCAAGGCGTGGATTATCTGGTGGGCACGCCCAAGGGCAAGCTGGCGGCCA
>CAIPTQ010000241.1 GCA_903868035.1 uncultured Phycisphaerales bacterium
GGGAGACCGCCAAGTTACCCGGTTTTTGGGGGAGGGGTTGGCGGTCTCCCCTAACAAGATACTCCATTTTGACACTATGGGTCATTTTTGGGCGGTGGATGTTAATATGGGCAAGGAGGCTGTTTGGCTATTTGATTCCCGTGGTCGCGATGCCTTCGATGAAGGTTTTTTGGGTGAGCAGGAAGAGCAGCAGCACCGGCATCATCACCAGCGCCGAGGCCGCCATCAGCAGGTTCCAGTCGGTGCCGTTCTGCTGGCTTTGGTAGGACTGGAGCGCCAGGGCCAGGGTGTATTGCTGGGGGTTTTGGAGGAAAATCAGCGGGCCCATGAAGTTGTTCCACGACGACATGAAGGTGAGCAGCGCCACCACGGCCAGCGCGGGGCGGCTTAAGGGGAGGATGATGCGCCAGAAAATGCGCCATTCGGAGCAGCCGTCGATGCGGGCCGCCTCGCTCATGTCGTCGGGGATGGTCATGAAGAACTGCCGGAGCAGGAAGATGCAGAAGGCGTTGCCAAACCAGGCGGGCAGCCACAGCGGCTTGAACGTCCCGAACATCTGGATGAACGTATGCTCGTCGATGAAGCGGAACACGATGAACAGCGGCAGCATGATGACCGGGAAGGGAATCATCATGGTCGAAAGCATGACGACAAAGAGCGGGCCCCGGCCGCGGAACTTGATCTTGGCGAAACCGTAGGCGACGACCGCGCTGGACAGCGTCGTGCCGATGACGGCCAGCACCGCGATCAGCAGCGTGTTGCGGGTGTAGAGGGGGAAGTCGATCTTGGGGGAATTGATGACGTCGGCGTAATTGTGGAATTCCACGGGGTGGGGGAGGTATTGCGGGGGCGAGAGCATGGTGTTGTCGATGGTCTTGAGGCTGGTGGAGATCATCCAGGCGAAGGGGATCAGGAAGCCGGTACACATGAGCAGAATGCCGGCGAAGGCAAACCAGCGTTCGAGCGCGCCCCGGCGCATTTTCCGGGGCGGGTCGAGCGGCATGCCGGTGCCTGCGGCATGGGGCGTCGTGGGGGGAGTGGTGGTCATACGCATAGTCCTCAAATCGGCGGGGCGCCTATTTACCCTGGTAATACACCCATCGTTTGCTGGTCCAGAAAGCAAGGCCCGTGAGCGCCATGATGATGAGCAGCAGTATCCACGCGATAGCGCTGGCGTAGCCCATGGTCAGGTAGCGGAAGGCGTTGTCATAGATTTGCGACGACAGCAGATACGCCGAATTGTCCGGTCCCAGACCGATGTTGGACATGATGTAGGGCATGTCGAAATACTGGAACGTTCCGATGATGCTGATCACCAGGTTGTAGAAGATCACCGGCGAGAGCATCGGCAGCGTGACATGCCGCAGCCGCCCGAAGACGCCCGCGCCGTCCAGTTCCGCCGCCTCATACAACTCCTTGGGCACATCCTGCAAACCCGCCAGATAGATCACCACCGCGTTGCCCACCCCCCAGACGCTCATCAGCGTCAAGGCCGGCATCACCCACCGCGGATCGCCCAGCCAGTTCGGGCCGTTGATGTGCAGGGTGCCCAGGAGGACGTTGATCAGCCCCAGCTTGTTGTTCAGCAGCCACATCCAGATCATCGCCGAAGCCACCACGGGCATGAGCGACGGCATGAAAATGATCGCCCGCCACACGGCCTGCCCCGGCACCCGCACGTTCAACAACAGCGCCAGCCCCAGCGACACCAGCAGGCCCGCGGGTATCGTCATCGCCGCGAACGTAAACGTGTTCCCCGCCGCCTGCCAGAACGTCGCATCATGCAGCAGGTTGGAATAGTTCTCCAGGCCGATGAAACGCGGCGGCTGCAGCTCGTTGTATTTGTGGAAGCTGTAGTACAGCGACATCCCCACCGGAAACAGGGTGAAGACCACAAACCCGATCAGCCATGGCGACAAGAACGCCATTCCTTTGCCAAATCGCCCCATTTCCTTGGTCATTTGTTCGCTCCGTTGCCGGTCCCATCCAGATTGGTATTCGCCGGCACATTCAAGGCTTCGTTCAATTGCTTCTGGCACCGCAGTTGCGCGGTGGCAAGAATTTCCTTGGTCGTGCCCCGCAGCAGATTCGAGCGGTCGGCGATCAGCGTCATCTCGTCGAAAAGCTGAGGCCAGTTCGGCACCATCGGCAACGGCCGGGCGTTCTTGCTTAGCGCCAAATCCTCCCACACGTCCGCATATGCGTTGGGGTGGTCCTTAAAGTAGTTCGCGCTGTGCTCGGCCAGGGGCGACAGGTTGCAGTGCAGCGAGGCCAGCTTCTCAATGTTCTCCTGCCGCAGCATGTACGCGATGAACTCGTACGCCTCCTGCTTGTGCTTCGAGGTGCTGGGCACCACCAGCACGTCCATCCCCGCATAACTGATGTTGTCCTTCCCCGGCACCGCCGAGGGAAACGGCGCCGCGCCCCACTTGGAATACTTCTTGCGGTCCTCCCCCGGCAACAGCTTCATCTCCAGGTTCGACGCCACTCCGCCGGCATACGTCACGATGATTTCCTGAATGCCCGCCAGCCAACGCTCCTTCCTGCCCGCCTCCACCATTTCTCCGGAGCCCAGCAGCTTTTCCACCTGTTCCCGTGTCAGCCCCGTCGTGAGGGTCTTGTTCTTCGTCAATTCGATAAAGTCCTGCTCCCGCTGCAACTGATCCGCCGGCACGTTCCAGCGATTCATCGAGGGCTTGAGCTTCTCAATGAACGCCGCCATCCACGGCCCTTCCTGCTCCATGGCGTTCTCGCCCACGAGGAACGGATTCTCCGGCGAGTCAAACTGCCCAAAACCGCTGTTGAATACCTGCAGCGCATCCTTGCCCAGCTTCACGCTGTAACTGCGTACCCAATCGTACGTCGCCTCCACCTCCGGCGAGGTCAGCAGCAGCTTCGTCCCCGTCGGGTCCACCAGATCCCCGCCAAACCAGAAGGAATACAAGTTCGTGAACGATCCCGGCTGCAGCGGAATGAATCCCGTCACTTTCAAACGCTTCTCGCCGTTGCGCGTCTCCCACGTGTCAATCACGGCGGCATATTGATCCAGTTCCTTGAGCGTGCGCGGCGGACGATCCGGATCCAGCCCCGCCGCCCGCAACTCCGCGGCCTTCTGCTGGAAGATCTCCTTATTGTAAATCAGCGCCACGCTGAAGACCGTGCTCGGCAGCGCATAGAGCTTCCCCTGGTACATGCAGCCGTCGTAAAACACCGGCTTGAAACGCTCCCGCGTCAGGCCCCGCTGCGCCGCCATCGGCCCCAAGTCCTCCAGCGCCCCCATCGAGGCGAACTGGCACACCTGCTTGTCCCACACCCCCGAGACATCCGGCGGCATGCCCGCCGCCGTCGAGACCAGCGTCTTGCGGTCCACCTCGCTGATGGACACATAATCGACCCAGATGTTCTTCTCCCGGCCCACCGTGTCGTTGAACCGGTCCACGATGTCCTTGGCCTGCTGGCCCTCCAGGCCGTTCCACTTCTCCCAATACGTGATGCGCACGCGCCCCTCCGGAACCGTCATGTCCGGGCGTTTGCCGAACACCAGGATGTACAGCACGCCGCCGATGAACAGCGCCAGGAACGCCTGCCAGAGGACGCGTTTCACTTTATCCATGCTCACCTTGACGCTCCGCCAGTCCCGATCCACGAAATGAATCCGCCTGCTTCCGCATTGTCCGTGTCGTTGGGAAACCTGTCAAACGGCGCGCGTTCAGCAACCCGCAAGCAGGCGTGCCCGCTTTTCGGGGGGATTGAAAGATTGCCGCGTGAAGGGGGGCATGTGCAACCCCTCCGGGGTTGAACCGCGTGCGGGGCGGGGCTACCGGGGGCGGCGCTCGTGTGCCTGGCGGCACACATCGCTCTGCCCCCGGCTACCAAATGTTGCGGCCCATACGGGCCGGGACTCAACCGGGGCCGGGACACATCCGGAGCGGAGACACAACTGGAGCCGGGACTCAACCGGAACGGACCCAAAGAGTAACGCCCCGGAAAAACGGGCAGGCCCCCCGCAAGTCCATTCAACCCAGGAATGGCAAGCTTTAATTGCCCATCGGGCCAATGACAATAAACCGCGCCTCCTGCGACGCAAGTGAGAGTGGCACAGTGACGCTCCCCGGGCCGCTCACGGCGCCCGCCACGGGCTGTATCTTCCCACTGGCCGCATCCCACACCTGCGCCTGGCCGGTGCCAGCCAATGTCGCATTCCGCGACTGGTTCTGCGCGGACTCATTGAAGAAGAAATACACCTCCCCATCCTTCAGCGACCGATGCAGGTATTTGATCGGCGCGCACGCCGCATCCAGCTTCACGTCCGGCTTGGGCAAGGCCGCGACCACCTTCGGAGTGATGTCGGGCGTGGGTTCCAAGGTGGCGAAACTTAAATCCGGCGCCCCGGCCGCGGGATGCAGGAACGTCTTGTCCACCACCATTGTCGGCGTCCGCCCCACAAACACAACCTTGCCCCCCGCCGCCGCGAACGCCCGCAACCGCTCCAGCACGCCCTGCGTGATCACCGTCGAGGTCGGCACGACCACGGCACGGTACACCTGCCCGCTCAGGTTCTTCAGCCCGCCGCCTTCCAGCGTGCAGACCGTGGCCAGCGTATCGCTGTCGATATGATCGAAGTCAATCTGCTGCTCCATCAACTGCGTGGTCAGCTTGGTGTCCACCGTGTCGGCTTCCTGATCGCCCATCCAATAGCTGTCCGTCGGATGGAACAACGCGACCTGCGCCGCCGGACGGCCGACGGCCATCAGATACTGCGACCGCCCGACGTACCAGGCCGTCTGGGCGGCGGGGCTGGGTGCGGCATCGGTGGAGGGTGTCGCGGCGGTAAGGCCGCCGATGTTCATATGGTTGATGCCGCGCACCAATTGATAATCAAAGACAAACTTCCCGGCCGCCCCCCCACCGCCCCCCTGTTCGGTCCACACCAGGGATCGGCCATACAGATGGGCCGCGGAGCCCGCCAGCTTGGGAAAATCCGCGACCGTCCCGGGCCGAATCTGGCTCAGGTTGTCGATGCCCGGCACGCCCACGTAACGCATGGTGCGCCAGAACGAGCCTTCGTTCTTGATCAGATCCTCGCCGCCGTTGCGGCCCATCATGATTTCCTCATGGTTCAAATGCATCATGTAGGACATGTTGCGCGCCCGGCACCAGTCTTCCTGCGGCTTGAAGAAATTGTCCCGGAACAGCGCGCTCCACACGTCCCAATAGTCGGCCTTGGCGCGCAGGCCGTCCTGCGTCGGCGAGGTGGCGAAGAACTGGGCGAGGTACGGCTTGAGGTCATACCCCTTCTGCTGCTGAAAGGTCTCCAGCAGCTTGGGCGTCCAAGGGATGATGCCGGTGTAGTCCGGTTCGTCGCCCCGGAACCCCATGATGGTCTTGCCGAATTCATCGCCCACGAGCTTGGCGTATTGCTCATGAATCAGCTTGATGAACGTCGCCGTCGCCGCTGGATCGAGGTAATCGATCAGCGAGTAGAGGCTGTCCTTGTCCCGGGTGCCGTCGGCACGGTTCGCGTTGCGCGTCGGCGAGCTGCGATACACATGCCGCACAAATGTCACCTCCCACGTCCCCGTTCCCGGCGCGGTCCATTTGAACTGCCCGTCCGCCGGCACCGCAATCACGGTGCTCGCCGCCGCCGCCGCCCCGCCTGCCGCCGGCCCGCGTCCCGGCCCGCGCGCCAGCGGACTGGCCTGGATGCCCTTGGTGTCCGTGGGCAGTGGAATCGTCAGCGTCTGCCCGCAGGCGACGGTGTAGCGTGCTTCGCCCGCGCTGCCCTGGAAGGTTACTTCCCACAGGCCATTGCTCATGCCGCCGGTCGGCGCGGTCCATTTGAACTTCCCGTCCGTGGGCACGGGAATGGACTGGCTCGCAGGCGCCGATGCCGCCGCCCCGCCCCGCCGCGCCCCACCGCCACCACCAGCGCCTCGCGCGCCACCCGCCGCCGGTGCCGCCACCGGCACCAACGCCGGCATCACCACCGGCCCCATCGCCCCCGGAACCGTTCCCGCGGGTGCCGCCGCCCGCGGATTCGCCAGGATGCCCAGCGTATCCGGCGGCAGGGGCATCGTGAGCGTCTGCCCCCCGGCAACCGTGTAGCGCGCGTCGTTGACAATCGCCTGCATGCCCAGTTGCGGATAGTCCCGGCTGATCATCCCCCCGGCGAATCCATCCGGATATCCATCATCCGTCTCAATCCACACCTTCATCCCTCGCTGCTTGCACTCGCTCACGACGAGCTTCACGAGGTCCATGTACTCCGGGGTGAAATACTTGGGCGTGTGGCCCCCCGAGTTGTTGATCATGTACACACCCCCGCCGTTGGCATACACATGCTCGATGTCGGCCAGGATTTTATCCCTGGTCAACTGCCCGCCCCAGATGGCCCAGTTGACCGCCCGGTACTCCATGGGCGGCTTGGGGAAGGCCGCCGCCGCCTCGGCCACCGTCGGCATCGTGACTTCCTGCCAGGGCTGGGCCGCATGCGAAATTAACGGAAATAGACCCAGAATCGCTAAATTGCGCAATTTTAACATGATTTTGCCTCGGTTTTAAGTTGCGGATCTCGTGTTATAAGACGCTCTCGCGAGGCGATTATTACATGTGACGGGTGGTCGGCGAGCCTGGCCACCGGCCCCTTTGATGCCGGCGTGTTATGCCACGCCCTTAATTGAGCCGGTTAGGAGTTCTGTATTTTCGGGTGCGGCGCGTGATACCCTGCGTTTTAACAAAATGAGGGTACCCAGAATGAACCATGCCGTGGACGGTTCGGGTGTGGACCAGGCGAGGGCGTAGTCGTCGGCGAGGGGGGAGGTGCCGTAGAGGTCGTAGGTGAGGCCCAGCCAGTTGACGCGGAGGGCGTAGAGGCCGTCCTGGGGGATGTCGAAGTAGAGGTGATCGACGTTGTTGTAGGGGCTGGAGGAGTCGGCGATGAGGGTGGTGAGCTGGCCGTTCTCGACAAGCCAGACTTGGAGGTCGAGCTGGTCGAAGTAGAGGTTGTGGAGGTCGGCGGTGCTGAAATCATCGGTGAGGGGGTCGGCGGTGGCGGTGCCGTTGAAGTAGACGGGGATGAACCAGGTGAGGGTGGCGGTGAGTTTGTCGCCTTGATGGAGGGGGGTGTCGAGAAGGTAGTCGTTGGGGGTGCCGGCGGCGACGTGGCCGAAGGCCCAGCCGAGGTTGCGGACGGTGCCGCCGGTGAGGGGGACGAAGTTGGTGGTGGTGGGGAGGTAGGAGAAATATTGGTCGTAGGCGGCGTTGAGGTCGAGGGCGCCGGCGCCGACGTTCCAGTCGAGGCCCTGGGAAGTGGTGAGGACGCCGTCGGAGTTGACGGTGTGGTTGGTCCAGCCGGGGGTTTTGCGTGCGGAGTTGATGAGGACGGCCTTGATGACGCGGCCATCGACGGCGGTGCCGCCGCCATTGGCGTAGCCGGCGTCAACGAGGAGGGCGGCGCCGCCGGCGACGGTGGGCGAGGAGAAGGAGGTGCCGGCGACACCCATAAAATAGAGTTGGGAGAGTTGGGTGGCGGCGAACGTGGTGGCTTCGGGAAAGAGCGAGCCATCGGAGTTGCCGCCGGTGGCGCCGGTGTAGGCGGGGAGGATGAGGTCGGTGCCGGGGGCGGAGATGGTGACGGCGGCGCGGACGCCATGGGTGGTCAGGCGGGTGACGGGGTTGTAGAAGTCGTTGGGTCCGGTGTTGGAGAAATCGGCGAGGGCGTTGTACTTGGGGGTGGTCTGGTCGGTGCCCAGGGCGCCGACGGCCAGCACATTAAAGGCCGCGGCCGGGCCGGAGACCAGCGCGGCGGGCGTGTTTTGGCTGGCGGTGTCGTGGTTGCCGGCGGAGATGCAGACGGTTTGATGGTTGGCGTAGGTGAGGCTGTCGATGATCATGGTGGTCTGGGCGGTGGCGGCGGGGTCGTCAGAACCCCAGGAGGAGTTGACCACATCCACGTGGGTGGTGGCCGTCACGGTAAGGCCAAAAAGCAACTGGTGGGTGGTGGTGACGGGATTAGCCATGACGGTCTGATAACCGTAGACGAAGGTGGAGGCATTGATGTTGAAGCCCCCGGTGGTGCCGATCCAATCGGTGGCGATGGAGACGGAGGCCAGCCCGGCTTCGGGGGCCATGCCGAGCTGATAGTAATAGTAGGGCCAGGGGCCCTGGCCGACCATGACGAAGCCGACGGCGGTGGCGTGGTAGTCATATTGGTTGGCGGTGGCGTTGACGGGGGAATTGCTGATGAAGGTGTTGACGTTGCCGGTGGTTTCGTGGCCGTTCCAGACGTAACCGGCCTCGACGTTGGCGAGGGTGGCGCGGCTGCCGAAGTAGCCGGCGTAATAAAAGCGTTCGGCTCCGACGTTGCGGTTGATGATGGTGTAGTACCCGGTGGAGGGATCGACGTTAGAAGAGATGATCTGGGGTTGGGCGGGGGTGATGAGGGGCGCAGCAAAACCGATGTCGGCCCAGGCGGTGCTGCCGCGCACGGCGCAGACCAGGGCCAACGCAATGGAAATGGCGCGGGCGCGGGTGCGTCCGGGGCGCAGAGCCAGAGCGTAAAAATCTCCCAAGCCGTCGTCGTGGTGTGCCATCATGGGTGGGGCTACTCCGCTCCAAAGAAAGACGATTCATTATTCCACGGGAAATGGGGGAAGCAAAGGGAAATGTGGGAAATGCGGCGTTGGCACAAGTTATCGGAGTATGAAACTCACGAAAGCGTGAACATGTGTCTATTCGCTTGCCGTGGCAGGCGTGCTCCCTATACTTTGCCGGTATGAGCAAGCTGCCGGCGATACGGGTATTGGTGGTGGATGATGAGATCGGCCATGCGGACGTGATGGCGGAGGCCATTGCGCGGATGACGCAGACGGGCGGGGGTGGGGCTGGGGGGGGTGCGGGGGGCGGGGGGGTGGGGGCGCAGTTTTCGGTGAAGCAGGCGCACAATCTGGCGGACGCCAAGCGGGCGTTTGCGGAGGAGGAGTTTGACCTGGTGGTCACGGATTTGCGGATGGACACGCCGAATGACGGGTTTGAATTGTTGGAGTTTGTCCGCCGGGCGCGGCCGCAGACGGAGGTGATCGTGGTCACGGCCCATGGGGACGTGACGACGGCGGTGCAGGCGATGCGGCATGGGGCGTATGATTTCATCCAGAAGCCGCTGGACCTGGAGGTGATCCGGACGCAGGTGCGGCGGGCGGCGGAGAAGATTCTGCTGGCGCGGAAGAACCAGGAACTGGCCGGCGCGCTGGACCAGCGGTTTGGGATTCATGGGATCATCGGGCAGTCGGCGCCGATGCAGAAGGTCTTGCAGCTCATTTCGCAACTGGCGCCGACGGACATCAGCGCGCTGATATTGGGGGAGAACGGGACGGGCAAGGAATTGGTGGCGCGGGCGCTGCATCAGCTTTCGCGGCGGCGCGGGGAGCGGTTTGTGGCGCTGAACTGCGCGGGGCTGAATGAAAGCACGCTGGAGGATGAACTGTTCGGGCATGTGCGCGGGGCGTTCACCGATGCGCGGGGGGATCGGGAGGGGCGGTTTGAATATGCGGACGGGGGAACGCTGTTTCTGGACGAGATCGGGGACATGCCGCTGGCGATGCAGGCGAAGCTGCTGCGGGTGCTGCAGGACCGGGAGATCACGCGGCTGGGGAGCAATGAGCCGATCAAGGTGGACGTGCGGTTCATCACCGCGACGAACCGGGATCTGGCGGCGGCCTTGCGGGAGAAGGTGTTTCGGGAGGATTTGTACTACCGCATCCGGGGGGCGGTGATTGAACTGCCGGCGCTGCGGAACCGGCGGGAGGACATTCCGCTGCTGATCGGGCACATGGTGAAGCGGTATGCCGAGAAGCACGGGAAGAAGATCGACGGGATGGATGCGGACGCGCGCAATGCGCTGGTGGCGTTCCATTGGCCGGGGAATGTGCGGGAGTTGGAGCAGACGGTGGAGAGCATGATCGCCTTGGCGCTGGAACAGGGTCCGCGGCTGACGCTGGCGGACGTGCCGGCGTACATTTCGGGGGCGGCGGCGGAGACCGGGGGCGCGGGGGCGTCGTCGATGGCGATCATACCGCTGAGCCAGGCGGCGGGCCTGGGCGGGGGGACGACGGCGATCACGCTGGCGGGGATGAACCTGGCGGACCTGGAGAAGAAGGCGATCGAGGAGACGCTGGCGTCGGTGCAGGGGAACCGGGAGCAGGCGGCCAGGATACTGGGAATCGGGGAGCGGACGCTGTACCGCAAGCTCAAGGATTATGGATTGCAGGAATGAGGGGTTGCAGGAAGGAGCGTTTTCCTATACATCCCAAGGCTATAATGGAACATTGTCCAGGTTGGAATTAACCCTTTGGCCCCGAGCGCAGCGCATGACCCACGATCTCGTCAGCCTCTTCAACAACGGCACCCGGCTGAATCAGCACGATCCGCTGCGCAACGGCAACATGATCTGCTTCCCGGGCATCGGCGACCTGGTCGTGGCGGGGGATCTGCACAACCATACGCGGAATTTTCAGCGCATCCAGACGGTGGCCGCGCTGGACAAGCATCCGGAGCGCCACGTCATCCTGCAGGAGATCGTACACGGCGGGCTGCTGGGGGCCGACGGGGGGGATCATTCGCTGGACATGCTGCTGGGGGCCATTGCCTGGGCGGACAAATATCCGGGGCAGGTACACTTTCTGCTGGCGAATCATGACCTGGCGCAGGTGTACGGGCATCCGATCATGAAGGACGGGTACGACTTGACGGACCGGTTCACGCGGTATTTCAAGAACCGGGCGGGGAGCGGTTTCAACGCGGCCAACCAGGCGTTCCGCGCGTTCATGCTGACGATGCCGCTGGCGGCGATCACGTTCACCGGCATCCTGCTGTCGCACTCGCTGCCGGGGCCGCGCGAAATGGCGGGGTTCGACAGCACGATACTCCGGCGGCAACTAACGGAGGCGGATTTTGGCCGCACGGGGTCGGTGTATCACCTGGTGTGGGGGCGGGCGCAGACGCCGGCGGTGCTGTCGGCACTGGCGAAGGCGTGGTGGTGCGAGCTGTTCATCTGCGGGCATCAGGCGCAGGATGCCGGCTTTGCGACGATCGGGGAGCGGATGCTGATCCTGGATTCCTGCCACAATCACGGGATGTATTTGCAGATCGACCTGGCGCGGCCGTACACGATGGATGATCTGGTTGCGGCCGTCAAACCGCTGGCGTCGGTGGCGTGAACGCAGGCACGGGTCAAGAACCCGGAGCGACGGGGGCCGCGCCCCAGGGGTTCATCCCCGGCTGGGTATTCGCCGGCTGGGTGGACGGGGGCTGGGGGCGCAGGCGGGGATCGTCAACCGTAAAAGTAGTGTTGAACTGGTAGCCGGAGAAATCGGCCGGGCGGATGACGCGGACATTGGGATCATCCTCCGGGGAGCGGCTGGCGATATTCGGCTGCTCGCCGCTGGCGACGGACCATCCGCTTTTGTTCAACCCGCCGAACCGGGAATCGAAGGAGCTTCTGCGGGAGATGACTTCCTCCTGGCAGGCGGGCAACACGATGCTGGCCAGGAGCGCCAGGATGGGGAGATGTGATTTCATGGTGCCTCCAGTGACGGCCGCCTAAAGGCGGAACTCCGAACTCGACCGCCTATAGGCGGACTGATTAGCGGCCGTGGCGGCCACGGCGTTTTCCGCGGCGGCCACTGCCCGGATGCTTGCCGTGACGTTGCTGGCGGGCGGCCTGGCGGGCGATTTCCTTGCGTTCCAGGCGCTTGGCCAGGTTCTTTTTGCGGGCGGGGCCTTCGCCCTCATCGGTCGCCAGGCCCGGCGGGGGCGCGTGGGGCTTGGGTTGCTGGCGCGGCTCCATGCGCCGCAACGCGGTGTCGCCCCCTATGCTAGAGCCATGCTCGAGTAATCGCAAATCGAGTTGGCGGGCGGAGACGTTCACGTTGACGATCTGGACCTTGGCGCGGTCGCCCAGGGAGATGCGGCGGCCGGTGCGCTGGCCGCGGAGGACGCCCGAGTGGTCGTCGAACTGCCAGAAGTCGTCGGGGAGATCGGCGACGCGGATCATGCCTTCGGTGAGGAAGCGCGTGGATTGGACGAAGACGCCAAAGCCGGTGACGCCGGTGATGACGCCGTCGATGACATCGCCGACGTGTTCGGCGAGGAGCTGGAGGACTTTGACGGCGCGGAGGTCGCGTTCGGCGTCGGCGGAGCGGCGCTCGGTGTAGGAGAGGTGCTTGCCGAGATTGACGAGGGTGGCGTAGTCGGGGGTCATGCCGAGGTGTTCGGGCATGAGGCCGGCGCCGCGGCGGTTGCCGGGGACGCCGGAGGGGGGGGGATTTTCGATTTTCGATTTTTGATTTTCGATTGCAGGGGCCAGTTCCGTGCGTTTGCGCGAGGCGTGTTCGGCGCGTTTCTGCCCCTGCTTGCGTGCGAGAACCGAATCGAAGCAGCGGTGGATGACCAGGTCCGCGTAGCGGCGGATGGGGCTGGTGAAGTGGGCGTAGTTGTCGGAGGCCAGGGCGAAGTGGCCGATGGCCTGCGGGGAATATTCGGCGCTGGTCATGGTTTTGAGGATGGCCAGGTGGACGGCATACGCGATGGGGGTGCCGCGGACGGAGTCGAGGAGGGCCTGCATGGCTTTGCGGTCGAGCACCTTGGGCAGGCGGCGGCCGGCGACCATCATGAACTGGCGGACCTGTTCGGCACTGCCGACGTCCGGGTCGGGGTGGATGCGCCGCAGGACGGGGACGCCGGCCTTGGTGAGCCAGCGGGCGACGGCCTCGTTGGCCTCGACCATGAACATCTCGATGATCTTGTGGGTGAAGGCGTCATCCTCGGGCAGGGCGTCGATGACGTGGCCTTCCTCGTTGATGATGAGTTCGACCTCCGGCAGATCCAGCACGATCATGCCCTCGGCGAGGCGGCGCTGGCGGATGACGCGGGCGAGGCGGTCCATGTACACGAGCAGGTTGCGGACTTCAGCGGAGACCTCCGGCAGATTGGGGTTGGGCGGGGCTTCCAGGAGGCCCTTGGTGTAGGGCTGGCCTTCGCCCTTGGCGTCGTCGATGACGGCCTGGGCTTGCTTGTAGGTGAGGCGTTTGCGGCTCTGGATGAGGGTGTTGGCAAAGCGCGTGCCGACGACATGGCCGGCGGCGTCGTAGCGGATGAAGGCGGATTTGCACAGGCGGGGCTGGTTTTCCTGGAGGGAGCAGACGCCGTTGGAGAGGACTTCGGGGAGCATGGGGATGACGAAGCCGGGGAAGTAAGTGGAGTTGCCGCGGGCGCGGGCTTCCATATCCATCGGAGATTCGACGGGGACGAAGTGGGAGACGTCGGCGATGTGGACGCCGAGTTCCCAGACGGGCGCGCCGGTTTCGCCGGTGGATTCGGCGAGGAGCTGTGCGATTTGTTCGTCGTCGTCGGCGTTGGTTTGGGGCGCGGAGGACTTTAGTTTTTTGAGGGAGATGGCGTCGTCGAAGTCCTTGGCGTCGTCGGGGTCGATGGTGATGATGAGGTCGCGGCGGAGATCTTCACGCGCGGCGGAAGACACAACAGCGTGCGAACCAGCCGACGAGGGCGTCGGCACCACTTGCGACGGCACCACTTGACCAGCCGACGAGGGCGTCGGCACCACTTTGGCGGCCTCGTCTGGGTTGTAGCTGGTGGCGGCGGCGCGGGCCTGGGCGAGGACCGGTTCGGGGAAGGCGCTGGGCAGGTCGAACTGGCGTATGACGCTCTGGAGTTCGACCATCGGCTCGCCCTTGGCCCCGAGGATTTCGGTGATGACGCCCTGGGCCAGCAATTCGCCGGAGGGGAAGCGGACGATTTCCACGACCACTTTGTCATTCTCGGCGGCATTTTTCGCGCCGACATCCTGGATTTCGATGACGGACTTGAAGACGTTGCCGTCGGGTACGACGACCCAGCGGCCATTCTGTTTGCTGAGGGTGCCGACGAGCTTGTTGGTGGCGCGTTTGAGGATTTCGACGATGCGCCCCGAGACGTTGCGGCGGTCGCGCCCCCCCCCGCGGTCGTATTTTTCGCGGACGATGACCTTGGCGGCAACGTAGTCGCCGGTGACGGCATCGAGGTTGTCGCCGATGGGGATGAACAGGTCGCCGTGGGCGTTAGGCTCATCGGGTATGACGAAGCCAAAGCCGCGCATGGTCTGGCGGAAGATGCCGACGACGCGGTTGCCCAGCGCGGGGAGTTGGATCATGCGGCCGGAGCCGCCCCCCCCGCTCGCTCCGCCGCCGCCCCAGACGGCGCGTTTTTGGGCCACAAGCCCTTCGACCGCCTGTTCAAACAGGCCGCGGTCCTCGGGGGCGATGTTGAGGGCTTCGGCCAAATCCGCGACGCGGACAGGCTCGCCCTCGCGGTCGCCGAGAAAAGTGATGATGGATTCCTGAAACTGTTGAGTCATTCCTGCTCCAAGGGCGCGGGAGGCGAATCCGGGCGCCAACAAGGCACCGAAAGCGGACCGCCGAAGCGCGCCACAAGTATACCGGGGAAATTGATTTTAGTTATGGGAAATGTCGTTGGAAAACCCCGAAGCCCCGCGACTGTTCCTGTGCCACCCTGGGCGGCCATTAATGCATGAGTATAGGTATCGGGCGTGGGAAAGCAAGGGATGAGCGAAAATTTTACAAAAAACACGAACTGTTCCGAATGGGACAGTGATCTGTTATGCCTGTGGTTTACCCCGCCCCCCCTTGCGACTACACTCTTGTTCAATCATCCGCCCCGGAGCGCTCCGCCATGCCCATTGAAATCACCATGCCCAAGCTTACCGACACCATGACCGAGGCCACTCTCGCCAAGTGGCTCAAAAAAGAGGGTGACGCCGTCAAACCCGGCGACATGATCGCCGAAGTCGAAACCGACAAGGCCACCCAGGAACTCGAAGTCTTCGACGCCGGCACCGTCGCCAAGATCGTCATCCCCGAAGGCGGCAAAACCCCCGTTGGGGCGCTCATCGTCGTCCTGGCCAAGCCCGGTGAAGACGTCGCCACGATCGCCGCCGCCGTCAAAGTCCCCGCACCCAGTGCCGCCACCGTCGCGCCCGCCCAGACTGCGGCGCCCGCCACAGCGCCCTCCGCGCCAAACCCCGTACGCATCCCCCCCCCCCCTGCCCCCGCCCCCCCCACCCCGCCCC
>CAIPTQ010000242.1 GCA_903868035.1 uncultured Phycisphaerales bacterium
CTTGAGAAATACAACAAGAAGGCGGCCACCGGCCTGAGTTCCCGCAGCGTGCTGGATCGGATGAGCGAAATCCAGATGCTCGATGTGACCATCCCCGCCACCGACGGCCGGGAAGTGCGGATGAAACGCTACACCAAGCCCGAGAAAGTCCACTATCTACTGCTCGATCAACTCGGCTTCACCCTGCCCGCCCAGCCTCCGCCCGAAATCCGAACCCCCATGCCTGTGGTGGAGACCTTTTGAGAAAATGAACGCAATCTCGACGATCTGGCTCCGAAAAACCCACTAACAGCGAAAGTCGGGCTAGCAACCGGGATACCTTCTGGCATGGCAATGATGGATCGGTTTCCGAGGGGTCTAGCGCTGCCGCCGGGTCATGGATTCGTGGTCGGGGATGCGGGTGTGGAGTGATCCCCGGCGGGCGGCGGTGCCTGGGTCGGATCCAGTCTTGTGAATGCGGTCCAGCGTAAATCGGGTGAGGAGTGCAGCCAGACACCAAGTGAGAAGCGCGCAGGTCAGCCACACACCGTTGAGCGTCGCTGTTAGGGGGGATGAAGTTGCGGGGATGATGCCCGGCGGGAGGGGCGATTGTTCTGCTTGTGTTGGGCTGGCGCTTGGAGACTCAAAGATCATAAGGTTATGAGCGCCGGGAATTCATTTGTGGAAAAGAATGTAGATGGAAAAACCGATCACACCGAGGAAAACAATGGTTTGCCATGTCACGCTTATGCGATAGCCCCAGGGAGTTGTAGAAGGAGTGATTTTGGCTCCACTGGCACTCATGTCTTTCCTGGATATCCGATAGATCAAGTCTCCAGCGATGATCAATCCTAGCAAAAAGAAGAACGCTGCGATCCATGTGTTCGAATGATTCATGTGGAGCAGAGCGGCGAATCTGATAGGATTGCAACATCCCAAGGACAACCGTCTCATCTAACGGCTAGAAGGCGGCGGGTTGAGCGAGGCGGCGAATTTTTCCCAGTGGAGGCGGGTGATGCGGGATTCGAGGGCTTGCAGCGGAGGTTCGTCGGCGGCGGCGGAAGTGACGGGAGGAAACCCGAGTTGTTGTTGGAGACGGTTGCCGGTGAGGCGGAAGACGCGCCGCAGGAGGTCGGCCTGGAGGGTATCGGGTTTGGCCACGGTGAAGGAGAGGGTTTCGGTGGCGGGGGCTTTTTCGTTAGATCCGGTGAGCCAGAGCGCGACGGTGGCGGGCGGCTCTTTGGCGCTGGTTTTGGTGCTGCCCTTGGCGCTGGTTTTGGGGGCGGGCTTGCGGGTGATGGTGACGGTTGCGGTGACTTTCAAGATGCCGGAGGAGGCGTGTTCGAGATCTTTGGCGGCTTGATCGAGAGCGGTCTTGAGGGATTTTTCGAGTTTGCTGCCGGTGCTGGCGTGAAGCACGACCGGGATGGCCTTGGACGCCTTGGTGTTCCATGCGGGCAGGGTCGGCCGGAGGCGTCGGATCGCGGCGATCGCGGCGCTGGCTTGCGGCGGCTCCGCAGTGGTGGAGTCCAACACGCGTTCCCATGCCAGCAGGGTGCGGGGGAGTTCACCGGCGGTTTCTAACAACGATGCGAGTTCGATCAGGTGGCGGGCGCCTTTCGGGGCAAGGTCGGCGTAGGTGTTGAGGCCGGGATTGGGATTGAGATCGCCGATCTCGACGGCGGGCTCGGGCTTTTTCTCCGGGCTCGGGCTGGCGGGCGCGGGTGGTGGTGTCGGGGCGGCGGCGGGCGCTTGCACCTCCGCGCGCGGCAGCGCGGCGGCCGTTTGTTGGCGGACCTTGGCGAGGACCGCCTCGGTGGGAGGTGTTAGAAAATCCGTGTCGCGGGTGCCCAGCCACCACATGGCCAGCGGCAGGAGGATGACCAGGAGCAGGGAGATGGGCAGGGGAACGCGCACGGATGGATATTGGCCCGCGGCAAGCCCGGCGCAAAGCCGAAAGCGCGGGTGCGGGACAGAAACCCAGGACCCGGGCGGGGCTGATGCCAGTGTGGCCGCCAATGCCTCCCGCTCCGCGGCTCCGCGTCGGGGCCGCCATCCGCTCACGACAA
>CAIPTQ010000243.1 GCA_903868035.1 uncultured Phycisphaerales bacterium
CCAGCCGCCCGCGCCCACTCCGCCGGCACCGGCCGCCCCAGCACCCCGCGCAGCTTCTGCCCCCCCCAAATCCGCTTCTGAAACACCGGTACAAACTTCAGTGGGTACATAATTCATCCTCATGGCCGCGCCAGCGGCCACACGCCTTCTCACATAAGACTCTGTGCGTCCTCCGCAACTCTGTGCCTCTCTGGTGAAAGCCTGTCGCGCCGCGGCACTACGCCACCTTCCGCGTCTTGACTTCCACGCGCCGCCCATCCGGGTCGCGCACCACGAACATCCGCCCCAGTTCCGTGTCGCGGATTTCCCGCGGCGCGAACTGGTTGCGCCGCATCAGCATGTGCAGCCCATCCAGATCCCCCGACAGGAACCCCAGGCCCGTCTGGTCCGCCGCCCCGCCCTCCAGGGGATAAATCTCAAAGACCCCGCTCTCATCCCCGCACGAATAGTGCGCCGGGCCGTTCCCGTGCTGTTCCTTCACAAAAGCCATCCCGAAGAGCTCATAAAAACCCTTGGAACGCTCGATATTCGCACACCGCACGACCAACAAATTAAGATTCCGCATTTTGCTTGCTCTCCATGCCAGGTTTACTCTATCATTATATCCGGATGAACGGATCATTGCCAGTGACAATTTCGGCCGCCGATTCCCGGCATAACGGAACCGACCGCCGCGCCGCCGACGGCGCCCGGCACCTCATTGAGCTGCTGCGCACCCTCGCCGACCCGATCAGGTTGCGTATCGTAAGGCTTTTGGAGTGTACCCCGCAACCCCACGGGGGTGTCGGGGGGGGAACTGGGGGGGGGGATGGGGGGTTGTCCGTCGGCGAATTGGGCGAAATCCTCAAACTCCCCCAATCCACCGTCTCCCGACATGTCAAAACCCTCGGTGACGCCGGCCTCGCCGACGCCCGCCGCGACGGCACCTCCACCTTCTACCGCCTCGCCGAATCCTCCGGCAAAACCGCCTCCGCCCAACTCCGCCACATCGCCCGCGCCCACCTCGAACATGACCCCCAGGCCAAAAACGACGCCCACCGCCTCGCCGCCATCCTCCGCAAACGCGAGTTCGCTCCGGGGGCCGCCCATGACTTCTTCGGCAAACACGCCCCCCAATGGGACCAGCTCCGCGCCCAGTGGTTCGGCGACACCTTCCACCTCGAAGGCCTCCTCGCACTCCTGAACCCCGCTTGGACCATCGCCGACATCGGCACCGGCACCGGTGCCATGCTCCCCCTCCTCGCCCCCCATGTGAAACAGATCATCGCCATCGACCCCAGCACCGCCATGCTCAAGGGAGCCAAAAACCGCGTCAAAGAATGCGGCCTCACGAACGTCGATATCCGCCAGGGCGCTGCCGAAAACCTCCCCCTCGAAAAAGCCTCCATCGACGTCGCCCTCCTCACCCTCGTCCTCGCCTACACCGCCGATCCCGCCCTCGTCCTCAAAGAAATCCACCGCACCCTCAAACCCGGATCGGGGGGGGGCGGCATCCTGCTAATCCTCGACCTCCAGCCCCACACCGTGGACCTTTTCCGCGAAAAACTCAACCACCGCCACATGGGCTTCTCCCAGGAACAACTCACCACCTGGCTCACGGCCGCCAATTTCCACAACATCCGCTGGCACCCCCTCTCCCCCCGCCAGGCCCGCTCCAAAGAATCCGCCACCCCCATCCCCGACCTCTTCGCCCTCCGCGCGGAGGCCGTATCATGAACACTCTCGAAACTTGAAACTTGAAACTCGAAACTTTATCGAAAGGATCTCCGCAATGCCCCAGAACTACGACGTCAAAGACCTCTCCCTCGCCGCCGAAGGCAAAAAGCGCATCGAATGGGCCGACAAGGACATGCCCGTCCTCCGCGCCATTCGTGAGCGCTTCGCCAAGGAAAAACCCCTCGCCGGCTACCGCATGTCCGCCTGTCTCCACATCACCACCGAGACCGCCGCCCTCCTGCGCACCCTCGTCGCCGGCGGCGCCCAAGTCGTCGCCTGCGCCTCCAACCCCCTCTCCACCCAGGACGACAACGCCGCCTCCCTCGTCAAAGACTTCGGCATCCCCATCTACGCCATCAAAGGCGAGGACCGCGACACCTACTTCCGCCACATGAATGCCGCCCTGGACCTCAAGCCCAACGTCACCATGGACGACGGCTGCGACCTCGTCTCCCTCCTCCACGGCGCCCGCAAAGACCTCGCCGGCAACATCGTCGCCTCCATGGAGGAAACCACCACCGGCGTCATCCGCCTCAAGGCCATGGAAAAGGACGGCACCCTCAAGTTCCCCGCCGTCGCCGTCAACGACGCCATGTGCAAACACTTCTTCGATAACCGCTACGGCACCGGCCAGTCCACCCTCGACGGCGTCATCCGCGCCACCGACCACCTCATCGCCGGCAAACGCGTTGTCGTCGCCGGCTACGGCTACTGCGGCAAAGGCGTCGCCTCCCGCGCCCGCGGCATGGGCGGCCACACCATCGTCACCGAAGTCGATCCCATCAAGGCCATCGAAGCCGTCATGGACGGCTTCCAGGTCATGCCCATGGAGGAAGCCGCCAAAATCGGCGACATCTTCATCACCGTCACCGGCGACATCCACGTCATCCGCGAAGAACACTTCAAGGTGATGAAGGATGGCGCCGTCGTCTGCAACTCCGGCCACTTCGACGTCGAACTCGACCTGATCGCCCTGGCCAAGATGGCCGCCAGTACGCGTAAAGGCGTCCGCGAATTCGTCGATGAATACACCCTCGCCAACGGCCACCGCGTGATGGTCCTCGGCGAAGGCCGCCTCATCAACCTCGCCGCCGCCCACGGCCACCCCGCCAGCGTGATGGACATGTCGTTTGCCGTCCAGGCGCTGGCCACCGAATGGGCCCTCAAAAACAAATCCACTCTCTCGGCAAAAGTCTACAACGTCCCCCCCGAAATCGACGCCTGGGTCGCCAAACTCAAACTCCAAACCATGGGCATCGGCATCGACACCCTCACCGCCGAGCAGGTCAAGTACCTCGCTAGCCACGACATGGGCACGTAACGCGGGCATCCTGCCCGCCGTGGCATTGGCGTCCCGCCGATGTTGCATGCAGACTCAAAGGCACGCAACGACACTATAAGATGCCGTTGCGTGCCTTCCCATATGATCCTAGAATTGATCGGAAGTAACCGGGGTTCTTCATTTCAGGAGATTCCGCAAATGGCCACTCGCACCATGCGCTTCGGCGAACTCGTCGAAATCATTGATCGCTTGCCGCTCGACGAGCGCGCCAGCCTGGTCGAGGTCGTGCGCCAACGCATGGCCCTGGACGAACACGACCGCATCGCCGCCAGCATTCGGGCGGCGCGCCGCGAGCATGCGCGCGGCCGCTGCAAACCGGTGACTCCCGAAGAATTGCTGCGGGAGATTCTGCAGTGAGCTACGTTCTGCTGCGAAGTTCCGTCTTCGTCCGTGATGCCCGGAGGCTCCTGCGTCGGCAACCTGCTTTGGCGGATCGTTTGCTTTTGTCCACCCAATTGCTGGCGGCAAATCCTTTCACCCCAGCACTCAAAACCCACAAACTCAAGGGTAAGCTTCAAACCTCCTGGGCGTGCTCCGGCGGATACGATCTGCGCATCGTTTTTTCTTTTACACGGCACCTGGACAGGCCCGCTATCCTGCTGGAAACCGTCGGCACCCATGATGATGTCTACTGACACGCCCGTATGATCGCGACTACTCCCCCGCCAGCTTCTCAGAATACGCCTTCACCGGATCCCCATACCCCTTGGGCATCGGCCCGTTCAACGCCGATTCCACATCCTTCTGCGTCTTGGAACTCGCCGTCGGCGACGTATCCGCAATCACATGCACCGCCCCCGCCGCCAGCACCTTGGCCGTGTTCAAACTCTGCACCGCCTGCGCCTGGTAATACAGCGCGCTCTGGTAATGGAACTGCTTGAGCGCATCTTCGCTCTTCTTGAGGTACGCGTTGGATTCCACCAGCTTGAAGTTGTCAAACCCCGCCGCATTCATCTGTAAATTCAGCCGTTCCGCCTCGTTCCGAATCGCCGCCTGCTGCCCCGCCAGCCGCTGCGTGATGTTCGGATCGTCCGCCGGTGCCGGCCCCTCCAGACCCTGGCTCCCCAGCGCCCCCTTCTTGCCCCCGCCCGTCGCCCCGCCCGCCGGCAGCGTGGACTTGTCATCCACCTGGCTGCTCGAAAACGGATCATTCGTCAGCCGCGTCGGCGTCTGCCGCCCTTCCTTGCCCACCGCCGTCGCCCCCACCATCTCCCCGCTGGACCGCCCCTCGCGCCCCTCGCCCGCGCGCCCCTGTATCTCCATGTCCTTGGGCAACTGATTCCCCGTCACCCCCTGCGCGCTCATGTTCGAGATCGGCCCGTCCGCCGCATCCCACCCCGCCCCCTTGTCCAGCGAATCCGCCCACTTGCTCGCCAGGCTCTCCATCTGCTGCGTCAAATCCTCCTCCTTGTCCATCAAATCTCCCACCATGTCCTGCAACTGCTTGGGCAGTTCCGCCATCGCCGGATCGTTCTGCGTCACCGGCTCTTCCATTTGCCAGTTGATCCGGTCCGGCTGCTGCTGCAGCCACCGTTCAATGTGCGTGGTCAGTTCCTTGGCGCTCTCCAGCCCGTTCTCCTCCAGCGGCGTGGCGATCTCCGTGGCCTTCTGCTCCAGCGCGTTCTTCGCCGTCGCCAATTCCACCTTCATCTTCACCACTTCCTCCAGCAGCGCCGCGCTCGTCTGGTCCTGCTCGGCCAGCTTGCTCATATCCGCCAGCCGCTCATTGAGGAACTTCTCCCACTTGTCCTCGATCACCGCCAGATCCTTCAGCTTTTTCTCATCGTTGGCATCGAACTGATCCTTGGGCTTCTTGGCCAGTGCCGCCGAGGCGTCAATCACGCCCTGCTGCTCCTTCTCAAACTTCTTGAGCTCCTCGGCCAATTTCTTCCACGCATCCTTGGCGTCCGTCGGAATATCCCCCCCGTCATGCTCCGCCGCCTTGGCCAGCCGCTCCTGATCCGCCGCAATGATCGCCAGTAGCGTCTGCAAGACATCAATAATCCGGCTCTGGTTCTGCCGCAGCCGTGTCGCCAGCGGCACCAGCGATTTGCTGTCCGACAGCAGCATGATATCCGCCCCCCGGTCCACCGCCGCCGCCGCATCTTCCACCGCCAGCACCTCCAGCGCTTTCTGCACCAGTTTCATCGACGGCTCAAACGGAAAATCCTTCGCCACCGCCGCCAGCTCCGCGCGAATCCCCTTCTGCCCCTCCGCCAGCGGCCCGCACGTCTTGCGAATATCCTCCACCGCCATCCCCGCCACCAGCGCCCCGGCCCCCTTGCGCAGCGCTATCTGCTTGTCGAGTATCGCCGTCAGCTTCCGCCGCAACTCCTCCCATAACTTGCTCGACGCCGCCGTCACCGCCGTTTTATCATTGAACGAAATGCTGAAAATCTGCCCCGCCGTTGCCTGCGCCCCCAACGCCGGATCGAGCCCTGTCAAATCGCGATTATCCACCGCCACAAACCGATACCGCACCGTATCGCCCAACGCATACTTCTCCGCCGGCAGGTCCAGCGTATACCGCATCGTGATCGCCCGCCCCGGCTTGCCATCCTTCCCCGGCCCCACCGGCCAGGTCTGCAAGGCCGTGAATTCCTTCGCGTCATTCTTCGCCATTTCCAGCCGGATTTGCGTCAGCCCATAGTCATCCGTCGCCTGCGCCTCCAGCGCCACCTTGTCCCCCGGCTTGGCGTCAATATCCCGCCCCGGCTGCGCCACCATGATCGTCGGCGGATCATCCGGTATCACCGACACCGAATAATATCCCTGCTCTGCGCCCCCCCCCGCGCCCCCGCCGAGCACTTCCGGAAATTGCCGCAGCGTGCGATTCGCCCCATCGTTCACCCGTATCGTAAACCGAATCCCTTACCGCACCGACATCGCCACCGCAAACCCCGCCCCCTCCGCCGCCATAGCCACCGGGCTGCCCCCCGCCACATCCATCAGCACTTCCTTCGCCGGCCCGTCCAGCCCCACCCGCATCGTCACAGTCGATCCCGCCGCCACATCCAGCGTCCCCTTCGCCGCCGTTGCCTCCTTCCCCGCAAGCGCCAGCGTCTGCTTGGCCCGCCCCGTATACGCCGGTGCCACCGCCTCCATCTTCCAACTCGTCAAATGTATCTGCGGCAACACCGTGATGTGAAACCGCTCCGTTTCCGTATCCCCCGCCGTGATCACATAATCGATGTCCTCCGTCGCCATCAGCCCCTGCCGCACATACTGGTTGTTCTCCGCCCCAAACGCCGCCATCGGATACGTCACGCTCTTCCCCGATGCCGGATACACTGTCAGCCGCGCCGCGATCGACCGATGCTCCGGCACCTCCACGCTCACGCTGAACAGCAGCGGCTGCCCCGCCAATGCCGTGTCATTCCCCGGCACCACGCTCAATATCTTCACCGACCCCTGGTGCGGCACAAACCGCATCGGCGACACCAACACCGAAAACCCATGCCGAAACGTCCCCGGCGAAAGCCCAATCCCCACCGCACACACCAGCCCCACCAGCCCCGCCGCCAGCCACGCATTTCGCGGCTGCCGCCACGGCACCGCTTTCTCCAGCGGCACCTGGCCCGTCGCCGCGCTCGCCTCCTTGAGCACCTGTGGTATCCACGCATTGCTCCCCATCAGCGCCTTGCCTTCCCCCGCCGCCGCTTCCAGGTCATGCGCCAGCAACACCGCATTGATCAGCGCATTGTCCAGCGCCAACCCCGCCGCCGGCCGCGCCCCATGCTGCTCCACCAACCGCGCGATCTCCGCATAACTCGGCCGCACCCACAACGCCCGATGCAAAAACGCCGCATATCCGAAAACCACCGCCACCCCCATCCCCGCCAGCAGCCCCACATTCCCCGCCGAAGGCAGCACCCAATACCCCGCCACAAACAACGCCCCCACCACCACCGGCACCACCACCAGCGCAAACCGCCCCAGCCCCCGCAATACCCCCGCCAACCTAAACCGCGCCCCAACCGCATCCAGCCGCCCGGTCAAGTCAGAATACTCCCGCGGCAGCAGGGTGGGGGAGGGGGGCGGTGCGTTCAGCGTCGTCATGCGCCTTCCGTTCAATCATGCCTTCAAGCGGAGTCGCGGCCTTCATGAGCGTGAATATCCAGCCGCTCTTATCGGCCGCTCTCCCATATGGATATTGTAGTTTACCACGCCCAAGGGTGAATGATCCTGATTATTATTTATCGGCTTCCTACCCCGTCTTGGTGACCCCCCAGATTCCCTGTCCGCCGCGATCCGTACAGCCCTCGCGTCCCCAAGCACTTGATTGCCGCGCGCCCGATTGTATTGGATGCTTCATTGTGCCGCGGCGCGGAACCATCCCGGCCAGATACAGATTCCTCAATAGGATGCTTGCCATGTTCACCCGACTATGGCTGGTACTGGCCCAAACCTCCGCCTTCCCGGAAGTTGGTCCCGTCCCGGCCCCCAAAACGCCGCTGAAATTCTCCGATCTCCGCAGCGGGCTCCGCCAAGTGCAGGATAACGGCACGACCGACCACACTTTCCTCTACGGGTTCCTCATCGTCCTGGCCGTGGCGCTGTGTATCGCGCTCCTGGCCCGTGCCTGGGAATGCTGGGGCCTGGGCGAATTTTTCAATCAGCTTGTGGAGACCTTCTGTTGTCCGTTCCGTGGGGCCTTGGATCATGAACACCAGCCTTCCTTTGTCTGCCGCCGCGAGGAACAATCGCCGCCCAAAAACTTTTCGGTCATGTGTCCGAATCTGAAATGCCGCAGCATCCTCATCGTGCCGCAGGAGGCGCGCGGCGCCAATGTCCGGTGCATCGTCTGCAAACGCCTGGTCAAGATTCCAACCCCCGCCCGCGCCGCCCTCCAGCGCAACACCCTGCAATCCAAAACGCTGGCTCTGCTCCATGGGCCGGTGAAATCGCTGGGAAAACACCTGCGCTTGCGCCGCCGCAACTGAAGACCCCCGCACCTTCAAGTAATAGCGGAATGGGTGACCGCGATCCCGCGATCCCTTGCCCATTCTGTGTGCTTGCCGAGGTACAGGTCGGGAGTATACTGCCTGGGCATTTCCTGTTGCCCCCCCACTGGAACCCACCATGCCCACGCTTTCCGACCTGCCAAAGTTCTTCCAGGATGCCTGTTACGAGCGCGATGTCCTGGGCAAAATCGGCGCCATCACACCCAAGGACCGCAATGTCGATCCGCATGCCGTGGAGGAGCTCACACGCGCGCCCAGCACGGCCAACACCCTGGCCCGCGTGTTCTATATGGCGCGATCCATGCCCCGGCCCGCGCTGGAAGCGGCGCTGTCGCCCGCGATGTGTCAACTGCTGCTGGACGAGGGGCTGCTCATCGACGAGGGTGGCGGCAATCTTAAGGCCGCGTGCGCGGTCGTACCGGCCCGGGATTTCTGGGCCTTGCGCGACTTTGACTGCTGGGCCACCGGCAAGCCCCTGCCCCAGGACCACGTCCTGGGCGTGGGCATCGCCAGCGGCATGCTGGCGGACTTCACGGTGCGGCGCACCGGCGAGCGCGTGCTGGACATCGGTACGGGGCAGGGTTTTCAAGCAGCGATGGCCGCCCACCATGCCGCCGGCGTGGTGGGGACGGACATCAACCCGCGGGCGCTGCGCCTGGCGGGCCTGGCGCTGCGGATCA
>CAIPTQ010000244.1 GCA_903868035.1 uncultured Phycisphaerales bacterium
CGGGACGGGTGAGCACCTGCTGGAGGGTGATGTCGGCAATGGAGTCCTTAATCAGGATTTTCGATTTTCGATTTTCGATTTTCGATTCAATTTCGCACCATGGCCCGCCATCGAGTTCGACGGCTCCATATTTTTCCTTGGCGAGCTGGTAGCCCCAGTCGCGGAAGGCGCCTTCGGTGAATTTCATGATGTTGCCTTTGTGGACGAAGGTGACGGACTTGCGCTGGTGGGCGATGGCGTAGTCGATGGCGGCGGCGACAAGGCGTTGGGTGCCTTCTTTTGAGACGGCCTTGATGCCGATGCCGGCGGTTTCGGGGAAGCGGACTTTTTTGTAGGCCTTGGGGTCCATTTGCTTGAGGAAGTCGAGGATTTTCCGGGCCTCGGGAGAGCCGGCGGGATATTCGATGCCGGCATAAATATCTTCGGTGTTCTCGCGGAAAATGACCATGTCCACTTTTTCGGGGGCTTTGACGGGGGAGGGAACGCCGGTGAAGTAGCGGACGGGGCGCAGACAAACGTAGAGATCCAAGAGTTGGCGCAGCGCGACGTTGAGGGAGCGGATGCCGCCGCCGACGGGCGTGGTCAGCGGCCCCTTGATGCCCACAAGGAAGGCCCGGAACGCCTCCACGGTGTCGTCGGGGAGCCAGGCCTGGGCGTCGCCCTCGGGGGTGCCGGTCTTGAATTTGTTGAAGGCTTTTTCCCCGGCGAAGACTTCCATCCAGGCGATCTTGCGTTTGCCGGCGTAGGCTTTGGCGACGGCGGCATCGAAGACGCGGACGGATGCGCGCCAGATGTCCGGGCCGGTGCCGTCGCCTTCGATGAAGGGGATGATGGGGTTATCGGGGACGTTGAGCTTGTTGCCAGCGCCCATGGTGATGGGGGTGCCGTGGGGGGGGACGGTGAGGGATTTGAAGGCGGGGATGGGGGGCATGGAAGGACTCCGGGGGTAAGAAGACATCTAGGTACGATAATGGAATTAGTGATGGCGGGCAAACGGGGGCTTCATGGGCGATTGCGTTTATTAGCCAAGGCACGAGGCGAGCAACGGCCTTGGCGCCATCGAAAAGGCGGGTGACAACACGGTCGCACCCTCACGGTCGCGGCTCTGAAAGTCAAAGGCAAGCGCCCTGGGGCTTCTAGCGTTTTGTAAGTTCTTGTTTGATGAGGCGTTGGAGCATTCCTTACAGTTTAGGAATCGATTCCTGTTTTGCAAGGTTTTTCGTAAATAGGTTATAGGCGTCTTTTTACGCGTAACCGGAACCAAATTTGACCTGCCTCCCCATTCTGTTAGGATGATGGCTTAACCGGTCCTGTCTCGCGACAGTATTTTACGAAAGTCGCATGGATCCGGGCAACCATGGATGTTGCAGCGCCGAGGCGAAAGAGACTCAGGCAGCAGCCGTCCGACAATTGAAGCAGGTGCTATTATTAGCGTGGACCTTTCCGGCCCTACGTACGGGCATGCGGTGGATTCCCAGAACAATCGAGTCTTTTTGACCCCGGACGCGGGCGGTGCGCCCGCCGGCGGGGGCGCGGGTGGCGCGGGGGGAAAACCCAAGCCGCGGCGGCGCGGTTCGCGCGGGGGCCGGGGCCGGGCGAAAACCCCCAAGGCCGGGCCGCTGGCGGCACCGGCGCCACAGGGAGCGCCGCGCGCGGGCGCGCCGGCAATGCCGACGGAGGGGGCCGTCAAGCGGCGTCCGCGGCGGGGCGGAGGCGGGCGTTCGCAGCGGAAGCCCGCGGGGACGGTGGCGGCGCCGATGACGGCACCGCTGTCGCAGCCGTCACTGGCGCCGCCACCACTAGCGCAGCCGCCGATGCACGTGCCAGCGGCCGTGCCGCCGGTTTCCGCACCGGCGCGGGAGATGCCGGATGATGATGCCCCGTGGCAGCCGGCCACGACGACGATATGGGAGCAGCCCAAAGAAACGCCGGCGGTGGAGCGTACGGCGGCAGCGCCCGCGGAGATGCCGGCGCGGGCGGCACCGGCAGTTGCGCCGGCGCCAGCAGGGGCGGCGAGGGAAGCCTATGCGCCGCAGCCGGCACCCGCGCTGCCGGCAGCGCCGGCGGCGGAGGCTACGCCGGCGCGCGAGGCACCGGCGGCAGCGCCGGCACCCGAGGCGGGACCGGGGGGATTTGTGCCCGGGCCGCCGCGCGTGGGGATGCGGCCGGCGGTGATCCGGTCGGCACCGGGGCGGATGAGTTTTTCGAAAGGGGCGATGCGGCATCAGTTCCGGCCCAGCGGGTTCCGCCCGCCGCGGCCGTTTGTGCCGCCGGAAAATGGCGGGGCGCAGGGGCAGCAAATGACTCCGGGAATGCCCGGGGAAGAGGCCGGCGGCTTCACGCCGCCACCAACACCAACATCGGTCATGCCGGGGGAGAGCGGGGCCAATATCGAGGGCGCACCGGAGGCAACCGATCAACCCCCGCGGCAGCATCGTCCGCAGCATTCGCAGCATCGCGGCCCGCAGGGACAGAAGCCGGGCGGGCAGCCGCAGCCACGCGGCCAGGGCCAGGGGCAGCGGCAGCAGGGGCAGGGGCAAAGGCAGGGACCACGGCATGGCCCGCAACATGCCCAGCCGCAGGGACGCGGCCAGCAACCGCGTCCGCAGGGACAACGGCAGGTGCATCCGCCGCGGCAGGCGCCACCGCCATTGCCGCCAATTACCCAAGCCGTTCCGCCGCAGCCGTATCCGTCCTCGCCCGACGAGCATCCATTGCACGCGGTGCCGGAGAGTGTGTCCGAGACATTGCCGGTGGTGTCGGTGGAGAATCAGGGGCCGGCGGGGGCGCCGCTGGCGGCGGTGAGCGCGGCGGATTCGGCGGCATTGGCGCCGTTTGCCGAGGATATCGAGATCGAGGAGCCGGTGCAGCAGGTGCGGCGTCCGACGGGGCGCGAGATGCTGATCAACGTGGTGGAAGGGGAGGAAGTGCGGATCGCGGTGGTGCGGCGGACGGGTCCGAACACGAGCGTGCTGGAGGAGCTGTATATGGAGCGCTCGAGCACGGAGTCGCACATCGGCAACATATATAAGGGGCGCGTGACGAACGTCGAGCCGTCGATCCAGGCGGCGTTTGTGGATTTTGGGATTGGGAAGAACGGGTTTTTGCACATCTCGGATTTGCATCCGCAGTATTTCCCCAAGAAGCATCAGCCGCGGATGCCCCAGCAGCATCAGCCGCGGCGGATGCCGCCGGTGACACCTTTGGCCCGGCGCGAGGCGGCCGTGCCGGTGGCGGCGCAGGCAGTACACGCGCCCGTGCCGGTGGAGCCAACAAGCGCGGAGCCGGCGCCCATTGACGAAATGCGGCAGGATCTGCCGCCGGAGTCGCCGGTGATGGCCCATGAGGTCGCTTCGGATGCCCCGGCGGTGCGGATCGAGCGGCCGGGAGCGGCGCAATTGGAGATATTCACGGGGCCAAACGCGGCAGCGGGGGAGAGCGGGAATGCCGTGGAAATCGCGGGGCCTGCGGCTCCGGCGGAAAGCGCGGCGGCGGAAACATCCGGGGCCGGCGCGGCGGAAGCAGGGGCGGGGCCGGAAGACGGCGCGCCGCAGGCGGAGTCTTCCGCGGAAGCGTCTGGCGAGGCGTCGATCGAGGCACCGCGCGACGCGGCATCCGCCGCGGAAAGCAACGGCGGAGCATCCAACGGCGAGGAAACCAATGGCGGCACAACCAATGGCGGCGCTACCAATGAGGAAGCCTCCAACGGCGACGCGGATTTTGGCACGGCGTACCGCGCGGAGTTCGCGGGCGATGAAGAGTTCATGGATGAATATGAGTCCGAGTCCGAATCCGATGAGCTTGACGACGGCCACATGAAGCCGATGGAAAAAGTCGGCCGCAAAACACCCCGCCGCGAACGCCCGCCCATCCAGCAGTGCCTCCGCCACGGCCAGGAAGTCATCGTGCAGGTCACCAAGGAAGGCATCGGCACCAAGGGCCCCACGCTGACGAGCTACATCTCATGCCCGGGTCGATACCTGGTCATGATGCCGGGGATGGCGCAACTCGGCGTGTCGCGGAAAATTGAGGACCTCGAGCAACGCCGCGAACTCAAGCGCACCCTCCAGGAACTCAACCCGCCCAAGAACCTGGGCTTCATCATCCGCACCGCCGGCACCGAAGTCGCCAAAAAGGAACTCCAGGGCGACCTGAATTACCTGGTGCGCATGTGGAAGGTCATCGCCAACCGCATCCGCACGCACAAGGCCCCGGTGGAGTTGTACGAGGAATCGGACCTGGTGATCCGCACCATCCGCGACGTCTTCAACGAGCAGATCGACCGGATCATCGTGGACAACGAGCAGGTCGCCAGCCGGGTGCGGGATTTCCTGTCGATTGTCGATCCGCGCTCGGCGGGGATCGTGGAACTGTACACCGGGACGATGCCGGTGTTCCAGAAGTACGGCGTGGAGCGCGAGATCGAAAAGATCAACTCGCGGCGGGTGGAGATGGCCAATGGCGGCTCGCTGGTGATCGACTCGACCGAGGCCCTGGTGGCCATCGATGTGAACTCCGGACGCTACCGCGAAATGCGCGACGCCGAACTCACCGCCTTCAACATGAACAAGGAAGCGCTCAAGGAAGTCGTCCGGCAGTTGCGGCTGCGCGATTTGGGCGGGGTGATCGTCATCGACTTCATCGACATGCGCGAGGAACGCCACAAGCGCGAGATCGAGCACCTCCTGCGCACCGAACTGGAGAACGACCGCGCCCGGACCAAGGTCCTGCGCATGAGCCAGTTCTGCATGATCGAATTGACCCGCCAGCGCGTGCGCCCGTCGCTCAAACGCAGCATCTACATGGATTGCCCGCACTGCCACGGCAGCGCCCTGATCAAGACGCCCGAATCCGTAAGCCTCGACGCCATGCGCCGGCTGGCCGCGGGCGCCACGCGGATGGAGGTCACGCGCATCGACGTACGGGCCTATCCCTCCGTGGCCACCTTCCTGCTCAACCGCAAACGCAAGGCCCTGCTGGAATTGGAAGAGAAAACCGGCAAGCGCATCAACATCACCTCCGATGACACGCTGGCGGGCGACCAGATCGTGCTGGCCGCATTCGACACTCGCGGGACGGCGATGAGCCTGGTGCTGTAATTGCCGGAGGCCGCGCATCCTGCCATTGCTTGTCGTGTTCTGTTAATGGTACATTGCACCATGGTTGCAGGAGGATACGCCATGAAATCCTATCTCTTCGCCAGTACGATCCGAAGATTCAGAATCCAACTTGGCGACCAGAGAACCACGGTTTTCCTGGGCCTGGGTGGCTACGCGCGAGCGCATGAACTGGCGGCGGGCGCTGGGACTGAGCATCATGCTGGCGGGCATCCTGGTGGGAACTTATTGGGGTGTGAGCCTCACCGCCGCCAAGGAATATGGGACTTTTGCGGTGGGCCAGGGCATCCTTTATGGCGGTCTTTTTGTGCATTTAGCCGGCGTTCTGTATGTACGGAAAGAATGACGACGCCATTTAGTCGCGTGATGGCATGCAAAACCCTCGCCCGACTGCCGTGAAAATGACCAACCCCTGTGGCCTGCACAGGAGCGTGAAAGACTGATGGAAATTTGATTTTTGTGGATGAGGGCGCGATGATGAGTGGGCGGTTTCCTGGTTTGGGACCAGGTTCGAAGCCTCTCGCCCTGAATCTCAGTGAGAACTTCAGCATGCATATTCAATGGTCGGGCTTGTTTTTCATGGTGTGGGGCGCGTTTGCCTTCCTCACGTCCGTTCTGCGCCCCGAAACCTACCGTTGGAACTTCCGATCAAGCATCGTCGAAGCATTACTGGGAAAGATTGGCGCCCGACTTTTCTTTGGCATTCTGGGAGCCGGATTGTTTATCCTCGGAATATTCGTTTTCCTTGGCGTCATCCGGCCTGCTCACTGACGTGCATGAAAAGTCTGCTGGGAAAGTGCCGCACCCAGCGCCAAGCGCCCTTTACCTTGTCTTCCCCTCTCGCTTCACCCACCCTTGGGATCAATCGCCTCCCGCAGCCCATCCCCGACAAAATTCAGCGCCAAAAGCGCCAGGCTCAGGCCCGCGCACGGCCAGGCGATCATCCACCAGCGGACGAGGACGGGGTTGAGGGCTTCCATGCCGTCGGCGGCCAGGTTCCCCCACGAGGGCAGCGGCGGCTGGATGCCCAGCCCCAAAAAGGACAAAAAACTTTCCGAGAGCACCGCCGCGGGTACGGTGAGCGTGGCATACACCGCAATGGTGCCCACCAAATTGGGGAGGATATGTTTGCCCAGGATGCGGTGCCAGCGGAAGCCCAAAGCGCGGGCGGCTTCGACGAACGGCTGCTCGCGGAGGCTCATCACCTGCCCGCGTACGACCCGTGCCAACGTGAGCCAGCTCACCGAGCCAATGCCCACCAGCAGCACCAGGAAGTTGGCCCACTGTCCCACCGCACTGTCGCTGGGAACCTCCCCCAGCAGGTGTACATCGTGCAGGCGGGCGCCCACCCACACCACGCCGCCGGCGAAAAACGGCACCAGCGCGACACGCATCAGGATGACCAACAGAATGTACGGCAGCCCATAGAGCACATCCACGCACCGCATCAACAGGGCGTCCAGCCGGCCGCCGGCATACCCCGCGACCAGGCCCACACTCGTGCCGATGACGACGGCGATCAGGGCGCTGCACAGGCCGATGGTCAGCGAGATCGCCCCGCCCAGGAGGAAGCGGGCGCGGAGATCGCGGCCGTTGGCGTCGGTGCCCATCCAGTAGGCGGGGTCGAGGGGCTTGTCAGAAACGGCGCCGTCCGCCCAGGGCGGAGGCCGTTTGACGCGCGCCAGGTCCTGGGCCTCATAGCGTGCGACCTTGTTGGGTTGCTGGGCGGAGGCGGTGGCGGGCGTGGTGGCGGTGGTGGCGTCGGAAGGCGCCTGAATCCGGGCGAGGGTCCAGGGGAGCGAGCCGAAGCAGGCGAGCATGAGGATGAGGATGACCACGGCACCGATGACGGCCAGGATGTTGCGGCGGAAGCGGCGGGCGGCCATGCGCCAGGGGGAGCGGATGGCGTCCGCGGCGTCAGGGATGGCCGGGGATGGGGCGGTGGCGGGAAGCGTCATGGGGGGCATTCTACCGTTTCCGGTGCGCCGGGGGAGTTGAAGCGCAATACGGAAAGTGGATCTGTGTTGTGTTCCAAGGAACACGCCGCCCTCCCACCCATGACGCTTCCATGGGAACACCACGGGCGGGCGCCGGCGGGCTTCCTGTGGCATGCGATTCGGCGTAACATAGCGCCTGGTCTTATGCAGGACGTGTCATGCCGGTGGTGATTCTGTCTCTTATCGTGGCGGTGCTGGCGCTGGCGGCGCTGGTGACGCTCTATGCGCTGTTGCTGCAGCGGTCGCACATCATTTCGGTGGGGCACCTGGTCTCCAACCTGGCGCAGGGCCAATACGCCCGGCGGACGGACCCCGCGGCCAAGGGCGCCGCCGGCGACCTGGCGAAGGCGGCCAACGCCCTAGCCGATGACCTGGAGATTCGCCACGACCAGGCCCAGCAGGACAAGGATCACCTGCTCTCCCTGCTGGCGGTGCTGGATCATACGAATGAGATCGCCATCGCCACCGACAACGAGGACATGATCCGCCTGGTCAACCCCGCGGCGGCGCGCGTGCTGGAGCGCTCCATCGAGGCCCTCCTGGGCAAGCATATCGACACCGTGGTGCATCATCCGGACCTGCGGGCGCTCTACCGCAAAGCCTTTTCATCCAACCTGCCGGTGTCGGGGCAGATCGCCATCCAGACCCCCGGGCGGACGCTACACTGCCAGGCGACGGCGGCGACGATCTACAACGGCGCGCATTACCGGGGCACGCTGCTGGTGCTGCGCGACATCACGGAAGTGGCCAAGACGCTGCAGATGAAGATGGATTTCGCGACCAACGCCTCGCACGAACTGCGCACGCCGCTGGCGTCGATCCGGGCCGCCGTCGACACCATCAAGGACGCGGGCGTGGAGGACGCCGAGACGACGCGGCGCTGCGTGGAGATCATCACCAACCACGTGCTGCGGATGCAACTGATGGTGCAGGACCTGCTGGACCTGTCGCGCGTCGAGGATACGCGGGCGCTGGTGCGGTCCGACCGCATCGACCTGCACCTGGTGTGCGACGCGCTGGCCAGCTCCTACCTGGCCCAGTTGACCGAGAAAAAACTGCGCTTGCAGATCGACCTGGCCGACGACGCGCGCAGCTTCCGCGGCGACGAGCGGCTGCTGACGCTGATCCTCAAGAACCTGTTCGACAACGCCATCAAGTTCACGCCCCAGGGAACGGTGACGGTGCGCACGTCGCTGCGCAATTCGCAGATTCCGGCGGAGGGCCAGGCGGCGCCGCCCCCGGAGGGCGCGGCGGATCAGTTTGTACTCGAAGTGATTGACACCGGCATCGGCATACCCCCCGAAGACCAGGAGCGGGTGTTTGAACGCTTCTACACCGTCAACCGCTCCCGCGGCGGGGCCGACCGCGGCACCGGGCTGGGCTTGTCCATCGTCAAACATGCCGTCAATGCGATGCATGGGGTGGTCGCGCTGACTTCCGAACTGGAAGCGGGTACGACGGTGAAATGCGTGTTTCCGCTGAAAGCGGAGGGGGAGAGCCAGGTGCGGTGAGGGGGCTGAGGCCCCGGCCACCTCGACCTTCAATTATTGTTGGGCGCGCGCATTTTCACGTGTACGACCAGGGCTTCGCGGAAGGCGCGGCGGGCGTCCTGGCGGCGGTCGAGCTGGGCGTAGAGGCCGTAGAGCGTGCGCAGGGTCGCCAGTTGGGTGGTGCTGTCGGCGCAGCGGCGCGCCTGGGCCAGGCGGGTTTCAAGTTCGACCACGGTCTCCCCGGCACGGCTGGGTGCCATGGCCGCCGACGCCACGACTGACCGTGGAACGCGCAGCGCCGGGGTTGGAAGGTCCGCGGGCAACTGCAAAAGTTCCTCCACCGCGGCCAGCATGTCGCGGGCGCTGGGGAAGCGGTCTTCCGGCCGCTTGCGGCTGGCGCGGGCGACGAGGGCCTGCAACGGCGGCGGGGCGGTGGGGGCCAACACGCGGACATCGGGGAACGGGGTGTTCAGGTGCCGCTCCATGATGTCCGCGGGGTCGTCCTCCACGAACGGCGGCTGGCCCGTGAGCAGGGCGTAGGCGGTGGCGGCCAGGCTGTAGAGGTCGGCACGGCCGTCGATCTGCCGGCTGCCGGTGATCTGTTCCGGGGCGCTGTAGCTGGGGCTGCCGACGAAGGCGCCGGGGAAGGTAAGCTCGGCATCGGCGAGGGAAGTGAGGCGCGCCAGGCCGAAGTCCGCGAGTTTGATGACCGGCGCGCCGGCCGAATCGCGGGCGCACATGAGATTGGCGGGCTTTACGTCGCGGTGGACGATGCCGGCATGATGGGCGGCGGCCAGGCCGCGGAGGGCATCGCGAAGCGCCAGCGCGGCCTCGCGCCAGAAGAGCGGGCCGCCGCCGCGAAGCCGCTGGGCCAGCGAGCCGCCCTCGACGTATTCCATGGCGATGTAGGGCCGCCCGGCGTGGGTGCCGGTGGCGTAGATGATCACGACGTGCGGATGATTGAGCTTGGCGGCGGACTGGGCCTCGCGCAGGAACCGCTTGGCGACCGAGGCGGCGGCACGTTCCGAGGTGGCGGTGTTCGCCGGCGGGCGGAGGATTTTGAGCGCCAGGTGGCGGTTGAGGGCGTCATCATGGGCCAGGTAGACGGTGCCCATGCCGCCCTCGCCCAGGGTGCGCAGGAGGCGGTACGGGCCCAGGGTGTTCTCGTGGCTGGTGGTGGGGATGTTGGGCGGCACCGGCATGCGCCATAGGATAGCGGGGCGGCGGGTAGTTGAAAATCATGCCGTGGTATTGTGGCTGCGATATTTTTATGCGGCCTTGCGTCGCCGGGCCTTGAGCGCCCGGGCGGCTTTTTGCTTGGCCTTGGCCCGCGCCCCGGCGGGGTCGAGGCGGTGGTTGAGGAAGGCGACCATTTCCGGATCGCCGCCCTTTTTGGCGTGCTCCAGCAGGGAGATGCCATGGGGGCCGGTCTGGTGGAGTGCCGCGGGGTTTTCGTGGAGGAAGGCTTTGACGAGGGGGATTTTGCCCAGAAAGGCGGCGGTGAAAATATCGAGGCGCGCCCCGTGGGCGAGGAGAAAATCGACAATATCGCGGCGGCCGGAATGGGCGGCGGCGCCCAGGGCGGTTTCCCAGTCGCCATTGCCCCAGTCGAAGGCGGCATGAATCAATGTGGGATAGGCCGCCAGCAGTTCGGTGATGCGCGGCAGATCGACGTGCGAACGTCCGACAAATTCCCCCACGACGGCAGGCGGAAGGGGCAAAATACTCGCCATGACAGAACTCCTCCAAACCAGATTAATCCGCCACGTATCGTATGCAATTTGCGAGGGAATGCCAAACCAAATTTACAGGTAAATCCATATGTGAAAAAGACTATAGGTTTTGGGGGTGTAGAGGGAGGATTATCGGACATTTGCCGCTATTGCGAAGTTTACTGGAGTGAAAACGGGAGAAAATGAAGGATTGGTTGAACTAACACTAGGGCAAAGGTGGAGGCATCGGGGGCACGGTCACGGCTTGTACAACGACCACATTCTTGCCGCCGGGTTGCGCCGGCATTGGTGGTGGCACCGCTGCCGAGACGTTCACCGGCGGTGGGGGCGCATCCGCACGCTCTACGGTGGTCAGTGTGAGCACTAATGCCGTCCACGTGGGGAAGATGTCCACGAACGGGAAAAGCTCCACCACGAAGGCGACGATGAACTGCCATTTGAAGCCGCAGATGGCGATGAGGATGAGGGCGGTGAGAACATCGAGAATATCCTCAAAGGGCGATAAGAAACCTTCAAAAAAGGCTAAAAAACCGCCCATCTGGATTAAATCCACGATGACGGCCACGGCCAGCGCGGCCCGCTTTTGCGCGGGGGTGATCGGCGGTTTGGGAATGATGGGCGGCATGCCGGCGCTCCGTGGGCGTAGGGGATTGTATCTTCTCCATTACGCGTCGTCGGAAGGCGCGACGGGTTTGTTTTTGTGTACCAGGGCGCGGGCCAGGAGCCAGGCACCGCCCAGGACCAGCAGCGTGCCGGCGGCACCGGCGAGGGATGTGGCCAGCGTGGGGGAACTGATGCCGGGAATCTTGTACTCGGGCGCGGGTGTGGCCAGGACCGGATCGGATTCCTTCCCCTTGAAGCCGAACTTCTGGGCGGCCCAGTCGAGGCCGTCAGGCCAGGGGCTGGCGAAGGGTGCCAGGAACAACGCGATGCCCAGCGAGGCAATCAGGCCGAAGACCAGGACCGGTTTGAGGGAGGGCTTGGGACGTGGGTGTTGAGTAGCGACTTCCCCCGCGTTAGGGCTGGGCACGATGAGTTCCGGGCGCACGGAAGCGATGGCGGCGAGGACGAGAGCCGTGATCACGCCTTCGCCGATACCGATGAGGGCGTGGACGTACATCATCACCGGAAAGAAGTAATTCCACTCGACCCTCCCGGAGGAAGCCAGTTCGCCGGCACAGGCAATGGCGGCGAGCATGACACCCACCCACGCGGCCACCATTGCCGCAAAGAGCCGACCGGTCAGGCTGTGGAAGCAGCGGGCCAGCAGCACGTAGAGCATGCCCGCGACCGCGCCGCCGAGAATGCCCATGTTGAAGATGTTGGCCCCCAGCGCGGTGATGCCGCCGTCGGCGAAGGCCAGGCACTGCACGATGAGGACGGTGGAGAGCACGATGACGGCGGCGGAAGGGCCGAGGAGCGCGGCGGTCAGCACGCCGCCGAGGAGGTGCCCGGAAGTGCCGCCGGCGACGGGAAAGTTGATCATTTGGGCGGCGAAGACGAATGCCGCCGACAATCCCAGCAGCGGCACCTGGCGGGGGGGCAGCGTGCGGCGGGCGTGATGGAGGGCGTAGCCTAGGCCGGCGGCGGCGAGCGCGGCGGCGATGATGGTGGTTTTGGCGTCGAGAAATCCATCAGGAATGTGCATGCGGCTGTCTTTCTATTCATCCGCTAGTTCGGAAAGCAACAACATGTTATCCGGCGGGATCGAGCTTTTCCTCCAGCACCTTTTTGCGATTGGTTTCCCGCAGCGCCTTCACGCGCTGGCGGATGTCCGGGTATTTGTTGCCCAGTATCTCGGCGGCGAAAATCGCCGCGTTGACGGCGCCGGCCTTGCCGATGGCCAGGGTGCCGACGGGTACGCCGCCGGGCATTTGGACGGTGGACAGGAGCGAATCCAGCCCATTGAGCGCGGGGCTTTGCATGGGCACGCCGAGCACGGGGAGAACGGTCATGCTGGCGACCACGCCCGCCAGGTGTGCCGCCCCGCCCGCGGCGGCGATGAGGACTTCCAGCCCGCGGCCCTCGGCGGACTTGGCGTATTCGGCCACTACCTCGGGGGTGCGGTGTGCGGACATCACGCGCATTTCAAAGGGAATCCCCAGTGCGGTCAGTGTCTCCGCTGTGCTGTTCATCGTGGGTTGATCCGATTTGGATCCCATGACAATGCCCACCAAGGGCTGGGGCGCGGGCGTCTGCTGCGTCATGATTCGTCTCCATACAAGGGCCGCATGACGATACCCGATTCACCGCCGCCCGTGTAGTCGCCGCGGACCGCGACCGCCGCTATCATGGTCGCCATCATGAATGCCACATCCGGAACCCAAATATATCAGACGCCACTCAGGAACGAGCGCGTAGACCCAGGGATTGCAATCCCTGGGCTTGAGGGGCGCGAGAATCAAGGGGAATGCGCCTCACCCCGCCGCATCGCCCTGCCCCGGTGCCCGCATCAGCCCCGGCCCTATGCCGGCCCGCCGAAGGAAGAGGTGCTCTCCGACCGCCGCACCTATCTGAATCCCGCCCTCTTCCACCTCTACCGCGAGCCGCTGATGCTCGTCGAAGGCCATATGCAGTACGTGTGGGATGAAAAGGGCACGCGCTACCTTGACGCCTACGGCGGCATCGTCTCGATCAGCGTGGGCCACTGCCATCCCAAGATCACCGCCCGCGTCCAGGAGCAACTGGCCACCCTCACGCACACCACCAGCATCTACGCCCACCCCGCCCCGGGGCGGTTCGCCAAAAAACTCGCCGGGCATATGCCGCCGGCGCTCTCGCAGACCTGCTTCACCAACTCCGGCAGCGAAGCCAACGAAACCGCGCTCCTCCTGGCCCGCGAATTCACCGGCAACCTGGATGTCATCTCGCTCCGCAACGGCTATCACGGCGGCACCACCACGACGATGGGCGCCACCGCCACGGGCACGTGGAAATACAAGTCCAACCTCACCGTGAACCACAAGTACGCCATGCCGGGGTATTGCTACCGCTGCCCCTTCGGCCTGGCGTATCCCGCGTGTGCGGCGCGGTGCGCCCGGGACATGGAAGAATTGATACGTTTTGAGACGTCGGGCCACATCGCCGCGTTCATCGCCGAGCCGATTCAGGGCGTGGGCGGGGTGATCGTGCCGCCGGCGGAGTATTTCGGCATTGCCTATGAGATCGTGCGCCGGCACGGGGGCCTGTGCATTGCCGACGAAGTGCAGACGGGGTTTGGGCGGACGGGGGCGCATTTCTGGGGCTTTGAGAATTTCGGCGTGACGCCGGACATCGTCACCATGGCCAAAGGCATCGGCAACGGCTTTCCGCTGGGGGCGATGACGGCCCGGCCCTAGGTGGCCGCCGTGATGAAGAACAAGAACCACTTCAACACCTTCGCCCACGGCCCGATTGCCATGACACAGGGTTTGGCGACGCTGGAGATCATCGACGAAGAGCAGTTGCAGAAGAACGCCCGTGATGTGGGCGCGCACTTGAAAAACATGCTGGTTGAGTTGCAGCGGAAACACCCCCTCATCGGCGAGGTGCGCGGGCTGGGGTTGATGCTGGGGGTGGAAATGGTTGTTGATCGTGCCACCAAGGAACCGGCGACCGCGCAGACGGCGCGGTTGCTGGAGTTGGCGCGCGAACGGCATCTGCTGCTGGGCAAGGGGGGCATTCATGGGAATGTGTTGCGCATCAAGCCGCCGATGTGCATCACGAAAGCCGATGCCGACTTCCTGGTGACAGTGCTTGATGAGTGCCTGGCGGATGGTATCCGGACATGAACATTTTGCGTAATTGTTTAGCGTCCTACCCGCTGGGCTGGGGCAAAGGCGGGCTGAGAATCTGCGGTGAACGAAGCTGGCGGCTCATGTAACCCAAGACGCTGTGGGCGTTCGTGCGGGCCGTGAATAGAACCGTCATCAAGATTGCCTGGGCGACGGCACCCACGGCCGTGCGGTTGCCGCCCCAGACTTTGCGATTGACCACGGCCGGAC
>CAIPTQ010000245.1 GCA_903868035.1 uncultured Phycisphaerales bacterium
AGTGCCGGGGCGCGCTGCGTGCCGTACATCCGGACATATCGCGCCGCGGTCGTCTTGAACGTTTCGTCGGTCACGGAATAGGGGGAGCCCAGCGTCGTGCCAAAGACGTCCGTCCAAGCCGTGTTGTCGAGGGACGTTTGGATTTTGAATTCCTTGGCGGCGCCGTTGTTCCACTTGAGGATGACGCGGTTGATGTCGGTGGGGGCGCCCAGGTCCACGGTGATCCACTGCGGATCGGCGGGGGCGCTGTCCCAGTGGATGTTGACGTAATCCTGATAAGTCTTGGGGGCGGTCACGTTTTTCGCGAGATTCGTGCCGGTTTCGGAGGAGGCGGTGGCGGCTTTGCCGGCGGCGAGGTTGCGGGCCGGGTCGAATTTGCGCCAGGTGCCGGCGGCGGCATTGAGCTCCCAGTCCTGATAGTAATTGGCCGTGGGGTCGGCACCGGTGAATTCCAGGGGGAGGAAGATGTAGTCGCCGTTGCGTCCGCGCGCCGCGTCCTTGGTCCAGCGGTCGCCGACAAACATGTAGACGGTTCCCTGTGTGCCCTTGAAGGGATAGATGAAATCGACCTGCGAGTCCCAGGAATTGGTCGAGCCCGGCGTGGGCATGGGCTTGGCGGGGGACCAGGGTCCGGCGAGGTCTTTGGCGGTGTAGTAGCTGGTGCCGGAGGATTGGATGCCGGCGGTGCGCGACGTGCCGTAGTAGTAGAGGCCGTCGCGCTTGAAGATATGATTCGCCTCGCGGCTGCGGATGTCCCACAGGTAGGTGCGTTTTTCCAGCGCCGTGTAATCGTCGGACATCTGGTAGATGCCATGCTGGGCGTTGGTGCCCACGGCCCAGGAAACGTAGGCAATGTAAGCCTTGCCATCGTCATCCTTGAAGGCCGACATGTCGCCCATGCGGGCGTTGTCCACCAGGTAAAACGGGCCCGCGGCCTTGAGTTCGGCTGCCGACATCGCCACCATGCGGGCGTCGGCCACCGGCGCCTGTTTGAAGGCAAACGGCCCTTCCGGCTTGTCGGCCGTGGCGATTCCCAGGAAGGCGCCATTGGTGTCGTATTTGAGGAACATGACATATTTTTTGGTCTTCTCGTTGTAGAGTACGTCGATGCGGTTGGCGTCGACGATGTGGTTCAGGACGACGCCCTTGTTGGTCCAGTGGATGAGGTCGGTGGAGGTGTAGCACATCTGGTCGCGGAAGCCGTTGTTGCCGCCGTACCAATAGAAGGTGCCGTTGAAGTTGCACAGGCAGCCGCTGCGGGTCTGGATGCGCGCGCCTTTGTCGTCGGTCCAGTAGAAGTCGTTGTGGAAGGTGACCCAGGATCCCGCGACCGGGGGGGCGCCGGGGATGGTGGGCGCGGGGGTGATTTGCGCCTGGAGGGCGCTGCCGAGCATGCCGCAGGCACACAGGTATGCCGCAAGGGTGGATTTAGTCATGCGATTCTCCGTAAGCCGCCGGGAAATGAACTCCAAGGGCGCAAGCGCCTGCGGGCATGGTACTGGAAAGCTGGGGCGGAGTCATGGTCGGGGCGTAGTCAAATATGGTCGCGGTGTTGGCACATTTGGCAGGACGCCAGGGCGGCGTCCGTGGGGATTCTCGGTATGGTGGAAGAACAAAAAAACACGCCGAGTGCGTCATCTACTGGGAACAGCCCGACGAAATCCGCGATTTTGCACCCACCCCAGTGCCCACGCAATAGTGTTATCAGCTTGTCGAGTTCGGCGCACCGCTGCCGCGGCTCCATGACGCAACGAGGACTGGGCATCACTTCGGCATCACCTGCGATTCATGTTCCGCGGGGGCCGTCACCGGTGCACCGGTGGGGGCGGAGCGGTGTTTGAATTCGCCGAGCATGATGGGGACGGCGACCTTGACCATCAGGGTATAAAGAAGGAAGCCGACGGAGAAGATGCCGGCGGCGATTTGCAGCTCACCCAACGAGGGGGTGTATTCGTTGATTTGCCCCAGGGTGTCGGGGGTAAAGCCGGGGATCAACAGGCCGATCCCCTTCTCGATATAGGTGCCGGCATAAATGAGGACGCAGCCGAGGTTCAAGGTGAGGGGGTATTTGCGGGAGGCGGGGATCAGCAGGAGGAGAAACGCCACGAAATCGCAGCCGACGGCCGTCCAGGCGTAGGGCACGAGGCTGTTGTGGCCCTTCAAGCCGACGAAGTAATACTGGGTGTAGACGGCGTGATGGCCGCCGGCATAGAACTCCTTGAACGCCTCCATGCCGGTCAGGAAGAGGTTCATGGCCATCGAGTAAGCCATGAGCTCGGCGACTTTCCAGATGGCGGCGTCCTGGATTTTCAACCGGGTGGTGCGCCGGAGAATCTGGAGGAGCACCACGAGGACGGCCGGGCCGGAGCAGAACGCGGAGGCGAGGAAGCGCGGGGCGAGTACGGCGGCGTTCCAGTAGGGCCGGGCGACCATGCCGGCGTAGATGCAGGCGGTGACGGTGTGGATGCTCACGGCGAAGGGAATCGTGCTGATGACCAGGGGCCAGAAGAACTTGTAGTTCACATGCAGGCCCATATAGGACTTGCGCAGCAAGTAGCCGACGATCACGAGATTCAGCATCAGATAGAGATTCAGGACCACGACGTCCCAGGCGAGAATGGCGCGCGGGAAGTTCAGCAAGCCAAGAAACGGCAGCATATGCCAGGCGCGGTCGGGCCGCCCCATATCGACCGTCACGAAGAGCAGGCACATGACGACCGCGCTGATGGCCAGCAGCTCGCCGAGAATCACGATTTCCTTGATGGGCCCCCAGTTGTAGACGTACGCCGGGATGACGAGCATGATCGCGGCCGCGGCCACGCCGACGAGGAACGTGAAATTGCCGATGTAAAACGCCCAGGAAACCCAGTCGTTCATGTGGGTGACGATCAGGCCGTGACTCAACTGCCGGAAGTAGGCGAAGATGCCGTTGGCGATCAGCACCAGCAGCAGCGCGCACCAGGCATAGTAAGTTTTGTTGCCCTTGAGGATCAGGCGGGCGGCGCCAGTGATTGACGGGAAGATACTCACGCGATCTCCATCAGGTTGCATAGAAGTAGAAGAACTTGGGCGCGGTGCTCAATTCCTCCTTGAATATGAAAACCCGCTTTTCGCGCAGGATATGACCGATCTCGCTGTTGGGATCGAGCATATTGCCGAATTTGCGGGCTCCCACGGGACAGATCTCGACGCAGGCGGGGTATCGGCCCTTGCGCACGCGCTGGATGCAGAAGGTGCATTTTTCCACCACGCCGCGGGACCGGGGCCGATTACCCAGGTAATGCATGTGGGGATTGAGCTGGTCGGCGGGCACGTGCGGATCGGCCCAGTTGAAGCGTCGGGCGCCATAGGGGCAGGCGGCCATGCAGCACCGGCAGCCCACACACCAGTTGTAGTCGATGACCACGATCCCGTCGGGCTCCTGCCAGGTGGCTTTGACGGGACAGGCCATGACGCACGGGGGATTGCGGCATTGCTGGCAGGCGACGGGCATGTAGAACTTGTCCTCCTCGGGGACTTTTTCCGGGTTGTAGTAGGCGTCCGAATTCATGATGTCGATGCCGTCCTCCTTGTTCATGCTGAGGACTTTGATCCAGTGAACCTGGGGGTCGCGGGACTGGTTATTTTCCGCGACGCAAGCATACACGCAACGGCGACACCCAATGCAGCGCGACAGGTCCAGGCCGTAGGCGAAGACGACGCCCTCTTTGGCCGGTTCGGCACCAATGGACACGGTTTTGCCGTATTCCTGCGAGTGTTGCTTCTCGAGTCGGGCGATCACGTGCTGGAGTTCTTCCGGCGTCAGCTCCTTGAAGCGTTTCTGAAAGAAAGCTTCGCGGTCCTCCTGGGAGCAGCCGGTGAGGAAGGCCGAAATCGCGATACCCGCAGCGTACTTGAGCATATCACGCCGCGAGAGTTCCGGCACCTGGCAACTGCACGAGGAGGGCGGCTGGGGTTGTAGGACAGGCAGCATATGAACACCTCACTTGGACTGGCCCGGGCGCACCGGCGGCGGCAGCGGGACCAGCGGTTTGAACTTCGGCGAATGCGGATCGTGGCAATTCACGCACAGGAGGTATTCTTTCTGTCCGTCCCAGTCTCCCGTGCGCTTGCCGTGGACCCCGGACTGCCAATCGCGGTACTGCGGGCCGTGGCATTGGCCGCACAGCTTGTACGACTCGGAGAATGGAATAGGCTCGCCGGAGGCCCGGCGCAGCACATCGCGATTTTGCGCGTTGTGGCAGTCGAGGCACCAGCGGTGCTCCTCGTCGTGCTGGAGTTGGATGTTTTCGTGCGGTTTGTGCAGATCGCGCCGTTCAGTGTTGACGGCCAGCTTGGGGTCATGGCAACCGGTGCAGGGGAAGACGCCGGGCGTAAAGGGCGGCGGAGCAACGGGGTAGGTGTCGCGGCCCGCCAGGCCGACGGCGGCACTCGGCAGGGTCTTGGCGACCGCGGCTTGAACGAGGGCCTGGCCGTTGGGGGTGAGCGCGACAAAGGGGATGGAGCGCGGACGGACGCCGTGGTCGTAGGTTCTTTCGACATGGCAGTCGGGGGTACATGTGCCGCCGGTGGGGGTTTGGCGGAACTTGATGGCCAGCTCCCAGCCGCCGGGACCGAAGGGGACGGAGTCGCGGATGTGGAAAGGCTGGGTGGAGGCGTGGACTTCGTGGCAGGCGCGGCAGGTGCGGCCTTTCTCCTGATCGACGTGGAGCCAGTGCAGGTTTTTCTGGCCGTTGGTGAAGCCGGTGGGCGCGGTAGGCTCGGGTTTAAGGACCAGATTGGGCGAATGGCAGGTGAAGCAGAGTTTGTACAGGTCTTCCTTGAAGGGGGCGTAGAACTCCGGCGGATAGGCGGCGATGAGGAGGTTAGTCTGGTTGCCGGCGTGCGGCTGATGGCAGGCGGTGCAGGCGCCGAGGCGAATGGGGCCGTGCTGTTCGGGATTATTTTTGAGCAGTGCGGCCATATTGGTGAGGGTTTGCCCCGTGGCGGTCTTGAGGGGACGGTCGTGGCAATTCAGACACTGCTGGGGCTGGGGCTGTTTCTGCAAATTGGGCAGCTTGGATAAATGCGCGACATGGCAGTTGGAGCAGGTGCCCTCCTGCGTCATGGCGCCGTGCTTGACGGGACTGGCGGCCATGGAGTCTTTGAGGTTCTTATGGCAGGAGAGGCACAGGTCGGGTGCGGTTTGCTTGAGGCGATATTTGATATTGGAGGCATGGGCGTCGTGGCAGGCCAGGCAGTTGTCGCGCGCGGGGGCATGGGTACTGAGGGTTTCGCCGGGCGTGGGAACCAGTTGCTTGTGGCAACTCGTGCAGAGCGTCCAAGGCGCCTGCTTGAGCAACTTGGGCTGGGCCGCCGAGTGGGACTCATGGCACGTGTTGCAGGCCCCGGTGGCGACGGGAGTGTGGACATAGGTCTTTTTGGCGTAGTCCTCCTTGTGGCAGACCTGACACAGCCCCTTGGCCGGCTCCGCCACCAGCAGCTTGGCGTAGTCCGAACCATGCGGATCGTGGCAGGCCGTGCAACGGCCCTCTTTGATCGGGGTGTGGAGAACAGCCTTGTTCTTCAAGTCATGGCAGGGGATACACCCCTGGTCCGGCGCGACCAGGCGCTTAAAACGGTGTTGGCCGGCATCCTCGTACTTATGGCAATCCAGGCATTTCTTCTGGGCCACCGGACCGTGCATCACTTTGCGGCCCAGGAGGGAAGCATGACAGTCGCCGCTGACGCAATCTTCCGTGGGTGCCGTGGGTTTGATGCGCTGGACCTTGGGCGGTGCCGCGGCGGGACCGGTCTGCCCCAGCGCCATGACACCCAGCAGCGCACAAAGCGCGATGACACAAGGCAATACAAAGTAGTGCTGAAGGAACTGGAACGCCGGGGGCATTTTATCTCCGATAATCGGATACACAAATCCACTTATACCAAAGCGAACCGCAAAATCAACCTTATTTCAGACGTTACATACAGCATATTCAAGGACTTATTAGGCGCTTATATCGTGGGAATTGAGCGTCGCGACAGGAGCCGCGGTTAACGCGGCGATGATTGATCGTTACATCCCCATAAACTGATAGACCCGCTATTGAGAATCAAGCGTAAACCAGAATAATTTGCAGAGTGGCACAGTGGCCAGTGAATACTCCTCCGGCATGGGCGGATGTAGGCGGTCCTTGGGGCGGGTTGTCGCGTTGGTCGGTGCAGACGGTATGCGGTGCATGGCCGTTTTTGTCCTGTATATAATCAGTTGATCTTAAACGCTGCCGCAAACTTAAAGGGCATCTCCGCCGGGCATTTGATCACCAGCCCGTCCGCCTGCTGCGTCCACTCCAGCTTAGCGTTGCTCCCCAGCAGCGTCACCGTCTTCACCGGCTTGTCCAGCAGCTTCGCGTCCGTGCCCAGCGACGTGATCTTGAGCTCCGCGCCTCCCGCCGGCACCGTCAGGCAATACGCATACACCGCCCCGTCCTTGCCCTCCGTGAAACGGAAATCCTGCGGCGTGAACGCAAAGTTGGCCTGTGACTGCCGCAGTTGCCCCGTCGGCAAGCCGCGCACCGTCGCGCCGGCGCTTTCGCCCAGCTTCTTCCACGCCTTGCTGCCGTAGATCCCTTCGCCATTGATCTTCATCCACGCCCCCACTTCCTTGAGCATCGTGACGCACGCGTCCTCCAGCGATCCGTCCGGCTTGATCGGGATGTTCACCATGTAATTCCCGTCCCGCGCCACGTACTCCAGCAGGCAATGCACCACCGATCCCGCGTCATAGACAAAGTTGGGCGCGTAGAACCAGTCCCCCACGGCATTCTCGCCGATCCACGGCTGGTCCGTCTTGATGGCGCGCGGAAACGTCCCTTCCGCCGTGCTCACGATGCCGTTGCACGGCCCGTGGAACTTGGTGATGTTGAACACGTCCAGTTTGCCGTGCTTGGCCAAAGCCCGGTTGAAAAAACTCGCGATGACGCGCATGGCCGCGTCGGACTTGGCGCCCGAGCCGCTTTTAAGCCCGCTGAAGGGCTGCGTGGAATTGCCGTCGGTGTAGTAGAAATCCGGATCGTACTTGTCGATCACGTCCAAAATGCGCAGCGCCCACTGCGTCATGTACCACTTGGCGTACTCCTGATGGTTGGTGAATATCCCCTGCGGCAGGGCCGAGGCAAACGTGTCCATCCCCTGGTACTCGCGCAGGTTGATCGTGTACAGCAGCCGCGGGTCGTACCCCTCCCACCACTTCCCCACGCCATCGGCCAGCGTCAGCCGCGCGGCATCATACGGCACGCCCGCCAGCGCCCCCGTCTTGTCCGCATTAAACGCCGTCTGCCACCACCACCACGTGTACTCATGATGGAACGCCACCCCGTAGTGCATCCCCGCGGCCTTGGTGGCCTTGGACCACTCCCCGATGATGTCGCGCTTGGGCCCCAGGTTCACCGAGTTCCACGGCTGGTACTTCGAATTCCAACTGTCATAGTTGTCATGATGCACCCCCTGGATCAGCAGATATCGCGCCCCGGCATCATGATAAAGCTGCACCAGCGCCGCCGGGTCCAGCTTGGTGGGATTCCAGTTGCGCAATACATCCATGTACCCGGTTTGTGAAGGCGGGCCGTAGTCGCGGATGTGATTGGTATATGCCGTCTGGCCGGGCATGTACAGCCGCCGCGCATACCAGTCGCCACTCTGCCCCGCCGCCTGTGGCCCAAAGTGAACCCAGAACCCGAACTTGGCCTCCCGCAGCCAGACCGGCTCGCCCTTGTAGTTGGCGTTGATGGATTCCCAGGTGGGCTGAAAGGGGCCGTCGGCCATGGGGAAATCCATCTTGATTTCCGGGGTGGTTTGGGGGTTGCCCAGGGGCACCGAGGCGGCGGGCTGCGTTGCGGGGAGGGGCGGCATGGGGGGGAGTTTAGCGGGTAGAACCTGGGCCTTGGCCACCGTGCCAATCATGCAGGCGCTCACGCCCAGCGCGACGGCTGGCATGAGATGATGATGGTTTTTCCGCGCGTTCATGATTTGCTCCTCAATGACATGGCACAGCAAGACACATGGCACATTTTCCGCCACGCTTCCGGATTCTGCAAATGAGTGCCCGCGATTTCCAGTGCTGAAAACGTGGTGCCATGGCGGTTTCATACATTTCACAGCCCATCTTCTGGGACGTTATCGGCGTGGGTAAATAGGTCGTGTCCAAACGGAAAAATAGCTAATTTGCTGCTGAACCGACGCGCAAAAATTGCCGATGCCATGGGTGACCCGCTTTTCTTACTCACCATTAGGAGGGTGAATCATGTTGAAGAAAGTCACTTTGGCGATTGTCAGCGTGTTGACCTTGACGGCCTGCGCCCAGACGCTGACCACGAACACGGCGGCCTATCGTCAGACAAGCCTGACGCCGATCTCCGCCGGTGCGTGCGATAATGTGGGGCGGTTCATTGTTGCCGCACGCCAGGAGGAAACTCTCCGCCTGGAAGCCTCGGCCGAACCCGTGCATTGATTTCGCGCCAGTGGTCCGTTCCTCTCGAAATTGCGTGTGATTTCAGAGCCGCGACCGTAAGGGAGCGACCATCATTGCTGGAGCACCCGTCATTTCTGAGGGAATGGACCGCCAGCTCGGAATGGGCGAACATTGTGCTGCTCCCGCGGCATAATTACTGCTGGTTATCCCCGGCCGCAACCGAATGATCCCGGATAACTCGTGGTTGGCCCTCAGCGCCCGGCGTTCCATCATGCCCGGCGTTGGTGCGTAATATCGCGTGTGACACCCCTGCGCGTTCGCAATCGCCTGCGATGCCTGCGAAATGTGAACTCCCAGTGCCGGTCTCATCATGCCGCAGCGTGAATATTGTAGTTGTATATCGACTTAGCCGATTCAGGCCCTATGATTCATCATAGATAAGGATGGTCATGAAATTATCGCTCGGGGCCATGATGTTCTGCGGCCTGTTGACGGCGTCCTGTACGCAGTCCCTCGAACAGATCGTCGAGGAGCGCCATCAGCAGCGGATCAATGCGGCCAATGCAAATTCTACCCTCGGACGCGGGGCGGCCGACGGGCTGGGTTCGTACATTGCCCAAAGCAGAACCGAGGAAATGCACGGCGGGGAACAGCCGGCCATTCCGTGAGGCGGCGGGGCGCGGTAACTCAGGGTTTCACAGGCACCGGTTCGCCCTTGGAGCCTTCGGGGAAGGCGGGGCGGGTCACATCCACAGGTTTGATGATATCCGGACCCCCCGCGGGGTCCGCCGCCCATTCCATTTTCGAGAGACACGTTTCGCGGATGTAGCCGCCGCCGCCGGGGACGGCATGGCGGTGGTAGACGATGAACCAGTCATCCGTGCCCGGCACGTTGATGACCGAGTGATGGCCGGTGCCCACGACCAGGCCGGATTTGCTCAGCACGATTCGGGCCTCAAGGGTTGGGGGGACGGTGATGGGGCCCAGGGGCGAGTTGGATGTGCCATAAGCCACGCGGTAGTTGACGTCGCGGGCATCGTTTTCGGACCACATGAAGTAATACGTGCCCTTGCGTTTGAAGACGAAGATGCCCTCGTTGAAGCGGCTGCCGGGGACGGTGGGCGTGATGGTTTTGACATCACCATCGAGGGCGATCATGTTCTTATTGAGCTTGGCCACGTAAAGGCTGGAGTTGCCCCAGTATAGGTACGCCTGCGGTTCGGCGCCGGCCGGCGCGGTGGCCGGGAGGGTATCGATGAATGGGCACGGGTCGATCATCTGGCCGGGGAGATTCAGCGGCGCTCCGGGGGCGATAAGGGGTTTGCCGAGGGCGTCCTTGAAGGGGCCGGTGGGCTGGTCGGCGACGGCGACGCCGATTTTCTGTTCGCCGCAGAAGTAGAAGTAGGTTTTGCCGTCGCGCGTGGCCACGCCCGGCGCCCAGGCGCGGATTTTGGCCCAGGAGACGTCGTTCTTGCCGGTGGCGGTGCCGGCCAGGTCCAGGATGACGCCTTCATCCTTCCAGTGGATGAGGTCCTTGGAGGACCAGACGTTGAATTCGGTGGTCTGCCATTGCTCCTTGTCCACGGTGGGATAAATGTAATAGGTGTCGCCGATGACGATGGCGTGGGGATCGGCGGTGAACTTGTTGGTGATGACGGGCGGCGGCACGTTGGCGGGGAATGTGGCCGCGGGGCCGGGGCCGTGGGTGGGAGCGGAGGTCGTCGCGGGTGGGGTTTGGGCGAGGAGAGTGGCGGTGGCGGCCAGGGTGACGGCCAAGGCATAGACGGCGCATTTCATGAGAAACTCCAAACGTAACAGGCAACCCTTAAGATTATTAACAAAACGGCGGGCAACGCCAGTCATTGCATTTTTGGCTTGCTCCGGGGGTGCATGACATTCTGGGCGGTCGGCAAAACGGAACCCGTAGCGTAAGCAAGGTGGAGTTGCGTGCCTTCAAGCTGACGGTTTCTTCGCGCAGGAGAGGGACAGCCCATCGCATACGGGAGACCGGGCATCGCCTGCGCGAGGCTACAGGGAGCGTTGGGAATGGTCGCTCCACCTCGCTTACGCTACGGGTTCCGTTGGCCGCCGATTCTGTCATGCAACGTGCGCCGGAAGTATAAAACCGGCGCGGCTCCGATGGACGCCCGGCCGGGAATTCCTCACTCCATTTGCCCGGCAGACACCCAGGCTTGCCGCGAGGCGGGCGCGGGGGGACAATCACCCCATGGCGATCATTGGTCATGGTGTGGATATTGTCGAGGTGGCCCGGATTGCCCGGATGCATGCCGACCACGGCCGGCATTTCCTGGACCGCTGCTTCACCCCCGCCGAACAGGCCTATTGTCTGGATCACAAGGCCGCGGCCGTCCACCTCGCCGGGCGCTTCGCCGCCAAGGAGGCGATCCTCAAGGTGCTGGGCACCGGCTGGCGCGGCCCGATCGCCTGGACCGACCTGGAAATTCTCAACAACGCCGTCGGCAAGCCGGAACTCCGTCTGGCCGGCGAGTGCGCCCGCATTGCCGCGGCACTGGGTATCACCCGTTGGCATGTGTCGATATCACATACGGAGAACCAAGCGCTGGGGAGTGCGATTGGCGAGGGGTAGGGGCGTGACGCCATAGCCGCATGTGGAAGGCCGCAACCGCCTGTCCCGTGTCATTCCATCTGCTGCAGCACTTCCGCCACATCCTCCTTGCGCACGATGGCCCCCCGGAAAAATGCCGCCAGCGCCAGGGCAAATCCCGTCCCCTCCGCCCCGGCCTCCTCGCGCTGGGCGACCTCAAAGGCCCGTCCCAGCAGTTCAAAGGTGCCGCCGCCGGCCGATGCGCCCCTCCGCTCCCAGCGCATGGATGGCGTGTGTCCTTCCTCGGCATACTCAATAATGATTCGCACCTGTCTCATGATTCACGCTCCATCCTCATTCCCACGTTCGCTTGGTGGACATTCGCCTCAAAGACATATCTACTTTTACCTCTTTCGACCCTCCATGCAAACGAAATCACATTCTTACGGCAACTGCGCCTGAAAAGGGGAAAATAGCATGAAAAATATGTGCGGATCACGTGTTATTATCATGCCTTGGAGCGGCGGTGCGCCGCTGCCCCCCCCCTCTCCCCCCCCCTTCCGCGGCAGCGCAACGA
>CAIPTQ010000246.1 GCA_903868035.1 uncultured Phycisphaerales bacterium
GCCGGAGTGTTGTAACTCCAGCCCTTTCAGCCGTTTGCAGGTCGCTTCCGCTTCCTGCCAAGTGGAGGTAACAGGGCTCGAACCTGCGACCTTCTCGATGCCATCGAGACGCTCTCCCAACTGAGCTATACCCCCTTGGGACTACTGCAAAATAGCAGACTCGCCGGGGCAGGTCAAGAAAAACTTGGTGTGGGCGCGGGCAAAAATGGGGCAACGGCCCCGTTCGCTCAGGCGGCCACGCACTCGGCGGCGGTCGCCAGATCGATGTACAGGCTGGCCCGGTCGGCATGTACGTGGCGGATCAGGGCGCGGCGCATGGTTTGGCGCGGGATGATGCCGATGGAGTCATCAAGGGCGAAGCGGATGCGTTGCCCGGCGCTCAGGCGTGCCGCGAGGGGCATCTCGATCTCCAGCCCATCCTCGGAGGCGGCATGGACGATGCCGACGTGATAGCGGTTGGTGAGCAGATCGAGGATTTTGATGCACAGGTGCGCTGAGGTACGAAGATGGGAATCACAAGCCAGGGAAGGGGGGAACAAAGCGACCATCGTCGTTCCTTCCATGAACGTGAAACTACCACGCGGATACGGCTTGCGGGTGGTTAAAAAACATATCGACAGTGCATTAAGAGAAACATGCGTAAATTTAAGAAACCTTCGGCAAGGTCCGATAATATCTATACGCTGGAATGTAAAACATTGCACTTAAATAGGTTAAGTATTTCTACGACATCAATTTTCGTTCTCACACACAGTGAGTTTAGGCAAACTTAAAAGAAAATATTGGGATTAACATAATTAATCGTTTTGGCGAATTTATGCTCCGTGCGCACGAACAATGCTCTAATGCCTCGCCTCGTCTCTGTCCCGCGTTCCGCAGCGCCTGTACTTTTGCATTCACACAATACGGATACAATGGCCGCGTATACTGTTACCCCGCCGCCCACGGCGCGCCGTTCTTTCAGGAGTTCTCATGCAATACGCCAACCGTCTCAACGACATCGCAGAATCCATCACCCTGGCCGTCACAGCCAAGGCCAACGCGCTCAAGAAGGCGGGTGTGGACGTCGTCTCCTTCGGGGCCGGCGAGCCGGATTTTGACACGCCGCAGTTCATCAAGGACGCGGCTATCAAGGCGCTGCAGGCGGGCAAGACGAAGTATGAGCCGACGCCGGGCACCATCGAGGCGCGGAAGGCGATTGCCGACAAACTCAAACGGGAGAACGACCTGGAATATGCCCCCGAGCAGGTGATTGTGTCGGTCGGCGGCAAGCACGCGCTGTACGTGGCGTTCATGGCGGTGCTAAATCCGGGGGATGAGGTGATTATCCCCGCGCCGTATTGGGTGAGTTACCCGGAGATGGTGAAGCTGGCCGGGGGTGTGCCGGTGATTGTGAAGGGGGATCCGCAGAACAACTTCCGCATCACCCCCGCGCAACTCGCGGCGGCCATCACGCCCAAGACGCGGATGGTGATCATGAACTCGCCGAGCAACCCGGGCGGGCATACCTATTCGCCCGACGAACTGGCGGCACTGGCCAAGGTGATCGCCCCGCACAAGGACGTCTGGGTCTGCTCCGATGAAATCTACGAAAAACTGCTCTTCAATGGGCAGAAGACGATCTCCTGGGCCGCGCTGGACTGGGCAATGTGGAAGGACCGTACCATCACGTGTAACTGCCTGTCGAAGACCTTCGCCATGACCGGCTGGCGCATCGGCTACACCGCCGGCCCCAAGGCGCTCATCGAGGCGATGAACAAATTGCAGAGCCAGATGACCAGCAATATCACGAGCTTCTGCATGCCGGCGATTGCCGAAGCGTACACGAATCCCGGCAGCGCCGGCGAGATCGAAAAGATGCGCAAGGAATTCGAGGTGCGCGGCGAACACATGTGGAAACGCCTCAACGCCATTCCCGGCGTCTCCTGCGTCCGCCCCACCGGGGCCTTCTACTGCTTCCCGAGTATCGCCGGCCACTTGAACAAGCCGCTGGGGGCCAAGAAGACGGTGTGTGCGGAGGCCGTGGCGTTATCCACGGCGGTGCTGGAGGAGGCGCATGTGGCGCTGGTGCCGGGGAATGATTTTGGGTTCCCGGATCATGTGCGGCTGAGCTTTGCGACCAGCATGGCGAATATCGACAAGGGATTGGACCGGCTGGAAAAGTTTTTGAAAGGCAGTTAAAGGACCAACACGGACCATCGTCTGGACCACTTGAAAATACTCATCAACTGCGCAGCAGGCTTGAATTGGGATTCCTTACCATGACACCCGAGGACCCGCGCGTCACCAGCGAGTTGGCCTTTCACGAACAACAGGCCGCAGCCCGCGCCCAGCACTTTAGCTCGCATCCGGAAGAACTGCGATACGGCGACGATCTTTTCCTCGATCACGAGACCTGGATTCGCTGGGCCATCGCGCAATTGGGGATGATCCGGGGCCGGCGCGTCCTCGATTTCGGCTGTGGCGCCGGCATGGCGTCCACGGTTCTGGCGCGCCAGGGCGCGGCGGTGACCGCCTTTGACCTGTCCGCGGGCTACGTGGCGGAAACCCAAGCCCGCGCCCAAGCC
>CAIPTQ010000247.1 GCA_903868035.1 uncultured Phycisphaerales bacterium
GGGCGGTCATGTTGGCGAGGCCGGAGCCGTAGTCCTGGAGGAAGAGCCCGATCTGGCGCCAGAAGTGGTAAGACTCGCGTTCCTGGCCGTATTGGCCGAGGGGGGCCTGGAAGTCGTAATTTTTGACGGGGAGGTCGTTCCAATAGTTGGTGGCTTGGGTTTCGTTGAGGTAGCCGAGTTTGCCGTCGGGGTTTTCGCCGCCGTGGTACATATAGAAGCCCAGGAGATTGCAGCCGGAGGCGAGTTTGGCGAAGCCGAGGGATTCGGCATCGGCGGGATAGATGAAGACGCGGCGATGGTAGCTGGCCATCATGCCGCCGCCGATTTCGCACATGAAATTGGGATAGACGCCGGTGAGGACGGGCTCGGGGGCGGTGGCGGTCACGGTGGGATCAGCGCCCATTGCGCCCATGGCCGCCGGATTGACGCGGCGCGAGCCGGAAATGCGGAACGACCCGCCGTAGGCGGCCGGCCGAATCGAGCGGTCCCAAAACCCATCGGCATACGACCCCGACATGGGCACCAACTCGCCAAAAGACGCCGCCCCGCCGGAACCCCAACCGGTGCAGTAGTACATGGGCACATCGATGCCCGCGGCGACGGCCATTTTTTTGAGCGTGACCAGATGCTGGGTAGGGCCGCCGTATTCATTTTCGACCTGGATGCCGATGAGCGGCCCGCCGTCCTTCCACATGAGGCCCTTGGTTTGCTGGGCGATTTGGGCGTAGAGCTTTTCGACGTAGCCGAGATAGCCGGGATTGTCGCGGCGGAGTTCAAAGACGTTGGTGTCGCCTTTTTTCTGGAGCCAGTTGGGGAAGCCGCCGTTGAGCACTTCGCCGTGGCACCAGGGGCCGATGCGGAGTTGGACGGTGAGGCCGACTTCCTGGCAGAGCTCGAGGAATTTGCGGAGGTTGCGCGGGCCGGTCCAATCCCAGACGCCTTCGACTTCCTCATGGTGAATCCAGAAGATGTAGGAGGCGACGGTGTTGATGCCGCCGGCCTTCATTTTGAGCAGTTCGTCGCGCCATTCGGCTTCGGGGCAGCGGGCGTAGTGGAATTCGCCGGAGATGGTGACCCAGGGCGTGCCGTCGCGGACGAGGCTGTAGCCGTTGATGGTGAGGGTATGGCCGCCGGGGGCGGTGGGGGTGCCCATTTTGAAGCCGGTCTCGGAGGCGGCCGGGGGACGGGCGGAGGCGTCGAAGGTGAGGACCTGGGCGTGGAGGGGGGTGGTGGCGAGGAGGGCGTTGGAGAGGAGGAGGAAAGCGGTCCATGTGATGGGATTGGGGATGGGCATGTGATCCTCACGCAGGGGGTTAGATGCGAAGCGCAGTGACACTTGGCTGGATATTATAATGTACTTTCAAAATCCGGGGATCGCAAGAGACCGGAGGCTTTTGTGAAGTCAAAAAAGGCGGATGGGTCAAGCGTTGCCATTGCCAGCGGGGAGGTGGGCGGGGACACTTACAGGGTGTTGGGCACGCTTGTGGCGCGGGCGCGGCAGGGGCGGGGTGGTATGCATGATTTTTTGAATGGAGATATGTTATGCAGCGGATTCGGTTGGCGGCGTGTTTGGCGGCGGTGGCGGCGGTGGCGGCGGCGGCGGCGGCGGTGGCGGGGATGCGAGCGGCTAAGGGGGCGGATTTGACGCTGCGGTATGAGCAGGCGGCGACGGCGTGGGACAGCCAGGCGCTGCCGATCGGAAATGGGCGGATGGGGGCGATGTTGTTTGGGGGGCTGGCGGCGGACAAGGTGCAGTTCAATGAGATATCGCTGTGGACGGGGAGCGAGAACGTGATGGGGGCGTATCAGGCGTTTGGGAATTTGACGATTAACCTGCCGGGGCATGAGGCGGGGGCGACGGGGTATCGGCGGCAGTTGGACCTGGAGGAGGGGGTACACAAGGTGACGTACACGAGGGAGGGGGTGGCGTATACGCGGGAGGTGTTTGCGAGCAACCCGGCGCAGGCGATCATCATACGGCTGACGGCGAGCGTTCCGGGGATGTATACGGGGAGCGTGGAGCTGGCGGACATGCATACTGCGGCGACGGTGGCGGAGGGGGGGCTGATGACGGCGGCGGGGGCGTTCACGACGGGTGGCGGCGGGCGGGCGGGGCGCGGGGTGATTCGCGGCGCGGCCACGGGGTCGGCACCGGCGACGGGGGCGGTGGCGGTGCCGGCGGGTAATAAGACGTTGGATTATGAGAGCCAGGCGCAGGTGGTACACGAGGGAGGGACGGTGGCGGTGGAGGGGACGCGGGTGGCGTTTAAGCAGTGTGATGCGGTGACGATCGTGCTGGGGGCGCGGACGGGGTATGTGCCGGACTATGCGAAGAAGTTCATGGGGGAGGCGCCGCATGCGATGTTGGCGGCGGAGGTGAAGGCGGCGGCGGGGATGTCGTATGCGGCGTTGCGGGCGGCGCATGTGAAGGATTACCAGGGGTTGTTTGGGCGGGTGGTATATGACTTTGGGGCGACCTCGCCGGAGAAGGTGGCGCTGACGACGGACAAGCGGCTGGTGGATTACACGCGCGATCCGCGCGATCCGGGGCTGGAGGCGCTGGTGGCGCAGTATGGGCGGTATCTGCTGCTGTCGTGCTCACGCGGGGACTTGCCGGCGAATTTGCAGGGGCTGTGGAATAACGTGAACAATCCGCCGTGGAACGCGGACTATCACACGAATATAAACATTGAGATGAATTATTGGTCAGCGGAGGTGGGGAATTTGAGCGAGACGCACGTGCCGCTGTTCACGCTGGTGACGGCGTTGGAGGAGCCGTTCCGGAAATTCGCGGCGGCGGACCGGTCGGTGAGCGGGGGGCAGGCGATCCGGGGGTGGACGGTGCGGACGTCGCACAACATTTTCGGCAATGAAAGCTATACGTGGAACATGGGCGGCAATGCGTGGTACGCGCATCATTTCTATGAGCATTTTGCCTTTACGCAGGACAAAGGGTATCTGGCGAAGACGGCATATCCGATGATGAAGGAGGCGTGCCAGTTCTGGCAGGATCGCCTGAAGACGCTGGCGGACGGGCGGCTGGTGATACCGAATGGGTGGTCGCCGGAGCATGGGCCGCAGGGGGTGGATGGGGTGATGATGGACCAGGAGCTGGTGTGGGATTTGTTCAGCAACACGGCGGCGGCGGCGGACGCGCTAGGGGTGGACAAGGAGTTCCACGATACGCTGCTGGGGCTGCGCGACAAGCTGGCGGTGCCGAAGGTGGGGAGTTGGGGGCAGTTGTGCGAGTGGCTGGAGGAGATCAAGGGGGACGCGGTGTTGGACACGCCGAACGATCACCACCGGCATGTATCGCACCTGTGGGGGGTGTATCCGGGGCGGCAGATCAGCCCTTCGCAGACGCCGGAGCTGGCGAAGGCGGCGCTGGTGTCGCTCAAGGCGCGGGGCGAGGACGGGGACAGCCGGCGGAGCTGGACGTGGCCGTGGCGGTGCGCGATCGCGGCACGACTGGGGGATGGGGAGTTGGCGCATGGATATCTACAGGGGTTGATGACGCGGAAGACGTCGGGGTCGGGGACGATGATGAACATGCTGCCGAACCTGCTGACGACGCATACGCCGTTGCAGTTGGACGGGAATTTCGGGATCGCCGGGGCGGTGCCGGAGA
>CAIPTQ010000248.1 GCA_903868035.1 uncultured Phycisphaerales bacterium
CGCCATCCAGCGCCAGCGAAAGCTCGCCAGGACAAGCAGGTAATCGGAGCCCTCCGACCGGGACACGACGGCCCATCGGCGGGAGCGGTGCTGGCGGATGATCTGTGTCATACGCGCCACGCCGCGGGAAGTTCACGCACGCGCAGATCCTCGGGCCACTCGGAGGGGTCGGAACCGTGGCGGCTCACCTGTTCCCATTGGTCGGGCTGGAGGTTTGCTCTCTTGGCCCACAGCGCTCCGAGTTGCTTCACAAACGTCTTTACGCAGGCCTTTCTGCCCCACGCGATTCCATCTCGCGCCCATTGCAGGTCGAATCGCCGCTTTCCGTTGTGGCCGCCGATCACCTGAAGCTCGATGAACTCCCAGCCGACCATGTCGATGGGGCCGATCTGCGGTTCTCTCCAAACGTGGGTGCGCCAGCCCATCTCGTGCAGCGCCCGCATGACAATGCGATAGTTGTCTGCGTCGGATTGGTCCATGAGTGACACCCCGATGCTGACATTGCGTAGCGGCCATCCTCCCCAAGTTTCAAGCGCCTCTTTTAGGGCTCCGTGCCAGTTTAGCCCGCGCATTAGCGTTATCAGGTGGTTTCCGGTGTTGGACAGCCTCCCGCCAGCCTGGGCCTTTGCCCATTTCCAAAGCAATTCTGGCTGCTTCGTCAGAAAGCAGAACCGATGCTGCGGACACAGCGCGGCCACGCCGAACACTCGCTGCAGGTCATCGGTCGCTAGCCGCGCAACGTCGCCATGGAATCCTGCCGCGATCAGCGCGGGCTTGTTCCACTTGAGCGGGTCCGTCAGGTGCGCTTCGTCGATGCGGACGGCTCCGTTCCACGCCTTCAGGTCCGGCGTGAGCACGCTGGCGAAGAACGCCGCGCGCCCGGGGTTGGTGGGGCGCTGGCATTCAGCCACGCGGGCTACCGTCTTTCTCGCCCAGCAGGCCGGGGAGCATCGCTGATTTGGACTGCATCCAATCAGCGGTTGCCAAGCCTTGTCGAAAATCGCATATTCCTTCTGCTTCATGCCGTTGCCGCCTCCCTTTTCTCCGCCCTTGCACGCTTCCGCAATTCGGCAGCCCAAGCGTGGCGTACGGAACTCGGGTCCATGCCGATAGCCGCCCCGATCTGGTAACTGGACATTCCCTTGAGTAGCATCGGCTCAATCTGCGGGATTGCCTCTTCCCACTTTCCAGTGGCCCTGATGCCAATCCGTCGCATCCGCAGGCTGATTACCGTCCGCTCACACTTGAGCCTGACGGCGATCTGGCTGTAGTTGAGACCCTCGGACCTCAATTTCTGAATTACCTCCACGGTGATATCGTGGCGCGTGGGGCGGCGCCGGGGGCCGGGAACGACTACCGGCCTGGTCCTGGGCCTTCCGATTGGTCGCGGCGGCGCCTTCTCGCAATGAGCCTCGATGATGCGTGGCGGCCTCTTGTCCTCTGCCTTGGGCCTCACGAATCCCGAGAGCATGGGGCGCTTCTCCCGGCGCTCCGGTTCGGCCAGGCGGCCGGCGTAGCGGTCCAAGTCCAACGCGGGCGTCCAATCCTTCCCCGGCTTGCCGTCTTGAAACAGGATGCGGCAGGGCGGCGGGGCGACCGCGGGCGGGTCGGCGTAGCCAATATAGGTGCGAAACTCAGCCATGCTACTTGCCCTCCCCGGCGCCTGGGTACTCACACGGCAGTTGCTCCGGGCCGCCCTCATCATAGAAGTCCGGGTTTGATCGGCAAATCCACGGGCGGGGTTCGGCCTCGTTTTCCATTTTGATCTGGATGTTCATATCCTCCGGCATCCCGCAGTGAATACAGACTCGGCGCGTGTGGCCGGTAGCCCGGAGTTTTGACGGGAAGATTTTCACAAACGGATTGTTTGATTCTTGGGAAACAATACGGACCTTGCTGTCCTTCCAGCCGAAAACGTAGCCGGTGAAGTCTTCCATCTCATCGCCAACGTATCCCTTGAACGTCACCTCTTGCCCCGGCTGGAATAGCGCCGCCTTGGTGGGGCAGTCGAACGTGATGGCCTTCAGGCCGAGACCGCGCACGCCGTCGAGCTTTGATTGCAGGAGATCGCACCGCTTCTGTGTGATGCGCCCCGGCACGTACGCGAGGCGCAGCGGGCATCCGTAGCAGACCTTAACGTGCATCGTGGCCCTCCGACTCACAACACGCGTCGCACCAAGCCATGTGAACCGGAATGGACGCGAAGCGATATCGAGTGATCTCCATGGCGAGCCACGCGGGCTTTCCGGCCGGCGCGGGCAGCATCTCCCCGTAGGCTTCCACCAGTCCCTTGCGGACCAGGGCCTCGGCGGTAGCAGGGGGTATCCTCGTGTCGTCCCCGATACAGATTCGGTCGAACGCCGCCCTCTGCTTCTTGGGAAGGCGATGGATGATGGCCTGAATCTCGATGATGGTCACTTGCCCTCCAGGACTGCCCGGATCTCGGCTACACGGTCAAGGTTCCATGCGAAACTGCTTTCATGAGAGAACGCCTCATTGCGCCGGCCCAGCCACGCTTCCAGCCGGTCGTACGCCTCGACCTTTCTTCGCGTCTCCGCGTTGCGCTTCTTTAGCGATTCCGCACGCTTGCGAACGCCATCCTGCCAACTTGCCGCGGTTGCTACGTCCATCAGGTATCTCCCTTCTGCTTTTCGTACTTCGCGTTGTAGAACTGGATTCGCTCCTCGATGTCCACGCCGAATAGCGCCTCGAACTTGCGCTTGCCCAATCTCTCTATGGACTGCGGGCCGAAGTCGTGCATGTGGTATTCCGGCGCCAGGGGGAGCGTACGGCGATCATCCTTCTGCGCGCCTGGACCAACTTTGACGTGATGCACGGTGGCCCGCTTGCCGGAGATCATGCAAGGCTGAGAGCCGATCCACGCCAAGTAGGCTTTGTCGATCACACGACCTTTGCGTGGGCCGCCCTTGCGCTTTTTGGGGATCGCCTTGACCCGCTTCA
>CAIPTQ010000249.1 GCA_903868035.1 uncultured Phycisphaerales bacterium
ATCTCCCGCTCCAACTCCGCAATCTTCGTGCCCGCCGCCACGCAACCAGGACATTCAGGAAGGATCGCATCCATGCCATTTCACTCCGCGTTCCAAACGCTAGAGATATTATATGCACGGGCAAGGCGCTAAACAATTACTGTCGGCCTTATCGTGATCTCCGCGCTCGCTAGTGCCTTTGGCAAAGGGATGGGATATACTCTGGGATTGATCTTCCTGCCCTTTATCTTCTGGCCTATGCTCGGGTTTGGCGATGCCCAATATGGGGGGTAAACAGCAAACCCCCCGACCCCACTTCGTCGCGACGACATTCATAAAATTCAAAATTCCTATCAGTCTAAAAGGCGGGGGACAACACGGTCGCTCCCTGTCGGTCGCGGCTCTGAAAGTCATATGCAAGCGCCCTGCCGGCAAAGGGGACCGGTGGGGCTTGAGATTAGGATCATCATCAGATTGCGGTTATCATTGCGCTCGCAATTCAGAGGGAGCGACGATGCGCACAGGTATATACGGATTTGGGATGACGGTCCTGGCGACGCTGGTATGCGCCGCGGGCGTGTGGGCCGGAGGGGCGGGGAATGGCCCGGCGACGCAGGTTGCGGCGGCCAGTGCGACACGGGATTGGGATGCGCTCGTGCGGGGATTGGGCAGCAAGGACTTCGCGACGCGCGAGGAAACGCAAAAGACGCTGGAGCAAGTGCCCCGGGCGGAATATGGCGTGCTCAGCCAACTGGCCGCCGCCACGCGCGATCCGGAGGTGCAGGCGCGGTTGCAGGTGCGGATGGCGGTGCTGGAGGAGGAAATGGCGTTTGATCCGGCGCCGATTTCGCTGAAGCTGACGGGGGCGCGTCTGCCGGAGGCGCGCGCGGCGCTGGCGCAGGCGACGGGGGTGGTGTTTGCGAAACCTTATTCGTATCAAAGCGATCTCGATGGCGTGCCGCGAATAACAGTGGATTTGAAGGAGACGGCGTTTTGGGATGTGGTCACCAAGATGGGGGCGGAGTGCGATTTGGGAGTTCACCTGGAAGGGGATTTTTCGCTGTATGCCAGCGATCGGGGAGGGATTCGCCAGGGGGTGAAGGCGGGCGGTTTTTTTGCGTGGGCGGGCCCGGCGACGCGCTCGAAGACGATCTACTATTACCGCGAAGAGGGGCGCCAGCGGGTTGAGGAGAGCCTGGTGCAGCGCTATTACGTGGTGGCCGATCCGCGGATTTGTTTGATTGGGAGCAAGCGGTTGCGGACGGTGGAGGCGCGGGACGATCTGAACAATGTGTTGTGCCAGCAGGCGAAGGCCCCCGGTCCTGATTTCTATGAGGAAACGGGCGGACCGGGGTGGTATGCCGACGCCTATTTGGCGATGAAGGAGCCCCATGGGACGAAAATTGCCTCGCTACGCGGCGAGGTGGAGGTGTTCATCGGTGTGGGCGAGCAGCGGGTGGAGGCGGCGGACATCCAGACGGCAGGCACCGTCAAGATCGGGGCGGAAGAGGTGGTATTCAGGGACGTGGCCGTCACGGCAGGGCCGCTGGGGAGCCTGTCATTTGCCGCCTATCAACAGAAACGGCCGGCACCTTCCGGACGAGACAAGGCCTTGGTCTTCCCGGTCACGATCAAGTTGGTCGACGGCGCGGGACGGGAATTGTGGCAGGGACGACGCCACTACCCCAATGAACCGCTCCAGGACGTGCCGATCACGCTGCCGATACGGGCGCTATTGACCGCGCCGGCACGCGAAAAGGCGGTGACGGTGTCCTTTGAACTCAAAGATTTGCCGCTGCCCTATTAGACGCACGGAACGCGGCGGTGACGGAAAGGGTTGGCACATGAAAACGATCTGGCTGGTGGTGATCGCGGTTGCCGCCGCCTGCTGCCTGGCGACGGCACCGGCCAGGGGGCCGGCGAGCGCCGAGGCGCGGGCCATCGATCCGCCGCCGATTTCGCTGCGCGTGGACAAGGTGACAATAGCGGATCTGGCCGCCGCATTGTCCAAGGCGACGCAGGCGCCGGTGAAATTGGGAGGTATGGAATCCGGCGGCATGGAAATGGGCGGGAGCTTCACCCTGGATGTGCGGGATAAGCCGTTTTGGGAGGTCATGCTGGCGCTCAATACTCAGTCGCCCCTGCAAATGATCAGTGGACAGAATTTCTGTTTCTCGTATTACGGGGGGATTCGCGGCGGGGTGGTCAGCCAGGGTTTCTATGTGTTTCCCAATGCCATCCTGCGCACGCAGCAGGCGGATTCTCAGATCGTCAAAGGGCCGCAGGTCCAGCCCGAGGTGATGAAGCTCTTTATCAACATCGCATCGGACCCCCGCATATGCGTGGTGGCCATGAAACCGCCGCGCCTGCTTTCGGCCATCGATGATGCGGGCAACAACCTGCGGGAAGAGGATCGCGCGGAGCAGCGGTGGGAACCGGGCACGGGCCATTTTTGGGATATGCAGGCGAATCTGAAGATTCCGGCCAAAATGGGCGGGAAGATCGCATCATTGAAGGGAGCCCAGACCCTTCTCGTGGGCGTGGGCGAGAAACGCTTTGAAGTGGCCGATGTGACGAAGATGACGCAGCCGCTGGAGCTTTCGCGCCAGAAGGTGACGGTGCGCAGCGAGCGCGGTTTGTTCATCATCAAGGCGGAAGCCAAGGTGCCCGAGGCCAAGGGTCCGGAGCAGTATGCCTTGCCGCTGACCATCCGCCTGGTGGACGGAAAAGGCGTCGAGAAATGGCTGTGCGCCATTACCACGGGAGAGGCGACGGCGGCGGAGGGGCGGATCATGTATCAGCCGCTGGTGTATGAAGGGGCGCTAAAGATGATCGTGGCGGAACCGGCGGCCTACAAGGAGGTGGAGATGGGCTTTGAAATCAAGGATTTGGAATTGCCGCGGTGGAGTTGGTAACGGGGTTTACGCGGAACTTTCCTGGGCGCGCCGCCGCCGATACTCCGGCATCGGCGTCCTATGGGAATTTTCCGATCATTTTCACCACTGTTCAACCAGACATGCGGATCAAACGCGTAACTCACCTGAACGAATGTAGTCGTTGAGCCTGTAGAATCAATTGGCGCATATTTCGCAAAAAGGCGTTCAGCGTCAGTTTTGATCAATTTGACGCTATTATAAATATTTTCGATGCCACTGGAAAATTTCATGTATCATATATTTGTATCAGTTGTAATATTGTGTTATACTGCTTTTGTCGTTGTTGACATACACCGATAAATGACCTAGATTTCTTACCCATCCGACATGCCGCAAGGCCCGGGTGGGTTCTTTTTTATGGCTACAATACCGACTCCTGTCACTGCGTCACCTGCGGCCACTACTCCCCTGCCTCAAGCCATAGCGTACGTCGATGGCCAGAACCTCTTCCATGAGGCCCAGCGTGCTTTTGGGTATGACTATCCAAATTTTGACGTGTTGCGTTTGGCCCAGGCAGTCTGCCAAAAGCATATCTGGACGCTCAAGGAAACGCGCTTCTACACCGGCATACCCGGCCCCGGCGATGATCCCTTCTGGAATACATTCTGGCAACGTAAACTACGGGCGATGAGCCAAAAAGGAATCAAGACGTTCAGTCGCGCGCTGCGGTATCGAACGGAAACGCTCACCTTGCCCGACGGCACCACGCATACGCTTCGCTACCAGCAGGAAAAAGGCATCGACGTGCGAATCGCAATTGATGCCCTGTGCGGCGCTTTCGCCCGTGCCTTTGACGTGGCGATTATCTTCAGCCTGGACCAGGATCTATCCGAGGTCGCCAGGGATATTCGCGCCATTGGACAAGATCAGGGACGCCATCTTCGCGTGGCCTCGGCTTTTCCCTGGGCCGGCATAGCCGCGCCTTTCCCCATTGGCAGCACCTTTGGAATCCCCATCGATCGTGCGACATATGATGCCTGCATCGACCCGCGCGACTACCGCCCCGCGCCGCGGACGCGTTGACACTTGACATGTCCCGACGCTTCCACGGAAACGTGTCATCCGCTGCGCCTGGCGCCCGTCACGGCCGCGTCCCCGGGGCGCTCCCCGTCGCCGGCTGCGACTCCGCCGGCTTGGCCGCGGCCTCCGCGTCAATCTTGTCCGCCTGCTTGATCACTTCCTCGATCGTGGCATATTTCTTGCCCGCCACGTCCTTGGCCAACTGCTCGTAGCCCGCCGTCTTCTTCGCCAGCGACGCCAGTTGCGCACCCTCGGGCAGCGGCCCGATGTTGGCCTGGGTCTTGTCAAAATCCACCAGCCACGTGCCGCCCTTGAGCAGCACGACATATGTGGGGCCCAGACCCATCTGGATGGAGGCGCTGTCGGCCTTGGCGTTCACATTCACCGTGGCGGCCTGGAGTTCCTTCTCAAAATCGGCCGCCTCGCTGTCGCCCTGGCCCAGGTTCAGCGCCTTGGCCTTGTCGCCAAACGCCGCGCTCGCCGCCAGGCGCAGGTGCTGCTCGGCCAGCATTTCGCCGAACATCGTCTCGGCCGGCGCCTGATTTTTGGGGTCCGTGTACGCCAGCAGCGCCAGCGCCGCCTTCTGATCCCCGGCGAACAAGGCGTGGAAAAAGTCGCCCAGCGCCTTGCGGGCCGCGGTAATCTGCGCGGTGTTCGTGGCCGGGGCGCTCGCCGTGGCCGGGGCGCTGGCCGTGGTCCCCGCCCCCATGACACCCAGTACACCGCTTGAAACCATGGCGGCCGCCAGTGCGATATGAATGGTACGCAAATCAAACTCCTTGAAAAAGCGGCTGCCACTTTACTCGATTGCCGCGCCCAACGTAAGGCCCTCCGGCCGGGCCGGGCCGGGTACGCCCGCGCCTCACGATCCGCCGCCGATCTCCGCCGTCGCCCCCAATTTCGTCAACAGCCCGATCATCTGTTCCTTCTCCGCCGTGCTCAGCCCCACCATCCGCTGGCGGATCAGCCGGAAATACCCCGGCATCACCTCTTCCAGGAACTTCCGCCCCCTGGCCGTCAGCTTCACCTCCAGCATCCGCCGATCCGCCGCCGCCGTCACCCGGGCGATGTGCCCCTCGCGTTCCAAGCCGTCGAGCAACCCCGTCATCGTCGCCCGCGTCACGCCCGCCTTGTCCGCCAGCACGCACGGATTCATCGGCAGGTCATTCACCCGGTAGAGCAGCATCATCACGATGAACCGCCCCTGCGAGAGCGAAAACCCCGCCAGATAGTCATCCGTCGCCGCCAGCATGTCCGACGCCACGCGCAGCAACAACACAAACGCCGCCCCCGACGCCGGCTCTAGCTCCGGATACCGCGCCGCCGCCGCCCGAATGTTTTCGTACTTGGGCACGTCCCGCAAACTATACATCTGCTTGGCCATATACCGTATTATTAGCCGCCTAATCACCCTGTCAAGCCCGCTTCCCACACTTTACCCATCTTGCCGCAAAACCATCGGCACTGCGTAGAAACGATAAGATGGGCCGCCTTCCCCCCCAGCCCGCCACCCCCACACCCTCAAAACCCCCTCCCTTGGCGGTCTCCCCCCTCCCCCCCACGCCCGCTATACTACGCTATCTTTCGGAGGCTACCCATGATCATCGGCATCCCCCGTGAAATTAAAACCGACGAATACCGCGTCGGCATCACCCCCGCCGGCGTCCACGTCCTGGCGGACGTCGGCAGCGGGAGCCACACCATCCTCGTCGAAACCGCCGCCGGCCAAGGCTCCGGCATCTCCGACGATGAATACACCCGCGTCGGCGCCCACATTTCCTCCCAGACCGACATCTGGTCCCGCGCCGACCTCATCATCAAAGTCAAGGAGCCCCAGCCCACCGAATGGCCCCTCATGCGCTCCGGCCAGCTCGTCCTGACCTACTTCCACTTCGCCGCCAACCGCGCCCTCATCGACGCCTGCCTCAAGGCCCGCATCTCGGCCATCGCCTACGAAACCATCCGCGACACCTCCCCGGCCAACCCCACCAGCGGCCGCAAGCTCCCCTGCCTCACCCCCATGTCCGAAGTCGCCGGCAAAATGTCCATCCAGGAAGGCGCCAAATATCTCGAAAAACCCATGATGGGCCGCGGCATCCTCCTCGGCGGCGTCCCCGGCGTCGCTCCCGCCAACGTCGTTGTTCTGGGCGCCGGCGTCGTCGGCACCAATGCCGCCAAAGTTGCCGCCGGCCTGGGCGCCAACGTGGTCATCATGGACATCAATTTGGACCGCCTCCGCTACCTCGCCGATGTCATGCCCGCCAACGTCACCACCATCTATTCCGATCCCCTGGCCGTCGCCCACTACCTCCGCGATGCCGACCTCGTCATCGGCTCGGTCCTCATCCCCGGCACGCGCGCCCCGCGCCTGGTCACCCGCGAGCACCTCAAAACGATGAAGAACGGCAGCGTCATCGTGGACGTCGCCATCGACCAGGGCGGCTGCATCGAAACCTCCCGCCCCACCACCCACCGCGACCCGACCTACATCGTGGATGGCGTCGTGCATTACTGCGTCACCAACATGCCCGGTGCCGTGGGGCGCACCAGCACCTTCGCCCTGTGCAACGCGACCCTGCCCTACGCCTGCGCCATCGCCACCCAGGGCTGGGACCGCGCGGCCGCCGAAGACCCCGGCCTGGCCGAAGGCCTGAACCTCCATGCCGGCCAGATATTGCACGAGGGCGTCAAGCGCTTCTGGGAAGGGGGATAAATGATCAAGCCCCAAACACCTCCCTCCAGGCGCTTTGGCAGTGAACTGGTGATGGGGCTGGCGTTTATTGTGGGGGTGGCGGTGTTTGCGATCACGTTTGAGGCATTCAAGATCTGGGGGCCGCAGGAGCATGTGCGCCTCGAGCCCCCGGAGCGCCGCATGGCCGGCGGCCTGGAGATGCCGTTGCTGGCGGAACCGGGCACGGCCCCTGCGCTGTGGCGGCTGGAGGATCAGGCGGGCAAGGTGGTGGTGGTGAATTATTTCGCGACCTGGTGCGGGCCGTGCTTGGAGGAACTGCCGGAGTTTCGCGCGCTGGCCCGGCAGTACGCGCCGCGCGGGGTGGTGTTCGCCGCGGTGGGCATCGATCTCGACGGCGAGCAGCAGCCAGGCGTTTCGCGGGAGACGGTGTTGTGGCAATTCGCCCGGGAGCACGCGCTGCCGTTCGTGGTTTTGGTGCCGCCGGCGAATGATCTGATGCTGCGGATGCGCCCGCCGGTGCCGCAGACGTTTGTGTTTGACCGGCATGGCCGGCGGGCGCGGCTGATCGTGGGCGGGATCGGGGGCCAGAACCTTATGGCGACGCTGGAGGATTTGCTGGCGGAGGAGTGATTTTGATTCTCGATTTTTGAGCGCACGTCGGGACGCGGACGCGGCCCGGGGGTAGAATGAATGGTTTACCCGCGTGGCCGGCACGTGGGCTGCGGGCACGATGCCCGCGTTACGTGCCGGATGCGGGAGTTTTTTTCAGGGAGGCTGCCATGACCCAACCCCGCACGCATTTTGCCGACGCACTTCTGGGGGCGATTGAGAAGAAGGGGACGCCGCTGATCGTGGGGATCGACCCGGTCTACGAGCAGTTGCCCGAGGCGATACGGGGGCACAAGGAACTCAACGACGGCGAGGACCTGGAAGTGTCGGTGGACGCGCTCCTCGAATTCTGCACGCGGCTGCTGAAGGTGGTCGCGCCGCACGTGCCGGCGGTGAAGATCAATTCCGCGTTTTTTGAGCAGTATTATGCCTACGGCTACGAGGCCTTCAGCGCCATCGTCCAGGAGGCCGCCGCCCATGGCCTGCTGGTCATCAACGACTGCAAACGCGCCGACATCGGCAACACCTCCGAGCGCTACGCCCAGGCCACGCTGGCCGACCCGCGCTTTGCGGGCATGGAGGAGCTGGCGGGGCCGGATGCCGTCACCGTCGCGCCGTACATGGGCGAGGATTCCGTCGGGCCGTTCATCAAACTCGCCGGCGAATCGGGCAAGGGCGTGTTCGTCCTGGTCCGCACCAGCAACCCCGGGGCGGCGGCAATCCAGGATGCCCTGCTCGCCGACGGCACGCCGGTCTACCAGCATGTCGGCCGCCTCGTGGCCCAGTGGGGCGCGGCCTTGATCGGCCAGCGCGGCTACTCGGCGGTGGGCGCGGTGGTGGGGGCGACGAATCCGGGGCAGCTTGAAGTGTTGCGCGGAATGATGCCCCAAACGCTGTTCCTCGTGCCCGGTTACGGCGCCCAGGGCGGCAGCGCGGCGGACGTCGCCAAGGCCTTCAAGCCCGATGGCACCGGCGCCATCATCAACTCCTCCCGCGGCATCATCTACGCGCACAAGGCCCCGGCCTATGCGGGACTGAGCTGGGAAAAAGCCGTGGAGGCCGCGGTGCTGGCGGCGAAGGCGGAGATTGCGGCGGCGCTGAACTGAGGATATTCGATTATTGTGAATGTTGTCTCGTATGACGCGTCAGTTTATTTCGGACTTTCAACCAAACAGTGTTCATCTATCCCAGTCCCTGTGAATAACCCCCCGACGCCCCGAACGTATTTTGTAAAGCAGATAATGCTGACCTCCTCCCCTTTGTAAGGACCATCGAGAATCGTTGCACAGTAATCATAATGTTGGGATTCCATTTCGCCTGTGTTCGCAAAAGGCGTCAGCAGCACGCGCGTTAATGAGATGTGTGTGCCCGCGTCGGCAATATGCATCCAAGCGCTCCCTAACCATTGGCCCGGATCCCTGCGATACTCTGCGACCATGTCAATGGCGCGGTCGTACATGAACGTTCCGCGTCCATTTGGAAAGAGTCGTTTTGGAAAGATTTCCACAATCGTATCTTGCCTCAGCGCATAGACACGTCCCGACTCAAACCACGAAAACTGCGGTTGAGCCGTGACATCAGTATCGCGTGGAGCCGTGACATCAGTGGCGCAACCCACCGACACCATAGAGATCGCGACCAGGGAGAGGATCGTCACGAGTCGTGTAGTTCTTCTAATAGAAATCGATTTCTTATTCATCTGCGACCTCGACTTCAATTGTTGCTGACTCGACTTTGGTCCAAGACTTACCGTCCGCCGAAGGAATCTTCCTAGAGATGATGATGGAATATTTATCTGAGATGGTCATGTCACAAATGCAACTGCAGCAAATGTCGAGAGCCAATTTTTGCCCAGGTTCAAGCCTCAACCTCTGCGGTTCGCTCATAACCACAGGTTCTGGATTGAAAACCTTTCCATATTCCGTAAGCTGAGACTTTGTTTCCGCATGGCTTACTTCACACTGAAAGCCCTTTAGTGGACCAGAAAAAACCAAATCTCGTGCAGTCTTGCCCACGTTCTCTAGGCGCACCGACACAATGACAGGTTGAGTTCCTCCAACCTTGGTGTGAGCAATACTTATCCCAAGTCGAAAACCGTCGACTTCTTTTCCCCAAGTAAACGCCGGTGCCGTGGTCGTACTGCCGGGCGGCGTGGTGGGGTGAAGAGCGCCAGAGATTTGGAGGAATTCAATGCCGTGGGTATCCGCGGGATAGTAGAGATCGGGATGATAATTCTTGGGCTCGGGCGTCTGGTCAGCCCAAGTATCATTGACCCGCAGGGGATAACGACCATGGGGGTAGAGCGTGCCGGTGACTTCCACCCAAGTGTCAGGGGCGAATTCGGAGAAGAGCACGGCGTGTTCTCCGTCGCGGGTCAGGATTGGCGTGTGGCCGATGCTGGCGGGACTGAGCGCCGGCATGCCGGATGGTTGAACGTAGGTCATGCGGCCGCTGGAGATTTTGAGGCCCGCGGCCAGGGCTCGGACTGGTTTTCCGGAGCCGTCATACAACTGCACCGGCACAATCCGGCCGGTCCAGGTGCCGTCCATTTCCGGGTCGGCTGCGCCGCTCAGCCAGACATAATGGCTGAACGCGCGGCAACCGGCGAGCAGAAGCGCAGTGGAAAGCACCACTCCGGCAAAAGTTCGCGGACCTTTGGAACCGAACCTGCGCATAATGATTCCTTCGGTAGGCGGCCATCGATAAAGTTACAGCATGCAACTGGCTCAAAAGGTTCATAAATTCAGTGACACGAAATTTTATTTTGCGGACGAGCGTGCCGTGATCAGGGGGCGGGGGGTTTCGATCGTTGTACCGGGAGCGTAAGGCGGTCGGGCGGCGCGTCCGCGTTCAGGCGTTGGTACTGCTCGGCGGCGTTGGGACTGGGGCCGGCCTTGGTATTGGCTCTGACCTTGGTCTTTGTCACGGGCCAAAGCGGGGTGAACCACGTACACTCCGCACCTCCACTGTCCACCATTATACCATCGCCGTCACGTACATCCTTAAACGCAATCTGACCGTTGTCGTCGGCCATGCCATAGGCCTGCATAATCGGTAGCCGGCGGGGCAAGATACCCATCATGCGCCACTCCTCACGGTCATGGCTGACCTGGGCGTGGGCGATGGGCGCTCCCGTGCGTTCATCAACGACCGTCACCATAAGGGACCGACCGCACGCGGGCAGCAAAAGAGCGAAGGCCAAGCCAAGGAAAACACGGGCCATGTATCGATGCGTGATAAGAGCGGTTGTCATTGCGCGAGTCCTTTCATGAGCGGCAGTACCACCGATGAAGTTACAGTATGCAACTGGCTCAAAAGGTTCACAAATTCGGCGACACGAAATTTAATTTGAGGACGAGCGTGCCGTGATCAGGGGGTGGAGGGTTTCCAATCGACTTGGCACGCTACCCACGCCGCCCCATTGTACTGCCGCCTATCGCCGCGTTCGAACTCATGGCTGGAATCATCAGCCACGTCGGTCGCATCAGGGCAGAAGAGGGCGGGGAACTCAGATGGCTGCGTAGTCTTGCGCCCTCCCTTGCGCCCTCGTCAATCCCCCGGTTGCGTGGTTCCACCTGCATGTTCTGCATAAAGCTCCCGCATGACTTTCTCAAGCAGCGGCTTGCCTCGCGCCTCCATTTGCTCCCAAGTCGCCAACTTCCCCGACTCCACATCTCGCAGAATGTCATCCAGTGCCGCAGAAGTTCGTGCTGCCAGATACGTCAGCGCCACCGAATCGCCCCTGTTGGGCGGGTTCTGCGGATAATCGCCGTAGTCCGAAAGATCGTCGAGTTGCCACTTCCATTGCCCGTTCACCAGCACCATGTCTTGCGTCAGCGTCTGTACGCGCCGCCTGCCGAGAGTCTCGGGAAAGCGGACCTTTGCGTGGTTGGCATCGACCACGAACTTGGTCTCCCCGAGTGCCGCCCGGCTGATCTCCACGGCCGCCTGATCTGCCCAGCGGTCTCCCAAATCCTTTCCCGGGAATCGCTGGCCCAGGATTCGACACCGCCGATGATCCGTCACCAGAATCAGGGCGAGATCATCCGCCAGCGCGGTGTACGGCTTCTTCGTCGCGGCAAGTGTTGCCCGCACGGCCGTCATGTCCTCGGCTTCAATCGCATCGTAAAACGCTGCCGACGCCTCCCGTGGCGTGCTCAAATTGGTCTTGGTTGGCCGTGTTGTGCTCTGTTCCTCCCTGCCGCAACTGGCGATCCCCAGCGCCAATACCAGCGTGGCTGCAACCAGTCCGAGTCTCATGCGTTTCTCCTGCTTCTTGTGGCCGGCGGGGCCATCGATAAATTTACAGCATGCAACTGGCTCAAAAGGCTCATAAATTCAGTGACGCGAAATTTTATTTTGCGGACGAGCGTGCCATGTTAGATGCGTGGGAG
>CAIPTQ010000250.1 GCA_903868035.1 uncultured Phycisphaerales bacterium
CCCCTATCGCCCCGACCCCGCTGTTCATACATACAGGGGAAATCGCTTGCACAATTCCTTCACCTCGCCGCGAAACTTTGCCAACGCGGCATCATTTCCGGATTTGGTGATCGCCTCGTCGATGAATCCCGCCACGAGGCGGGCTTCGGCTTCGCCCATGCCGCGCGTGGTCATGGCGGGGGAACCCAGCCGGATGCCGGACGGGTCCATGGCTTTGCGCGTGTCGAAGGGAATGGTGCTGCGGCTGCAGGAAATACCGGCCTTATCGAGGGCCGCTTCAGCGGCCTTGCCCGCGAGATTCTTGCTCCGCAAGTCCACCACCATGAGATGATTGTCCGTGCCGTCCGTGAGGATTCGATACCCGCGCGCCATCAATTCGGCGGCCATGACCCGGGCATTGAGGATCACCTGCCGGGCGTACCGTTGGAATGAAGGCTGCATCGCCTCGTGAAAGCAAACCGCCTTGGCGGCGTTGATGTGATCATGCGGCCCGCCCTGGACGCCGGGGAATACCGTACGGTCGATTTCCTTCTGGAACGCGCTCTTGCACAGGATGATGGCGCCGCGCGGCCCGCGCAGGGTTTTGTGGGTGGTGGTGGTGACGATATCGAAGATCGGCACGGGGTTTTCCAGCGCCTGGCCCGCGATCAGGCCCGCGATATGGGCGATGTCGGCGAAGGTGACGGCTCCGACCTCGTCGGCGATGCTCTTGAAAGCCTTCCAGTCGATGTCGCGCGAATACGCGGAAAATCCCGCGATGATCATGCGGGGCCGTTCCTTGAGCGCGATTTCACGCACGCGGTTCATGTCGATGCGGCAGGTTTTTTCATCCACTTCGTACTGCACGAACTGGTACATCAGACCGGAAAAGTTCACCGGATGACCGTGCGACAGATGGCCGCCGTGATCGAGCTTGAGGCCCAAAACCTTGTCACCGGGCTTGCACACCGCCATGTACACGGCCAGGTTCGCCGGAGATCCCGACAGCGGCTGGACGTTGACATGCTCGCCGCCGAACAACGCCTTGGCGCGCGCGACGGCCAGCGACTCCATGTCGTCCACGATTTTATTGCCGCCGTAATAGCGATTGCCGGAGTAGCCTTCCGAATATTTATTGGTGAACACGGAACCCATGGCCTCCAGCACGGCCTGACTGACGATGTTCTCGGAGGCGATCAATTCCAGCCCCTCTTCCTGGCGTCCTGCTTCCCTGGCGATCAGGCCCGCGATTTCGGGATCAATCTGGGAAAGCGGCTGCGTCAGCGGGTTCATTTCCGGTTCCTTTCGAGTGTTTCAGGAAATAAAAAGGTAGCTAACGGGTACCGGGGATTTAACTTCGGTAACTCCCGTTGATCTTCACGTAGTCATAGCTCAAATCACAAGTCCAATAGGTCCACCCCGCCCCGCCCCGGCCCAAATCCAGCCGCACGGAAACATCCCCGGCTTTCATGCGCCGGGCCAAATCCTCTTCGTCGCGAAGCAGGGGCGCGCCGTTTTCAAAAACCCGGACTCCGCAGAACTCCAGCGAAAGCCTGTCCATCTCCAATGCCGCGCCGGAGTGGCCAGCCGCCGCGAGAACGCGGCCCCAATTGGCGTCCCCGCCGAAAAAGGCCGTCTTCACCAGCGGCGAATTGGAGACCGCGCGGGCCATCGCCTTCGCATCGGACTCGGAAGCCGCTCCCGCCACCGTAACGGTGATGAACTTGGTCGCGCCCTCGCCGTCGCGCACCACGGCCTGGGCCAATTGCCGCATCAATTCCAGCAGGGCGGCGTCGAAAACGGATTGCTGCGCAACCGTCAACGCCGCGTAACGAACGCCGCTGGCGCCGTTGGCCAGCAGCAACGCCGTGTCGTTGGTGCTCATATCGCCGTCCACCGTGATGGAGTTGAAACTGCGCTCCACCGCGTTCAAAAACCGCGGCTGGTAACCGGGATCGAGTTCCAGGTCGGTGGTGACATAAGCCAGCATGGTGGCCATGTCGGGGCAAATCATGCCCGCGCCTTTGGCGACGCCGCCCAAGCGCACTTCGCGTCCGCCCAATTCCAGCGCCACTTCCGCCGTTTTTTCGAAGGTATCCGTGGTCATGATGGCGGTGGAAAAATCGGAGGTTGAACCCCCGCCCGACAGCGCATTGACGCCGCGCTTCAAGGCTTCCATGGGC
>CAIPTQ010000251.1 GCA_903868035.1 uncultured Phycisphaerales bacterium
AGGCGCTTTGATGCTGAAACGCTGTCGGATTCGCGCGACGAGGGTTTTTTGCTGCTGCTGGCCGCCGCATTCGCGGAGGGCGAATCGGTGTTCCGCGATTTGGAATTTCTCCGCGAAACGAAAATGGATTGCCTCAAGCACTTCATCGCAACGCTCAAGCAGGCGGGCGTTGAGATCGGGGAATTCGAGGACGGCCTTGTCATTCGCGGCCGGGAGGAATATGACGGCGGCTCCTATGACGGACTCGGTCCTCCCGGACTGGCGGCCGCCTACGCCGTGCTGGCGTTGAAGTCCCACGGAGCTTCCACCTTGAAGGGCGCGGAAATCCTGGATTACCGCTTTCCCGGATTGTTTTCCCGCCTCGAACAACTTACGGCGGCGGAGAAATCGGCATGAAGAACACATATCCTCCGGACCCGGCCACCAGCCTTCCCAAGTCCCGTATTCGAGCTCTGGGCGTTCTGGCGCTCAAAGGTGACATGGACGAGGCCATGGGAATCGTCCGGGATTTCGCCATGGAGCACCCCGAAGTCAAGGTTTATCTCAGCGATTATCTCAGGCCTTACGCAGGTAAATGGCTGCGCCCGCAAACCGACGCCTTCCTCGGTTCGCGGGTGGATGCGTTGCTGTCCCTGGGCGGAGACGGCACCTTCCTTAATGCCGCCCGGCTGGTGCGCGGGGAAAAGATCCCCGTTCTGGGGGTGAATCTGGGGCGGGTTGGATTTCTCGCCGATGTCTCGATCGATAACCTCAGAAGAATCCTCGATGAGTTGCTGCGCAACGAGTACACCCTGCGCCGCCGCATGCTGCTCGCCATTGAACATTGGCGCGGACGGAAAAAGTTGTCCGGGGACATCGTATTGAATGAAGCCGCCTTTGCCAGCATGGACGGTCAAATAGTGGAACTCTCGGTGTTCACCAACGGCGTCTTCCTCACGGAATATCACGCGGACGGCCTGCTCGTATCCACTCCGACCGGCTCCACCGCCCATTCGCTTTCGGCCGGCGGACCCATCATCCATCCTTCGGGAAATTCCATCCTGCTCACGCCCATGAATCCGGCTTCGCTTTCCATGCGGCCGTTGGTGCTTCCCGACTTCATGGAACTGGAAGTGAAAAGCCTGATGGGCGGCGGCAAGGCGGTCGGTCTCTACGTGGATGGCCGTCATCGCTGTCGTCTGCGATTGGGCGACGTGGTTCGCATCCGCAAAAATCCGGAGGGGCTGAACATCATCCGGCCGCAGGGAATATCCTACTTCCATTCGCTGCGAACCAAGCTGGGCTGGACCGGAAGCCGGGGCGTGACTAATGGCGCTGCGACGGGTCCGGCGCGTTCTTCGCAAGCAAAGCCAAGCGCAAGTGCTCCGCAGCCTTAGCATCCGCGATTTCGCCATCATCGACGAGGCCGGGATCGAATTCGAGCCGGGCTTCACCGCCATCACCGGGGAAACGGGCGCGGGCAAATCGATTCTGCTCAACGCCCTCAAGCTCATTCTGGGAGCCAAGGCCAGAACCGATCTCATCCGGAAGGGGGCCGGAAAGCTGCGCGTCGAGGCGGTTTTCCAGGCACCCTTTTCTCCCGCGTTGCGCGAGCTGTGGAAAAGCCTGGAACTCGATGTCGAGGAGGAACTGACGCTGGAGCGCGAACTGACTTCGGCGGGGAAAAACCGGGCGCGCGTGAACGGAACCCTCGTCAACCTGCCGGATCTTGAAGCCATCGGCCGTCATCTGGTGGATTTGCACGGCCAGCATGAACTGCAGGGGTTGTTGGACGCGGCAACGCAC
>CAIPTQ010000252.1 GCA_903868035.1 uncultured Phycisphaerales bacterium
GCGGGCGCTCGAACGCCTGCGCGCCGTCCTGGGACCGCAACACGCCGCCTCGGCCATGGCCCTGCCGGCGCTTCTGGCCGCCCATGCACTGCTGTCGGCGCCCCCCGCCCTGCCAGCGGTAGTCGCGGACCTCGCCCTTTCCGCTCTCCACGGTGTCGCCCTCAAGTCCAGCGTTCTCACCCTTACAAAAGGCGTCTCGCATATGCTCTTCTGGACACCTTCCAAGATCGCCGTGGCCGCCGGCCTCGCCCTGGCCGTGATGTTGGCGATTTGGTTCATACGGGGTGGGGTGGCGGAAGTGCCGGGGAAGGTGATGGCGGTTGGACCGGTGCCCGCGACGACGGCGGTTGCGGAGACGGCGAAGTCGCTGCCCTCAACGAACCCGGTGATTAGCGCGCGGGTGTCGGTGTTGGCGCTTACGGAGGGGGAGTTGGTGCAGCGGTATGTGTCGATGTTCGAGAACATGGAGGAGCGGCGGGACATGGAGGCGGCATTGGCGGAGCGGGGGCGGAATCTGCCGGCAGGGGCGGAGCGAGCGGCGGCGGAGGCGGCATTGCGGGCGGACATGGCGGGTACGATGGTGCGGCTGTGGAACAAGCTGGAGCATGCGGCGCGGATGGTGGCGGCGGAGAATGCGGTTCGCAGTGAGATTGCCGACAGTGTGCCGAAGCTGCCGACCGGGGGGGTGCGCGACGTGGAGGAGGTGTATCCGATCATTCGGCAGCGGATGGTGATCGGGCTAGATGAGGCGATGGCGGGCAAGGTGGTGGAGTGGGTGAATGAGCAGTATCGCAAGCAGAAGGAGGCGCTGGGGAAGTTGCAGGGTTCGCCGGAGGTGGTGCGGGTGCTGGGGCAGCTGATGGAGGCGGGGAATGCGCTCAATTTTTCGGGGGATGCGGGCGTGGGGCCGGAGCAGTTTGAGGTGGGATTTTCGGTGCGCTTTCCGGCGGGGGAGGAACTGCATCCCAACGACCTGGATATGGTGGTGGCGCGGAATGGGGGGAAGGTGGGGATGGTGGTGTACGCGGGTGCGGGACATGTGCCGGTGGTTTATTCGACGAATGGCCTGACGGTTTTGCTGTCGACGTCGCGGCCGGGGACGCTGGAGTATCGGGCGCAGTCGCCGGTGTTCAGCTGGACGGCGGCACGGTCGGGGTCGGCGTTTGGGATCACGCTGCAGGATGCGCCGCGGGTGGAGATCGACATGCAAAGCGTGATTCAGGCGATGGTGGCGGAGATGAGTGGTGCGGAGGTGAAGGAAGGGCGGCTCATTTTGACGCTGCCGCGGTCGCAGGCGGAGTTTGAGTTGGGATCGCGGGACGGTGTGCCCACGGTGTTGCGATTGCAGTCGCGGCCGCGCGCGGGACAGGTGGCTCCGACGATGACGCTGGTGGCCCGCGTGGGTCTGCCGCGGGAGGCGCTCTTTGCACCGAGGCGGGAGCAATTTGCGGCATTGAAGGTGGAGGCGTTTGAGAAGGGGGAGGGGTTGTTCTCGCTGGTGTCGCTGTTTGACGATTATTTTATGGCGGATTTGAAACGGGATCCAAAGATCGAGGAGGCGGGGCGGGCGATGGGGAAGTTGTTGCCGGCGGCGGTTGGCGAGTGATCTGAATTTGCGGCGACGCCACTGATCAACCAAGAAAGAGAACCCATGGCTCGAAGCCTCTCACTTGTCGCGGCATTCTTCATCATTCTCGCCAGTGTTCCGCGTTTGCCGCCCCGCCCGCCACCGTGCCCAACTTCCAGCCGACCCCCGACCCCACCCGCTGACGCCAGCGTCACGGTGACCGTGGGATCAGAAACCTACGTTTTATGGAGATAGGCATGGTTCCCAAGCACACAAGGTGGATGTGGGTGGCGGTGGTAATCCTTCTGGCGGTGGGTGCCGCGTTGGGCCAGAATGGCCCGAGCCCGTCCACACAGCAAGCACGGCTAGATGCGCTTTTGAAAGCCTTGGCCAGCCAGGACTTCGCCCAGCGCGAGGCCGCCCAGAAAGAACTTGACCAAACCACCTGGCGCGACCAGGCCCTGCTGCAAAAATCCGCCGACACCACCTCCGACCCAGAAATCAAAGCCCGCCTCGAATCCCGCCTCGCTGCCATTCACGAAGACCTTGCCGTCAATCCCCCGCCCATCTCCGTCGACTTCAAAAACGCCGCCCGCGACGAAGTGTGCGCTGCCCTCTCCAAAGCCCTCGGCATTCAACTCAGCGGCTGGCCCCCCGGCGATTTCAAGCGCGACGAAACCTTCACCCTCTCCGCCACTGACAAGCCCTTCTGGGAAGTATTCCTCGCCCTTTCCGCCCAGCACAGCTTGCTCCTCCAGAACTTTGGACGTGAAAACCGACTCGTAGTCCAAAGCAATGGCTGGCGCCGCGGGACAATTGTCGGGCCCGTCGCCATCTTTCCCGAGAGTATCACCCGCCAACGTACCGCCGCGCTGCAGAAAGACCCTGGCGCCGAACTCGACTCTGAAAACATGAGTCTGAGCTGCCAAATCGTCATCGATCCCCGCATCCACATCGTCAGTATCGCACGTCCCGCCTTCTCC
>CAIPTQ010000253.1 GCA_903868035.1 uncultured Phycisphaerales bacterium
ATCTCCCGCGATCGCCCCGGCTTGTACTTGTGGGGAAGTGAGTATTTGTGCGGCGGCGGCGCGGGTTAGAACTTCACCTGCAACTGGAGCCGCCCGACGATGTCCTGCGTGTTCACGAACGTGCCGAAGGTCGTGTTGGAGAGGCCGGCGGCATTGGGGAAGTAGGTCACGTCCGCCTGAATCTTGACGTTTTTGCCGAAGCCAAAGTAATTCAGGCCCAGGGCATACTCCTCCATTTTTTGGGGGCCGCCTTCGGTGAAAAGCTGCCCGGCGCGGGCGACGGCTTCCCATTGCTTGTTGATCATGTAGCCCACCTGGCCGTAATAGGAGGCCTGGAAGAAGCTCATGCGGCTGCCATAGCCGGGGGGCAGGGTGGCCGGGACGGTGCCGCTGGTGGCGGTGGTGATGCCCGCTCCGGGGTTTTCGTTGATTTGCTGGATGAAGGCGGCGGCGAGGAAATGCCAGCCCTGGTATTTGAGCTCGCCATCGATGGTGCCGCGGAAGAGGTCGCCGTTGAGCGGGTAGGTCAGGAAGCCCGGGGTGGTCAGGGCGGCGATGCCGGGGATGGTTGTGGAGCCTTGTTTGCCGGGGAAGGCGGTGTTGCTGGTGTTGGCGGACTCATAGCCGAAGGCGCCATTGATGTTCCAGGCCGCCGTGCTGGTGTCCTTGCGGAGATCGGATTCATCGGCAAAGTCGGACGGTTTGCCCGTGCCGCCGAAATACTGCAGGCGGGCGTAGAGGCTGGGGCGGTTGTCGGTCAGGCCGGCGAGTTCGGCGGCGCGGCCGTTTTTGTTGGACTGGGGTCCGTTGTTGACATTGATTTCGTAGAGGAGCTGGTCCTTGACGATGTCGCCGAAAAGGCTCACGCCGAAGACGCGGGCGGGATCGAAGGGGTTGAAGAGGGCGGGGAAGTCGACGAGGGCCAGGCCCGAGGAAATGTATTCCAGGTGGGAGAACGGCGCCAGGAACGCGCCGGCGCGGATGTTCAACAGGTCATTGAAGCGGTAGGCGAAGTAGGCATCGACCACCTGAAAATTGTTGACGTTCGTGGAGTTGCCGGCGAAGTCGCCGGTGATCAGGTAGGTGAGATTGGGGGTGAAGGCGTTGCCGGAGAAGGTCAGGCGGAGATACCGGAAGTCAAAGCCGCTGGCGTCGCCGGCTTTGGGCTGGGTGGCGTAGGTGGAGGCGTTTTTCACCGTCGAGTCGGAGAAGGTGTAACGGAACTGCGCGTAGCCGTTGATCACCAGCTTGAAGGTTTTATCCGCGGATTGGATGTAGAAGCCGTTGCTGTAGCCGAAGTCGGTGCCGCTCTGGAACTGGCCGCGCGATTTGGCGTCCGCGAGCACGCCCTCCACGATGGTTTTGATCTGCTTGGTCCGCTCGTCGGTCATCCAGTTTTCGTTTTGCTTGGCCTCAAGCTGCGCCAGGCGCGCCTTGAGATCCTGCACCTGGGTGGCCAGATCTTCGTTCGGGGTCGCCTGGGCGTAGCCGCCCGAGGTGACGGCCAGACTTAAGATCGAGGCGACCAAAAATGCCCGCTGGAACCGATTGGGTAGTTGCATGTGTCACTCCGTAATATGAATTAACACCAGAACGGGGCGGACTATAGCGGGCACATGTAAAGAACGTGTTAACATTACGGCAAGAAAAGATGAGCAAGGCGCGCTATCAAAAAGCCGGTCGCGCGGGGATAAAAATGCGGCAAGCGCTTGATGTGGCGGGAGTTACGGGATTCGTGGGGTATGTAACAGGCTAAGAAAGATGAAATAAACCGTGTGCCGTAATGCTAAATGTTATCAATGTTCCTTCGTTGACTCCGCGTACTGCTCGTTGCGTTCCTGTTCCGCCAGCGCCGTCACGCCAATCACCCCGAGTTCGCGCTGGGCATGGCCGTTGATCGGCCGGCCCGGAGCGGCAGGGTCGTCGGCATGGTACTTGTCCAACGCGGCGTCCACGTCGCCCAACAGCCGATCGATAGGGTTGGCATCAACATTGGCCTCATCGGTCGCCGCATTCTCCACCGCATCGTCGCCCGGGATCGGGCCGGCGTGGCCCGGGGCCGTCTTGTAACGCGCCGCCGGATACAGCGTCAGCAGCGACACCACGCTGGAGGCGTAGAACACGGAACTGATGCCCGTCAGCGACGCGAGAAAACCATAGATCGGCCGGCAGACCGCGCTGGAACTGCGGGAGGCGAACGAGTACACGGCGAAGGCGTCGTGGAAACTCGTTTTCTCATGCATGGCGTCGGCCACCATCGCCCGGATGATCGGCGAGGAGCCGCGCGTGAATATGCCCAGCAGGAACAGCAGCAGGCCCAGCACCACGCTGCCCTCGGCGAAGATCAGCACGATGATCAGCGCGGCCATGGCGACCTTCGACCACATCAGGATGTTGGGCGCCCCGTGCTTGTCGGCCAGACGCCCCAGGGCCAGCCGGCCCGACATGTAGCCGACGAAGAAGATCACGTTGAAGTACAGGGTCTTGTCGAGGTCGATGCCCTTGCCCGTCAGCAGGAAGGGGATGAAAATGTACAGTGAGGCGCTGGAGAACGAGTCCGCGATGCCCGCGGCGGTGGCCATGCAGAACTTGACGTTCTTGAGCAGATCGCGGAGCTGCACGGGTATTTCCTGGGCGGCGGACTCCGCGGCATACTTTTTGGGATGGGGAATGAAGATGATGGCTAGGATGAGGGCGATGGCGGCGGAGGTGAATAGCACGAGATAGGTGTTGCCGACGCCCAGGAGTCCGGCCAAGGCGGTGGCCGCGGCGACGACCGAGATTTTTCCCATGTCGCCGAAGGCCGCGAAGTTGCCGATCGCCGTGTTGCGGTTTTTGGACGCCGAGCACTTGGCCACCAGGGAGTTGCCGATGGGTTCAAAGAGCCCGGAGGAAATCCCGCCGAACGTATAGGCCAGAAAGAGCGCCGGCAGGCTGTCGGACAGGAACATGGTGATCCAGGCCAGCGCACTGGAGATGATCGCCAGGAAGATGACGTTCCGGCTGTGGAGGGCGTGGGCGATTTTGCCGGCGAACAGGCTGATGCTGATCTGGCTGACGATGAAGACCGTCGGGAGAATCCCCACCATGTACATGGGCATTTTGTAGGAGTGGTGCAATTGGTAGTCGTTCTGGATGAAAATCAACAGCCCGATGATCGCCACTTCCCAGCCTTTGCTCAGGAAGTTGCACACAAACAGGATGCTGTTGGTATGCCGGTGGCCTTGCGGCGCGGGCGCGACCTCACCGGGAGGCACCACGGCGCTGGAATCGTTGCACTCCTTCTCCAGCACCGATTCCAGCAGTGCGCCGGGTTCTGAGTCTGGCTCCGTCATGGGGTCGGCTCCGTCGGTTGTTCAGTCTCGGGCCAAGAAGCCCGGAAGATGCCAAGATCGACTCCGGACTGCCCGATGCAGCCCTAGGCACGGCGAAACGATAACCCGCCAAGATGATGCCTTGATGAAATCATTAACGAATTCTTTGCCAAATCGTAACACATTCCTCACACTATACGCCGCTGCATCCCTCAAGTTGCACCCATGAGACCATGAAAGGCCCCCCCCCTGCGGAAATAACACCGCTTTCGTGCCGCTGAAACGGTTATTTTTCGTCTTTGGGTGGCAATTTATCGGGGGGATGATTAGCCTAAGCTTATCTTAAGATGGCATGCCCAGGGATTGGATTCGATCGCAATACCAATACGTCGTCATTGTTCATTGTTCATTGGCCATTGTTCATTGAACCTTCGCTCCCCAGCAGCCCCTCCACCTCCCGCGCCACCCGATCCGCCGCCAATATCCCCTCCGTCGGCAGCAGCGGCGCCACTACCGCCTTCAACTCCTCCACCATCTCCCGGCGCAACTCCTCCGTGGACAGCAACTCCAGGCACGCCCGCGCCACCGGCTGCGGCGAACCGTGAAAAGGTATGAACTCCGGCACGATCCGCCGCCCCGCGAGAATGTTGACCAGCGCAATGAACGGCGTGTGGATGAAATGCCGGGCGACGGCCCATTGCAGCCGCGTGACCGCGAACATCACCACCATCGGCCGCGCCTGGCGCGCCACCTGCAAGGTCGCCGTGCCCGACTTGGTCAGGACCAAATCCGCCCATTGAATGACGGCGTCGCCATGGCCGGCGCGGATGTCCACCGCGACGTTCGCCGCGCGCAGGTGCTGGCGGATTTGCCAGGCGCGCTCTTCGGAGGGGGCGGCGGCCACGAAGGTGGCCTGCGGGAAGCGGCCCTTGATCTGGGCCAGCACTTCCAGCATGGGGGGCATGTGCTTGGCGATCTCGGCGCGGCGGCTCCCCGGAAAAATCGCCACGTGGGGTCCGCCCGCCGGCAGCGGCGGATCCAGGGCCGCGGCCTCTGCCTCCAGCGGATGGTCGAACATCGGATGCCCGACATAGACGGCATGGACGCCGGAGTCCGCGAAATATTTTTCCTCGAAGGGCAGAATGCAGCACAGCGTATCGACGCAGGCCCGGATTTTTTTCACGCGCCCCGGACGCGACGCCCACACCTGCGGAGCCACGTAGTAGCACACCGGCAGGCCCTGGCGCTTGGCCGCGGCGGCAATGCGCAAATTGATGAAGGACGAATCGATGGGGATCACCACGTCGGGCTTCACTGCCGCCAGTTCGCGGCCGATGCGCCGCAGCAGCTTGCTCCAGTACCAGAACCCCGTGAGCACCGCCCCCACCAGCATCGCCGAACGCCGCACCGGATTGGCCAAAAGCTCGCACCCCGCGTCGGCCATCAGTTGGCCCCCCAGCCCCACAAAGCGGGCCTGCGGAAACCGCCCGCGCAGCGCCACAATGAGCGCGGCCCCCAGGGCGTCGCCCGAGTGCTCGGCGGCGGTGAGGAAGAAGATGGGCGCGGTGGACGAAATGGGGGTCTCCAGTATGGGGACTATAACATGGGAGTTGGGCCGCAGTCTTGTTGGTCGCTTTGCGATATGATCTTCCAGCCCGCAAAGGTCCATGACGTTATCACGAGCGTTGTATGCCGCCAGCTTCATCCGCCCAATTCCACGCCACCCGCTGGAGCATCGTCAGTGCTGCACGTGGCAGTGCGGACGGTGTGGCGCGGCGGCGGGCGCTGGAGGAACTGGCGCTGGCCTACTGGCCGCCGTTGTACGCGTATCTGCGTCGCCAGGGGCATGCGCCTGACCGTGCCGAGGATCTGACGCAGGAGTTCTTCGCCCGCCTTCTGGAAACGCGCGCGTTGAAAGCGGTGGACTCTGCCAAAGGCAAATTCCGGTCGTTTCTGCTCGCGGCACTCCAGCACTTTTTGGCGAATGAATGGGACAAGCAAAACGCCCTCAAGCGCGGCGGCGGGGTGCGGACCTTCAGCCTGTCGGCCGGCGCTGCCGAGTCGCGGTGCGGGCTGGACCCGGCGGATTCGCGCACGCCGGAGCAGCTTTTCAATCACCGGTGGGCGCTGACGGTGCTGGACGGGGTCATGGCGCGGCTGAAGACGGAATATGCGGGCCGACTGCCGCTATTCGAGGCGCTGCAGGCGACGCTGACGGGGGAAGTTCAGGAGGGCTATGCCGCCATTGCCGCCCGTCTGGCCACTACGGAAGGCGCCGTGCAGGTGGCGGCCCATCGCCTGCGCAAACGGTATCGCGAATTGCTCCGCGCGGAAATCGCCCAGACCGTCTCCGACCCGGCCCTGATCGATGAGGAAATGCGCGATCTGCTTAACGCGTTATGACCCCCACCGAAAAATTCCGCGAAATTTCCTGTAAGCTTTTTCCCCCTTTGCTTCTTTTGAGGGCGACCCGACAATAGGAGTTGCCTTATGACCCAGCCCATCTGCCAAACCTGCGGCACACCCCTGCCGGCGGCTTCCCCCGCCGGTCTGTGCCCGCGCTGCCTGCTCAAACGCGGCATGGAAGCCCAAACCGTGGGCTTCACCGCCCCGGAACCCGCCGCCCGCTGGCTGCCGCCGGAGGTCACGGAACTTGCCGCCCTCTTCCCGGAGTTGGAAATCATCCGTCTGCTGGGTCGCGGGGGCATGGGGGCGGTCTACCAGGCCCGGCAGAAGGATCTCGACCGCGTCGTCGCCCTGAAAATTCTCCCGCCGGAGATGGGCCACGATCCCGCCTTTGCCCAGCGTTTCACCGGCGAAGCCCAGGCCATGGCGCGCCTCAATCACCCGCACATCGTCACCCTCTACGAATTCGGCCAACGCAGCGGGCCTTCGTCAGTGGTCAGTGGCCCCAAGGAAAGGTCTCCGGAAATTTTGGGAGAAACCTCCGGTATTCCTGTTCCCCCAGCTCCACTGGCCACTGACCACTGCCCACGGAACGCGGGCCTTTATTTTTTCATCATGGAATATGTGGACGGCGTGAATCTCCGCGGCCTGCTGGACTCGGGCCATGTGTCGCCCAAGGAGGCCCTGGCGATTGTGCCGCAGATTTGCGAGGCGCTGCAGTACGCGCATGAGCAGGGCATCGTACATCGGGACATCAAGCCGGAGAACATTCTGCTCAGCAAGCAGGGGGTGGTGAAGATCGCGGACTTCGGCCTGGCGAAGCTGATGGGCCGGACCACGGCCGGCGCGGGCGAAAAAGTGATCGGCACGCCGAGGTACATGGCCCCGGAGCAACTGGAGCATCCCGCGGATGTCGATCATCGTGCCGACATCTACTCGCTGGGGGTGGTGTTCTATCAGATGCTCACGGGGGAACTGCCGGCCAAGCGGTTGGAGCCGCCCTCGCACAAGGTGCAGATTGACGTGCGCCTCGACCAGATCGTGCTGCGGGCCCTGGAGCAATCGCCCGAACTCCGCTTCCAAAACGCCACGCAATTCAAGACCGAAGTCGAGACCGTGACCAACACGCCTACCCCCATCCGACCCGCGGGCATGACCTTAGGCTCCGACCTTGAATTCGCCCTTGGCAAAGGCAAACCGGTCAAACTCAAATTCAGCAAATTCATCCCCCTCGTTGGCCTCCGCGAAGGCACGCCCGTAATCCATTGGCTGGGCGTTCTTCTCTGGTCGGTCCTTCTCGTCTTTCCCGCGTTTCTTGTTATCGGGATTCTGCACGATATGTTCCACGGCCCGGAATGGCTGCTGGCGTTCTTGATGATCCCCATCAGCTACGTCGTCTATCGCGTCCGCCACGACCTCCGTCTCCCACCCGAGCGCCTGGCGACACTCGATGCCCCTTCACCCGCTCCCACTTCACCGCCCTCCAACGACCCACTCCACCAAGCCCGTCAGGCCTTGCGCATTCCCGCTTTTTGCCTGGCTGGCGCCGCCGTTCTCATCACCCTCATCTACTCCGGATTGATCTTCTACCTGCTCGATCATTCGCGTTGGAATTACTGGTCCCTCATCTACGTCATACTCCTCAGCGCCATCGTCCCCAATATTCTGCTCTTCGGCTGCGCCATCGACATTCTTTATCTGGCACGCCGCCGTTGGGCTGCCGCTGTCTGCTGGGTAACCATCCTGGCATGCCTCGTCAGGTTCTTCATCCTTTCCCTGATAGCCGGGCCGTTCAATCTGTTCTGCCTGACCATGGCCATTTGGACCCTCGTCCTCCTCAACCGCACCGACATCAAAGCCGCATTCGACGCCAACAAATCTCCGATCTCCAATTCCAGCGCCCTCCCCAAAACCAGCCAGCTCAGCCTGGCCATCATCGCCTTAGGCCTCAGTATTCTTGGACTTATGGCGGAAATGGCGCTCTTGTTGAATCCGGCATACAAATGGTGGCAAATCTCGATCGCCACCATACTCTCCCTGTCCATCCTCAATTTAATCGTGCTGGTGGCGGCGCTGATATTGGGCATCATCGCGCGGCGGCGATGGGCCGCCAAAATCGCCATCATCCTGGCCGCCGCCGCCATCCTCTGGCCTTTGCTTAATTTGCGCTTCACAAGCATAAAGCCCGTTCCCACCGCCGCAATGGTTTCCGTTGAAGATTCCCTCATCGGCACTTGGGAAATCACCAAAATTGAAAACTTCAAAAATTTTCCCGCCAAGGGCGTGCTTACGTTGTCCCGAGACCACAGATTTACCACCCTTGCAGAAGTGGAAAATCTCCCTTTGCGTGAACAGTCCGGCATGTGGTCTGTCCAGGGATCCTATCTTCACATCATGATGAATCCTCAACCAAACCAATCCCAGTCCGACACCCAAATCGTACGTTTCGTACTCAACGGCGATACGCTGCTAATCCATGAGGTAAACGAGGAAAACGGCCCCGGGATCATTACCTTCCGCAGACTCGCCTCCCCGTCCGCCACCGCCGCCTTCGCCCCCCTCATCGAAACCGTTATCCCCGCTGCCCAGGAACCTGACTACCTCTACACCGATCTCGACACCGGCCAAACCCACTCCGCCGCCGAACGCCCCAAAGGCACCACCATAAACGACGATGGCGAAGCTTTCTACTGGCGACAAGCTACTGGCATCGACGTCACCGCCGACATCGGACCCACCACCCAAAGCGGCCGCGACGGCCAAGTACTCCCCGCTTACAACGGTCTGGTTGCCCTCGACACCCGCCTAGCGTTGGTCGACAACTCCATCTGGAATTCTTCCCCCGCCGAAGTTCAACGCTTCCTCGACATCCACTTCGCGCCCCGCGCCATTCCTGCCTCCACCGGCCCGTCTCGCGCCGAGGTCAACTCCATTCCCATACTAAGCTTCCCCGCCAACTTCCTCTTCCAAACCCGCCAGGGCCGCGGCATTCTGCAAATGCTGGGCATCTCCGACAGCCCCAAAGGCATCAAGGTGCGCATCCGCCCACTGGCCGCTTCTGCCGCCAGCACCTCTCAACCCGCCTTTGCCCCCGTGATCGAACTCGCGCCGCGCATCCTCAACCTGTCTCTGCCGTTCGACGAAACCGCCTTCGCCGAAGCCTTCATCAATTTCCATGATGGCCGCCTCGTCCCCATGCCCCCGCCCCTGATTGCGCAGTATAAATTAAACAATGCCGACCCTGCCGTACTGCAATGGATCACCAGCAACATTCACGCCAATAGCCTCACCCGAAACGGCAAACCCCGGGTCACCTGCGAAGGATATAACGGCTTTTTCGCGCTGCCCGTCGACAACGCCGCATGGGACACCCTCACGCCCGCAGCCCTTCAGGCCCGCCTCGAGAGCAAATTAATTCTCCGAGAAACCGACTCCGCCCACAACATGGAACCCCCGGACCAAAACCCCTTTCCCGCGACCTTCATCTTCCGCAGTTCCTCCAATGATCAAGGGATACTCCAAATAATGGGCTACGCCGCCACCCGTGACCGTCTGGCAATCCGCTACCGCCTCCTCGCCGTCGCCTCGGTCACCGTCATCGTCTCACCCACTGGTTTGACATTCGAAGGCGCGACAACCACCTGGGACCGCCTCCCGGGACTCCTCGAAAAAATCCCCAACCGCCCGCACACCATCCTGGCGTTGAAACTGGCCTCCCGCGACATGACCCTCGCCCAGCATGAGGAAGCGCTCTCCCGCATTACCGTTCTCGCCCGGCAATATAACTTCCGCAACGCCAGCGACACTGGGATCGTTTCTCCACCGCCTCAATAATCATAGCCACCATATCCACCACATCCGGGAGCAAGGAATCCCTCATGGGAAGATGGGGTGTCCTGTCTCACGTCGGCATTATCCGGGCGCTAGGATTTGATTAAGGCCATATGAAGACCGGCGGGGCGCGGGGGGATTTCCTTGACACGAACAGCCCCCGACCGCAATGTTAGGGTGAGGGAATTGAGCAAGCGGCGGGAGTGCCGGTGTTTTGGAGTGATATCATGCCCAGACGCAAGAAGATTTTGGTGGTGGACGACGAACGCGAACTGGTCGAACTCATCGGCATGAACCTGCAGCGCAACGGCTACGAAACCCTCGCCGCCCATGACGGCCCCACCGGCCTGGAAATGGCGCGCACCCACAAGCCCGACCTGGTCATCCTCGACGTCATGATGCCCGGCCTCTCCGGCCGCGATGTCACCGTCGCCCTCAAGGGCAACCAGGAGACCGCCAATATCCCCATCCTCATGCTCACCGCCAAGACCGAGGAGACCGACATCATCGTCGGCCTTTCCATGGGTGCCGATGACTATGTCACCAAGCCCTTCTCCATGAAGGTGCTCATGGCCCGCGTCGCCGCCGTCCTGCGGCGCAAAGCCTCCACCGAGCCGGCACAGTCCATCCTGGCCTCCGGGCCGGTCGTCATCGACCAGGCCAAGCACGAGGTCACCGTCGCGGGCCGGTCGGTCGGCCTCACCCCCACCGAGTTCAAACTCCTGACCGCCATTTTCTCCGCCCGCGGCCGCGTCCTCTCCCGCGATCAACTCATGGACCGCGCCATGGGCACCGAAGTCTTCGTCACCGACCGCGCCATCGACGTCCATATCACCGCCGTCCGCAAAAAACTCGGCGCCCTCGCCTGGATGATCCACACCGTCCGCGGCGTGGGCTACCGGCTCATGGAACGCAAGGAGGAGGAGGAATAAGTAACAGGCGCGGCATGACTTCCCGCTGCGCAGGCTGGCCCGGGGGCCGGCCGCGTCGCGAACCGTTCCCGCGCCCGTTGACCTTCATACGGGCTTGCCTTTTCGCGGCGCCTCGGTCCTTGCTTATTTGGGCAGTTCCATGACGGCGCTGTCGGCGCCCCGGACCAGCGCCTGGGCAATCGTCGGCCACCGCCAGGTCACCGGGTTCACGCGGCGGTTGAGGATGCCAAAGTCGCCTCCGCCGTTATCCCACCAGATTGCCGTCAGGCCCCTGAGTCGCGCCTGTTGGGCATAATATTCGGCATGGGCGACGCGGGAGGCCAAATCCACGCGGCTGACCGAACCCCATTCGCCGATGACCGCGGTCCCGCCCTTGGCTTCGACGGCTTTTAATTCCCGGTCGAGTTCCCGCCGCATGGCGGCCTTGTCGGCATCGGTGCCCCAACTGGCGCTGCCGTTGCCGAAGGACAAGTTGCCCGGGTAATAGGTGTGGATCGAAACGAGGCAGCGGGGGTCGTTGTTGGGAATCACCAAATCCCGGATGGCCTCGTCCGACGGAGTCGCCGCATGGGTGCAGACCATGATGAACCGTTGGGCGTTGTTGCCGCCGGTGGCGCGGATCGCGTTGACCGAGGCCAGGTGATAGGCGTTGAGGATGCTGCGGGCCTCGGGACTGCCGCCGGTATATTGATTGACCGTGCCTTTGGGTTCGTTGAAGGTTTCAAGAATCAGATAATCGCTGTAATTCTTGAAGCGATTGGCGATCTGCGTCCACACCTTGGCGGCCTGGGCCGCGCCCTGGGTCTGGCCGGCGGCGGTCAGGCGAATCCAGCCATCGTGGTGGGTGTTGACGATCGCATACATGCCGTCCTTCAGGACGTAGTTGGCGATCGCCTCGACGCGGTCCAGCCAGGCCTTGTCGATGACATAGTCGGGCGCCGGACCGATGTGGCTGTTCCAGGTCACGGGGATGCGCACGGTCTTGAACCCCATCGCCTTGACGGCGTCAATCATTTCCTGGGTGGTCACGGGATTGCCCCAGCCGGTTTCGCCCGGGCTGCCATCCATGGTGTTGCCGAGATTCCAGCCGACTTTCATGTCGTAGACCAACTGCTTGGCCGTGATCTCGCGCATCACGCCGGCGGCGCCCTGGAGGGTCCGGACCGCCGGGGCGGTGGCGACGGGGGGCTTCTGGACCACGGCGGCCGAACTTGCGGGCTGGGGGACCACCGCCGCGGGGGGCGTGGGCGTGGAATCGAGCTTACAACCGGCCAGCACGGCGATACCAAATAGAACGCAGGCGAAGCGCATCATTTTCCTCCGGGTAGTAGTGTTTCTCATCATCATTTCGGCGACCTTGACTTAACGCCGGTTCACCCGTTTTTATGCCGGGGTTTACCCGGGTGCTTTTGACGCGGTGAGGGCGGGTGGATTTCTGCACGCATGTTCGATCATGCACGCCGCATCGCCTGCAAGATCGGCCTTAAAAGCATGCCTGCGGGGCGTGCTTTCCAGCTTGGCTTTCGCCGGCATCCACAGCAGGGTTATACTGCCCCCGCCATGAGCCTGACACCCCATGTTCCCAATTCTGTTCCCCCGGCGGCGACTTCCCCCCCACCCGCGCCCCTCCCCTCCGCCCACGTCCTCTCCTACCTCACCAATCTCAATACCCCCACCCGCGTCCGCCTCGTCGCCGCACGCTGCACGCTGCTCATCGGCCTGCTGGTGTTCCTGCTCAATATGCCCCTCCTGCTTTGGGCGGCATATGACCTGTGGCGGCAATATCGCTCGGTTCGCGCATGGTTCGGACCCCTCTCCTGGAGCGACTGCTACGAGTTCTTCGACACCGAACTGCTCACCCTCCTGTTTCTCGCCGCATTTTCCGGCATCGCCCTGGCCCTGGCCCTCCTGTCCCTGCCCATCCGCCGCGCCCACCGCCCCGCCTGCCTCGCCGCCATTCTCCTTCTTCTGCCGGTGGTTCTGGTCGTGCTGGGCGCCACGGGATCCGTGGCCAGCCTGGGCCTCTTTGTCGGCCTGGATATCGGAGCCGTGCATCCCGCGCCCCGCTATGAGTTCCTGCTCCTGGAACTCTTCGTCCCCATCGGCATCCTCCTGACCCTCCTGCTCAAGGACCTCTGCGGCTTCCTCCGCTGGATCGCCGCCCACCCCATCGCCGAAAAACCCCCGGAACCCTTCCTGCCCCAGAATGCCGCAACCACGGCATCCACTTGATGCAATGTGCCACGCCAATCCCCGCCCGTTCGGCGTTCCGCTTTAATAGGCGGCCTTCACGCATCCTGTCGTACTTCGGCCGTCACGTACTCGTGCGCTTCGACGTATCCCCGGCGAATGGTCAGGTATGTCGCGGGCGTTTCCGTCCAGCAGCCCGAATTGTGATAGGCCACGGGCATCTGCGGCGCGGCGGGAATCGATTCGGCATGATGGGTGTGGCCGCATAACACCATGGTGCAATGCCGGCTCTGGGCCAGCCGCCGGGCACCGTCGCGGATTTTGTTGCTGCAGCGGACAAACGTTTTGGAACGCCGCTTGGCCAGACGCGCAATGTGATGCGTGCGGTCCAGTTTCTGCAGCAGCCAGTACGCCGTGTCGGCCAGCCAGGTGAGGATGGGGTGGTCGTTGATGAAGTCGTCGAACTGGTGCCCGTGGACGATGAGTATTTTTTCGCCCCCCGAACGCAGGATGTATTCCTCCACCACCTTCACCCCCAGCAGGTGCGAAACAATGTCCGCCGAACCGTCATGATTGCCCGCAATCCAGATGACCTCAAGCTTGTCCGAAAGATGCCGGATTTGGGACAGCACTTTCCAGTGCGATTTCTTGAGCCGGCGGAAGTCGATCGAGTCGAACACGTCGCCGTTGATGATCAGCCGGTGCGTGCGGGGCGCACCGTCAAGCAGCGCCTGCAGAAATGCGGCGGCGGGTTTGGCCTGGCAGTTATCCGAACCCAGGTGCAGGTCCGAGATCACCAGGGCGTCCAGAATATCCCCCGTATCGTCAAATAGCGGAAACTCCCCTTCGCGGGCCTCAAGGCTGTCGAAGCCACGTGGCGGCGGCATGGTGTCAGCGGGACGCCAAGTGGGTGCCAAGGGATCTCGGACGGAAGACAGCGGAATGGCGAGTGTGGTCATGAAGCCCTCAGTGCGTCCTGCACGTGACTGCAATCCATTGCCTCCACTATCGACCGTCCGCGTCGGGAATGGGTTCGGACTGTGTGAGCGTCTCGTTAAGCCGCGTCAGGTCCCTGTCAGGTCCAATAAATACGACAATTTCGCATACTCCGGTATATGTCAATCATTGGAAATGAGGCGTATCCAAAGGGGAGGCCCCAAATTTGGCGGCCTCCCCTATTGTTTGCCGACGGCCCTTCCGGTAGGCAAGTTCCGGTTCACAGCACATGTGGATTCCGTTCAAGCTTTCCGCCGCCGCAGCAGGCACAGTCCGCCGACGGCCAGCAGCGCCAGGCTGCCCGGTTCGGGAGTGGCCTGGGTGGGGATGGCCAGGGTGAAGTCGGAGAAGGACGGATCGAGCTTGAAGTTCGGACCCGAACCCACGCCGGCGTAGAGGCCGAGGGTCGGGGAGTAGGTTTGGAAGTGAATGGTGCCCGCGTCGGTGTCGAAGGTCATGAGGCGGAGCCAGCCTTCGCCGCCGGTGTAGGCATTGGCGGTGTAGGCGCCGGTGGAGGTGTTGTAGGAGAAGGTGTTGCCCTGCAAGTCGCTGAGCACCTGGTAGACGGGGTGTCCGAAGCTGTTGTTGTCGATGCGGAGGTTTTCCCCATTGGACACGCCGCTGCCGTCGGTGCCGTTCCAGTTATGGCCGCAGAGGACCATGAAGATCTGGTCGTTGTTTTTGATGAGGGAATCCCAGACCTGATCGGGTGTATTATTGACGCCGGTGCCCGCGAAATAGCCGCTGAGATCATTGGCGCGGGGCTGGGCATCGTTGCGGGTGGCGGTGGTGATGGTGGGGCTGATGAAGTCATGGGTCGTGATCATCGTGGGGATGCCGGGGTGATCGTTGATGACGCCCTAGGCCCAGGCAATGGCGGCGTTGGTCGGCAGCATTTCCAGGGAGAGATTCATGTAGGACTTGCCGCCGGCATTGAAGATCTGATAGCTGTTCATGCCGCCGTTGAAGGAACCGCCGTACCAGGACTGCCCCGTGAAGTAGGCCGAGCCGGGGCCAAAGTATTGGTTCCACATGACGTTGCCGGCTAGGGGACGGCTGCCCGTGGTGTGGCTGTAGTTGTCGTAGTCGTGGTTGCCGGGGGCCAGGCCGAAGGGAATGCCGGCATTGGATATGACGTTCATGGCGGCCTGGGCGCGGAGCCATTCGCCGTTGGTCAGGTCGCCGGTCCGGGAGAGGTCGCCATGCTGTACCACATCTCCCACGTGCGTGACAAAGGCGAGATTCAGGGCGGTTTTGTTATTGGCCAGATAGTTGGTTTCATCGAGGAATCGCTGTTGGGCCGCGGGATTGGTGTAGTTGGCGTAGTCCGTGTAATTCTGGGTGTCCGGAATGACGCCAATGGTAAACGTGTCGCCGAGGGCGGGAGCGGCCGCGCAGAAGACGGCGAACAGGAGGACGGACGAGTGCTTGCGGGTAGTCATGTGAACCTTCCTTGAAAAAAACAATAAAGAACCACAGCGCCACACCGGCGCGAAGAACTTGTGAATGAATCAGCAACTGCGTACAGACGGGCCTTAGGAAGGGAAGGTGCGACCCATGCATCGCACCTCCCCCTTGGCGCGGAGTGATCGGGTTCAGGCGCGGCGGCGACGGCCCAACAAGGCGATCGCGCCCAAAGCCACGATGGCTAACGAAGCAGGTTCGGGAGTGGCAAAGACGGCGAGGTTGACGCCTTCGGGGCGGCCACCGACGTAGTTGCCGTCGGAACTGGCGTTGATGGCGCTGACGACGCCGGTGACGGGGTCGCGCAGGGACATGGCCGTGGAGCCGCCGCCATCGAGGTTCAGCGCCTGATAGCAGAGGTAGTCGTCCTTGAGGATCTGAGCGACTTCACCGACGGTCATGCCATTGCTGCCACCGGCGACATCGACGGTGAACAGCACCAGCGTATTGTCCTGGGTAAAGCCGATGGCGGTGCGGGCGGTGACGGCGTTGTACCATGAGTTGGAATTGCTGCGGCCGTTGCCGGGCGTGAGAAGGCCGTCGGGATGGGTGGCGTCGTTGTAATAGGGGATGGTGACGGTGCCGTTGGTGATGATTTGGGCGGAACCCGAGACGGTGTTCCAGAGCGTGGCGTTCTCGAGGATGTGCTGATTGTCGGGGTTAGAGGCATCGCGATGCACAATGCTGACGCTGTTGTTGGGATCGATGTTGAGGGCGGGTGCGTAGGGGACGACGGCATAGCTCTGGTTGGGGGTAAACCCGGGGGCGGGCTGGGGATCGAAATTGGAGACGAATTGGCCCTGGGAGACGATCAGCCCGGCGACATAGACATCGGGGTTGGAGGAAGCGGGAATCGCGACGGGATCGAAGAAAGCGACATTGACGCCGAGCTGGGCCTGTTTCTGCGTGACAAAATCGGTGGTGGTCTGACGGGTAGTTTCGCGGGCGCCCGAGTGGGGCGTGACGGCGAAGGAAATGCCCGATGCGGTCAGGTCGATCTCTGCGATGTGCATGGTGACGGTGCGCGGGGTGGTCTCGGTGCGGGTGATGACCGTGACGCCCTGATAGGGATTGGACGTGATGACGTCAGCCTGGGTGGGGGCATCAAACGCGACCAGCGCCGCCACGAGCAGCGCGGCGGTGTTCCAGGGAACTAGTTTGGTAGAGAACATGATCATTACTCCTGAAGAGAAAAAAACAAAACGGGGTGGTGGCGAACACGCATGGGGGAAGGCGCGTCCCACGAAGCGCGCCTCCCCCCCGGATAAACCGGGTACATCACAGATCAAACGCGGCGGCGGCGGGCCATGAGGGCGACGGCGCCAAGTGTCAGGACCGCCAGCGAAGCGGGTTCGGGCACCGCCTGAATCGACACGTTTTCCAAGCCGAGCCTCTGGTCGGGCGACGGTCCCTGGGCGTTGTCGTCAACCCAGCGGAAGCGGATGCTGGCGCCGTCATTCCAGGGCGACGAGAGGGTCAGGTCGGCGATGGCTTCATTGACCGTGCCGATGGCATTGGCCCAGGTGTGCCCGTTGCCGTTCAAGGACGCGACATTGGTGTAATTGGCCCCGCCATCCAGGCTGTACCACAGCCAATAGCCCGGCAACTCCTCGATGCCCACGTAGTTGTTCGTCGTGATGTTGTTGTTGTTCGTGGTGACGCTCTGCACGAGGACGTCGTAGCTGATGCTCAGGTCGGTGATCGCCGCGCCGCTGTTGTTGGTCAGGCTCAACTGCAGGACCATCGCGGCGATGCCGGTGGGAGAGGTGCCCAGGGAGCGATTGGTCGTCGAACCGCCCACGCCCCAATTGTAGCCCTGGGCGCTCTTCTGGGTCGTGCTGGTGTCCGCGGTTGCGGCGAGCAGCGTCGCGTTGGCCGTGCCGCCCGAAATCGCCGCGCTGGTGGGCAGGCCGCCCGTGCCGCTCGGATCGTCCGCGGGCTTGAACTGGTCATGGCTGCCGGCAATGCTGTAGACCGACCAGCCGGTGGGGGCCGTTGTGCCGGTGCCCATGCCGTCGAAATTCTGGGTGTAGGAGAAGTCGGCGCGGACCGCGGAGGCCAGGCCCGCCAGCGCCAGTAGTGCGGAGAAGGCGCGAAAGTTTCGCATATTTAATTCCTTTATATATATGACTGAATAACTTGTGGTTAAGAAAGGCCCGGCATCCCGCCGGGCCTTCCATGTTGTGTCACATCATTAAGCCTTCCGCCGCCGCGCCAGCAGGGCCAGGCCGCCCAGCGCCAGGACCGCCAGCGAGGCCGGTTCCGGCGTGGCGACCACGGCGATCGCGTAATCGGAATTGTGGTTGATGACGGCCCACGCGGTGTCGGTGGCGGCGTCAAAGCCGTACGTGCCCAGGCCGTACGAGGAATTGTACGCCCCGGCCACAAAGCCCAGGCCGCCGTCGCCGCCGAAGTTCAAACTCACGGCATTGACCCAGTTGCCGCCGGCGTCTTTGGTGACGAGGCCCAGGGTGGTGCCGTCTGCCAGGGTCAGACCGCTGATGGCGCTGGCGTCAACCGTCAGGGAAAGGGCGAAGTTGTCGGTCTGGGCCGAGTTGAATCCATTGGCCATGCCCCAGAGGGTCAACACATCGGAATAGATCAGGGCGCTGACTTCGCCCTTGGCCGTCCAGCCGGTGTTGACGTCATCGGCCACGGCGCGGCTGCCTTCGGCGGTGGCGGTGGTGATGTTCGAGCCGCCGAGAATTTTCATCGACGTGCCCTGGTAGCCGCCGCCGGCGGGAATCGCGTCTTGCACGACCGGGGTGGCGCCAGTGCCGTAGGAAGCGCCGCGGGCGATGGTGAACTGTTTGCCGTTAGTGCTATAGCCGAAGGTTTCCGCGAGGGTCCAGACCGGGTTGGCCGTGATGTCGCCATCGGAGGTGCCGGAGGTGGTCTTGGGGGTGGTGAAATAGCGACCGGTCACACGGGGGCCGTCGACGGTGAAGGTGTAGTAGCCGATGGTGCCCTGCTGGTCGCTGTAGACGGTTTCGCGGGTCGAGAAGCCGCTGCTGGCGGCGTAGAACTTGGTGCTGTCGGAGGCGCAGATGAGTTCCTGTACCTTGGACTGGCCATCGGGGCTGGTGACCATGGCGCGGTGATCCATATGGTCGTGGCCGGAGATATCATAGCGGACGCCATTGGACTGCAGGACGCTGATGAAAGCGTTCTGGTTGGCGGTGTTGGAATCGTTGCCGCTGCCGAATTCATTGTCCTTGTGGTTCTGGCCCAGGAGGTTCTTGTGCTGGAACACGAACGCCTGGCTGTGGTCGGAGGCGGTGAGTTCGGTGTTCATCCAAGTCGTGGCGCTACTCAGGGCGGCGGGCGTATCGGCGGTGAGGATGTCCAGCAGGACGATCTTGGTGTTCTTATACGTCACCGTATAGTTGCTGGTGCCCGGCATGACCGAAACGACGGTGCTGGCGGTGGTGGTGGGAATGTAGTTGGTGTTGAAGAAGGTTTGGCCGGCGCCATTGTCTTCGTGGTTGCCGCGGAGACCATAGAAGGGGATGCCGTTGCTGGTGAGGGCGGCGGTGTAGTCAAGGCGGGTCTGGAGGCTGGCGGTGGAGCCATTGTCGCCCAGGTCGCCGACTTGGACGACAAACGACACGCCCTTGGCGATGAATTGCTGGTTGACGGCGTTGATGATGTTGGTGGAGACTGTGTTGACGCCGGTGCCCATGGTGTCCTGGGTGTCGGCCATGACGCCGAAGGTGAAGCTTTCGGCGCGAACGCCGGTGCTCAGCAGGGCGAGGGCCACGGCGGCGGTGAGAGCGGCTACGGATTGGTTGCGGAAAGATTTCATGGGACGGACTCCTGAAAAAATGGGGACGAAAAATCCCCGGACGCATGATTTTCAAATCACGCGCATAGCGCGCACCATACAAGTGCAGGCCCTTTGGTTTCAGATGCGGAATTCTTGGCGCAGCAGCTCCCCAGCGGCCTCCGGCCCATTTTTTTGCGTCTCAAATTTGCGGCTTGCGTGAACGACCGGTCGCCGATTCCATCAACCCCCGTTCGTCCACACCTGCATGCAGTATGACCCGATAACATTAGGATTCCGGTATCACGGCGCTGGAAATGAGAAAAGGATCATCCCGTCGTTATACGTCGGGATAACGCGGGCATCTGCCGTCAGTCGCGCCTTCATGCTTTACGGCGTTCCCACCCATTCACACCCCGGCCACGCCCTTCTCGCGTTTGGCCCCCCGCCGCCCATTATCATTCCCCTAATTCCCATAATTCCCATCCCCTCTTCCGTTCTCGCCAAAAATCCCCCCTCGTCCTCCCGACACCAGTCACCCCGAAGGGGTCTCACCTCCTGGTGGTCCGTTCCTCTCGAAATTGCGTGTGATTTCAGAGCCGCGACCGTAAGGGAGCGACCATCATTGCTGGTGTACCCGTCATTTCTGAGGGAATGGACCACTAGCCGGGGGTCGAGCGCGTCCCGCCGCGCCGGAACGCGCGCCGCCCCCGGCCCTTGCCCCCGCGCACCGTTCAACCCTGTCAGGGTTGCCCATCCACGCGGCATCACGGTGAACCGGTGCCCCGGAGATCCGTAGCACACGCCGGCGATCATCTGAAAATATCCATCTTCGAACTGGTGGAGCTTGGCCCCGGAGGGGCCGTGGAATGTAGCCACGGGTGGAGCGATGCCGCCGCGCAGCGCCGGCATCGCGGAACCCGTGGTCCGCGCCCCCGATTTCCGTTTCGCCCCCAAGGGGCGAAGGATTTGTTCGCGTGTACCTGGCGATCAAACGCACATCACCCCCTTCGCGCGTGTTGTTTTCGCGCCGCTGGTCGCGCCCGCGGGCCTAAAGTACAATGCTGGATGTGGATGCGTGGCCCACGGTGGCGAATATGCGGCCCCAGGCGGGGAATGACGCGGTAAATGGTTCCTGTCCGGACAGGACGGGTGAGGGCCTATGTCTGTTTCGCCCTACCGTCTGCGCCGTCCAAGCAGCATCATCCCGCCCACGCACAGCACCGCCAAACTTGCCGGTTCTGGTGCCTGCACCGGTTGGAATTCGGCCACCGTCAATACCCGCTGCTGCGTAGAGGACTGCGAACCGGCGATTATGGTCACGCCGCCAGAGTCCGCGGCATTGGCCCAAGCGGCATATACCGACCCGCTCTGGGCGCTCACCCTGGCCTGCCCCAGCAATTGCGTCGGGGGAACCCAGTCGGCATAGGAGCCCAGGCTGGCATAGCTCGCCAGGACCATGGCCCCACTATAAACATTATAAACCGGAACGGTCAATAATGAAGTGGTATCCGTTGCACTGACGTGTGTGTGGGTGCCGACAGGCTGGTCCTGGCTGACGCCCCCCAGCGTCACGGCTCGCATTGCGACCGAATACTGCCCGCCACTGAATGTGAAGCCTACGGTCCCACTAATATCCGTGGCCACGTCACCCAGCACCGCGTAGGCAATCATGCTTTTTGCCCGGCCCACGGAATTCGGATCGCTAAACCAACTGGCCGCCGCAAGCAGAGTCACGGTCGGACCGCTCACAGGCGTCCAGGTAATGGTGGGAAATGTCGGCGCTCCGGGCTGGTGGCCTTCGTAAAGTACCGCCAGTACCGTGGCCGGCCCACTTTTGACTGTGTAAGTGAAAGAATCGGAGGCCGAACCGTCGGCACGCGCGTAGTTCAGGAAGCTCATGTCGCTATCCCGACAGATGACATCGGCCCCTGCGGGTGGTGCCAAAAAACCCAGCGCTGTGGCGGTTAACGCGAGCAGGCCAAACACGGACGGACGATAAGTTGTTTTTGTTTTCATATTTTTTCCCACAGAAACTGGCAAACGAAATACCCACGTGTCATTCAGTATGTCACCACATTGCGAAATAGCAAATATATTGTGAATTTTGGCCCATTTTATGACGCCTAGTGCCATCCAAGACGCTCTGTCACCCCTGATACGGGGCGACGGGAAACAGGGGACAGGACGGACCGGCCCCATTGCTTTGCCTCCCCCGGCCCTCCTGCCGCAATCATAGGTGGTGGTGCCGGAGGTATTTCACCGGCCACGGCCCAAAAGGGAACCCGCCCGAAGGCCGGGGAGGCGAATCGGGCGGGTTGGGAGAAGGACTAATTTAGAACCAGACTCCAGTATACTAGCTGGCGCGGGCTTGGCAAGTGCCGTGGGGCGGCATGGGGTTTCGCCGATGGCGAAAACCCCCGCGTGCCAGTGCGTGCCAGTCGGTCCGTTTGCCCGGCAGCTACCCCTATCCATCCACGCCCAGTATCATCCTCTACCGTCCGGGTTGGATTTTGGTCCCCTTATCGGAGTCATGTCATGCCGCGATTCATCTTTGCCTGCGTCCTTCCCACGCTGCTCCTGGTCCTCGGCTGCAAACCTGCTGGCACGCCCACTCCGCCTCCCACCCCCGCTGCCGCCTCGGTGCCCGCATCGGCCCCAACATCAGCCCCGGCATCGGCCCCGGCGCCCACCATCACCATCTTCGGCCTCTCCGATTCCCCCGCCAGCGTCGTATTCCTGGTGAACCATTCGGCAACCCCCACCAACTTCGCCGACCCCGTTCATCTCGAGATCGCCCGCGCCATCAAAGACCTGAAAGCTCCAACCACGGTGGCCTTCTACGTGTTCTCCGAAGACCTCCGGGCCCTCGCCGGCCAGACCCTCACCCCCGTCACCCCCGAATTTCGCAGCACCCTCGCGCAGGAGTACGCCCGGACCGACAGCTCCGGCAGCATCGAGAACGAAGTCGCCGCCTTCCAGAACGCCTTCCAGCAGGCCCTCGCGCTCCAGCCCGAGGCCATCTTCCTCGTCACCTACAGCAAGCCCGACCCGAAACTTGCCCCCGCCGTGAAAGAACTCAATAAAGACGCCCACGTGCGCATCAATGTCCTGGCGCTCATCGCCGACCCGAGCCCCGATGTTGAAGCCGCCCTCGCCCAAATCGCCAAAGATTCTGGCGGCGCCGGCAAGACCCTGCGCGAAAAAGATGTGCTGCAGAACTAGTGTTTCATTCCTCGCGAATCCGCAAGTGATATCCGAGCCGCGACCATAAGGAAGCGACCGTCTTGCCCGCAATTTCAAATGGAATGATCCGCGAGTTGATCAAATGGCGCAGATGGCACTCGTGGGTTCACCATCCGCGTGGCAGCGCCAAACCGCGTCCCTTCTCAAGGCGCGCTGCGCACCGCCAGATTGCGCGACCCATCCGGCTGAATCATCACCGCAATGAACAGCCGCAGTGGGCCGGTTTCATCCGACGACTGCGCCCACGAAACCACCGCCTTGCCGTACTTGCCATCCGCGCGAAAATAGAAAAATTCATTCCGGTCCGCCACATTCTTGCTCGCCGCATCGCGCAGCGTCCGCAATCGCCTTTCGCCCAGCGTGAATTCTGGCGCATAAGCCCCTTCCGGTGCCTGGCTCATCTGCGCCAGCGGATTCGATCCCGCCTGCGGTGTGAATCCCGCAAAACCCGCGTCCGCATCGCTGATCCGGAACGTCAACTGTGCCGGCAGATTCAAATCCAGCGGATCCACCCGCCGCTCCGGCCCCGTCGTGCGCGTCGGCTGCCGCTGAATGGTCGCATACAACCCATGTGCTGGCACGGTCTGGACCGGCCCCAGGTTCAACAGCGCCCCATCCGACAGGGCAATCGTGTGATCGCGCGTATAGCCATACGTTGGATCGCTCGCCCCGCCCGTCGCCAACGCCTTGCTCAGGTCGATCACCGGCTGTGTGTTCGGATCGGTGTAGTCCGCCTGTACCGCCAGCCACCGCAGTGCCGGCATCGGGCGGTCCTTCCGCTGCATCACCACCTGCGCCGGCGTATTCAGCGGCCATTGATCCCCCTCCACCCAGCGGTTCTCCGAACGGATGTACGTCTGCGCCACCACTATCGTCTGATCCATATACCCCGGCTTGCGGAACGTGAAAGCAAGTTCGTGCGCCCGTTGCTGCGGCACGTTAAAGGTGTGATTCGCCATCAGCGTCTGGGTGGAAAACTCCGGGTAACTCCGGTCGGCGTGCCACAGGTAATACTCCCGTTTCACCGTCACTACCACGTCATCCACCGGCCCGCCCTGATCGTCCACAATCGCGCCTTTCAGTCCCAGATCGCCATTATGGCTGAAGGCCTCCGGCACCGAAATGCCCGCGGTGATTAAACCGCAGGCCGGCACCATGGCCCCGGCCAACAATATGGCAAGCCTCAGTGACACGATGCGTTGCATGGCAGTCATGGTTCACTCTCCGCCAACAGTGATGCGCCGGCCGGCGAATCCGCCGCGCTTCACGGAGCCTGGGGATTCTGTGGATTCACCGTGCGGTCGGCAATGGACCGCAGCGCCGCCAGCACACTCGCCGGCAGTTTTGGCCCCGGCAGGTCGCTCGGCAGCGCCGCCGATTTCTTGTTGTACACAACGTCATACAACACGCATGCCGCCAGGTATGACCCCGCATCCGTCGGATGCCGGTCATCCAGCAGCAGCGCAATGTCCGGCCGTTCCGCCGCGCACAATTTCCACGCCGCCCCAATGGGCGCCAGCCGCGCCTGCGTGCGGTCAATGATCGTGCCGTACGTTTTGACCAGCGCCGAATAATCGCTTTCCAGGTCGCGGCGCGTCCAGTTCTGGAAGACCATGGTCTTCCCCCCCGCGCGCTTGATCTCCTCATCAAACAGCACGAAATATTTCAGGCACTCCTCCGGCTCCGTCACCGGCTTGCGGCTGAAATCCTGCAGGACCACATAATCGAACCTCCCCGTACCGATGCGCCGGGCCGCATCCCGCATCGCCCAGTGCTGGCTGAGCGCCGCCAGCGGGGTGGTGTGCTGCTCGATGTAAATCGGCGCCGCTTCCCCGGCTGAAAACTGCTGCAGCAGCCCCGGCAAATCGTTGTAGTAAGTCAGGCTGTCACCAATCATCAGAATACGCGTCTGCGGCGCGCCGGGTGCAAACTTCAGCCGCTCATAACGCGGGGCCTCGTACAGCCGGCACCCCGAAAGCGCCGTCAGCAGAAATATAAGCCCCAGAATGTGCCAGCCCCGCCGGCGAAAAATGCGAATGAAATCGGGCATAGGCTGTACTCGCGGCAGATGAAACTTCGGAACTCAGCGGTCACGGTTCGACTGATAATAGTGCAAATCACGGTTGTCCGGTTCCGGCTGGATATACAATTCATACCGGAATACCGGCTTCCCCGCCTGCATGCCCCACGAGAACACCCCCTTGCCATAATAATGCCCCGCGCGGAACAGAAAATACTCGTGCGCCTCGATGATGTTCTCCTGGTTGGTGGAGCGCATCTCCTTCAGCCGCGTGCGCGTGAACGTCAGCTCATGTACGTACCCGCTGGCCGGCGCCAGATCCGTCGTGTCAATCGGATGAAACCCCACCCGCGGCACAATGGCGATGAACCCCGACTGCGGCCCTGGCAGATGCAGCGTCACATGGCTCGGGATGTCCAGGTCCGCCAGATCAATGTCCCCCTTGGCATTCAGGGCCGTCGGCGGCTCCTTGTCCAGCGTCGCGTATAGCGTGCCCGCTGGAAACACGCTCGGATCCTCCGCATCCTTGCCCGCATACAGAATATCCCCGTCCGCGGCATGCGCTAGGTTCGGCAACGCAATGGCGTTCGCCAGGGGATACTCGCTATAAGTAATATTGGTGTCAAAACGCACCAGCCGGGCCTGCGGCGCGCGGCTCGATAACAGCACCACCGGAAAATTCTCCCCCTTATGCCAGATGCCCCCCTGGGTGTGTACGTCGTCGGGGCTATCGGCCGTCAGGCGGTTGTACGCGTCCTGATAGCCGTCCTTGGAAAACGTGAACTCGCTGTACGAACCGCGCGTGTCGAAGCCATAATTCCCATCCGCCCGGCGCGTGATCACTTCATCCAGATCCTTGGACCCCGCCACCGGCGTCCATATGTGGTGGCTGTTGGCCAGCCGGACAATCACCCCGTCTACCGCCTGCCCCGACGCATCGACCACCTTGCCCCGGAACGAGAACGACGCGTTGCGCGCCACCGCCGCCGTCAGCGACAGCGGAAACGTGAGGATGCCGCAGCCCATCAGCAACAGGGATACGGCTGCCACGGCGGCCCAGGCACTCATCGAAAAACTGCGTCGTTGCATCGGCATGTTTATCTCCCTGAAATGTCCCCATATGCTACCGCCGTTCTCCACGGCTGGGAAGCGCCTTTCAACCCTCACCCCGGGAAAAATCCACATTCCCCCCCCGCTCTTCTTCCCCTCACCCGCCAACCGGTTATACTATCCCCTCAAGGCATCATCTATATTCAGCGGGAGGCGATGTATGCGGCTTTCTCCTTTCATCTTGTCCCTGGCCATTCTCGGCACCTTCACCTTCCCCCTCCCAGCCGCCGAACCCGCCACACCCGCACCCACCCTCGAAGTGCGCGATTGGCGCTACGTCCTGACCATTCATGAAATCGCCCGCGCCGATGATGAAGAACGCCTCGCCAAACTCGTCGGCGATAACCCTGATCGCATGCTCGCCCGCCTCCCCGATGGCTCAACCGTCGTCCACGTCGCCGCCGAGGCCGGAGCCCTCAAGTCCCTCCGCATCCTGGGCAAGGCCGGCGCGGACCTTAATGTTGTCGATCTAAAAGGCCACACGCCCCTCTCCGTCGCCATCGGCATGCACTTCTCCACCACCGTTAAGACCCTCGTCGAACTCGGCGTCAACGTCAATCGCGAGGGGGCCGTCGAGGCCGAAGCCCCCATGCCCCCCCTCACCCTGGCCATGCGCCGCGGCTATTCCGATATCGTAACCACCCTCCTGGACGCCAAAGCCAACGTCGATCAGGTCGCCTCCGACGGCAGCACCCCCCTCACCGCCGGTGCCGCCAACGGCCATGCCGAGTCCGTGAAGTTCCTTCTCGCCCACGGTGCCGGCGTCGATGCCAAAAACCGCGATGGCGACACGCCCCTCATCCTCGCCGTCCGCCGCGGCTATACCGACGTCGCCAATGTGCTCCTGGACGCCAAAGCCGACGTCAACTTCGTCGCCCCCGATGGCAACACCCCTCTCACAGCCGCCGCCGCCGCCGGGCGTTGGGACGAGGTCGCCTTGCTCCTGGACCGCGGTGCCACCGTCAACGCCGCCGATGCCGCCGGCATGTCCGCGCTGCTCCACGCCACTATCGCCGGTAATGTTCCCACCGTCGAGTTGCTCCTGGCCAAAGGTGCCGATCCCAAATTTACCGACAAGAAAAACCGCGCCCCCCTCTCCCTCACACAGTCCCCCACGCTCTGGAAAATGCTCGTCGCCAAGGGTGCCGACGTCAATGCCCAGGTGCAGGGCGCCACCCCCCTCCAGCATTTCATTCTAGACGGCAACCTCGCCCTGGTGAAAGCCTGGCTCGTCTATAAGCCCAACCCCCTGGTCCCCGACCGCAAAGGCCTTACCGCCAAGGAACTCGCCCGCCAGCAAGCCGGCGCTGCTGTCCTCGGCGACCGCCGCGAAATCGCCCGCCTCCTGGAGGCCTACCAGAACGAATACTTCGCCCAACTGCCTTCACAATAACGCGCCGCACTAACTAGCCCGGCATGGCAATGCCCTGCCCGTTCGCCTGCTGCATAATTGCGTTCCTCGTCGATGCAGGGATTCCGCCCCATCCGGAAAGGGAAAAGGGGACAGGGAAAGGGGACAGGGAAAGGGGACAGGAACGGGACAGGAACCATTTCCCTCGTATTTCCAAGCATTCCGCCTCATTTCGCCTCCATCTGCCACGCATCTACATCCTCCAATTTAACAACTTCCTCTTTCCGCAGCCGCCTGCGCGGCCAGGGCACGCCCCGTCGCCCAAGCTCGTAGGTCATATTCGCAGCGCCTTCCCGCACTGCCTGCATCTGCCCTCGCGCCCCCGCTGCGCGGCTGGCACTTTATACCGCTTCCCGCAGTGGGGGCAGGTCGCCACGATCCATTCGTCCCCGTTCGCCGCCTCCCGCCTGGATGCTGTCGGCGGCATGGACTCGGTGCGCACGTTCGCCGCCGCCTCTCTCCCGGCTGTCGGCCTTCCCGCACGCCGCGGCGTCGCACGCCGGCGATGCAGCATCCGCAACGCCGGCACCCGGTTGGGATCCACCACCACCGCCCGCAGCAACCCCAATATGATCAGGCCTACGCCCACCCCCAGTATGCCCGTGCGTATGCCGTTCCACGTCTCTATTGCCGCCAGCCGCCCATTGTCGTTGTCCCGGATGTCCCCCGCCAGAAAATGCAGCCCCGGGGTGATCACGCTCCACGCCATCACCCACTTGATCCAAAACCAACGGCACGCCCGGATCATGTCGCCCTGAAAATGCCCGCACTCCGGACATGCCGCCATCGCCACGCCCTTCTCCAGCGCCCCCTCCAGGTCGCTCTCCGCCGCCCCCGACGAGCGCATGATCCCGCCCCATCCGGACCCGGAGCCGAAGCCAATGCGGCTAAATGTGTATTCATATATGCATCCACATGCCTCACATGTGCCTTGCCGGGTCGCCCGCCCCCGCCGAAAGGTCATCCACATGCGCTTCCCTCGTCAGTGAACTTGCCGCGCCGCATGCAAAAGTATCGCCCCGCCGCCGCGTCGCCGCAACCAGACTCCAAAGCCGCCTCCGGCACCGACCGCCATCTCCGCTGCCCCCCCCGCCCACAATCCTGCTCTTTCTATTGCTCGTTATACCGGCAAAAAGTGGAGCGCCACCGTGTCGGCACACGCGCAAAGCAGCTCCACACCCGCTCCACCCCCGCGCATCCCGCTCGCCAACCCGCTCGGCCCACGCGAAACATAGCGCAAAAAACGCGGAAATCAGCTCCTTATGCAGGCTATTAAGTCAAATAATAAAAATCGACCAACAAATCCAGAATCCACTGTTGAAACTCAGTCTCATTGGCGATATAGTGGAAACGTCTTCTGAGGTGCCACAAAATCGTGTCCACAACCCTCGACAACCGTACGATTCATCTGCCCACCACCGCTCTACCGGCCCCAAAAACCGTTCGGCCATCCGTACGTAAAGGCTTGCGCCTGACAGACTTACATGTCGGAGACACCGCCCGCATCCTCCGCCTGGCCTTCCCCGATCCCGGCTGCCGCAAGCGCTTCGCCGAACTCGGCCTCGCCGAAGGCATGAAAGTCACCCTCACCGCCACCGGCGACACCCTCCTGCTGATTGTCGGTGGGAGTCGTATGGGTTTGGCCGCCCGCTGTGCCGACGAAATATTCGTCTCCAAGATTAATCCATAAAGCATTGCCATTAAACACGTTGCATCACTATGACCCTCGACCAACTCCCCCTGGGCCAGTCCGCCCAAGTCCTCAAACTCACCGGCGCCCCCGCCGTCCGCCGCCGTTTAATGGAAATGGGCATCACCCCCGCCGCCACCATCCAAGCCATCCGCTGGGCTCCCTTAGGCGACCCCCTGGACATCAAAATTCGCGGCTACCACCTGAGTCTCCGCCGCGCGGAAGCCTCCGCCGTCGAACTCGTAACTACCTCTGAATAATGGACTTGCGCGACTGCCCGCAAAAGCATTTGATATTGCGCGCACTCTCGCCGAAAATCTCCCCCATGGATTCCGCCTACCAATTAATCCGCCCCCTCCACGACCCCACCCTGGTCAATCGCGGCCTGCGCGTCCTCGTCGGCGGTCCCGAACAAGCCCCCGGCATCCCCACCCGCGGCACCCCCGACGAAATCACCGCAAAGCTCAGTGGCTTCATTACTTACGCGCAGTCCATCCACCTCGATTCCCGCCGCCAAGTCCTCGCCCTGCGCTCCTGTCCCAACGGCGAACAAGTCATTGTCGGCATGTGCCTGTGGGTCCCCGCCCCCGGCCGCACCGCCATGCTTTTTTGTCCCGCGCTCAGCGATTTTCCCCAGTCCGCAGCCGCGACGCAACTTGCCATAACAGCAGCACTTACAGACGCACAGGCAGCCGGCGTCATCGTCGTCCAAGCCCTGATGGAACCCGCCGACGCCGCCGGCAAAACCGTCTTCGCCGCCGCCGGACTCACCCCATTAGCCACCCTCACCTACATGGAGCGCCGCCCTCCCACCTCCCCCCCCCCCCTCAATTTCCCCCCCGACCTCACCGTCGCCCCCTACCAGGAATCCACGCATAACTTCTTTAGGGAAGCCATCTTACGTAGCTACGAACAAACCCTCGACTGCCCTGCCCTCTCCAATATGCGCGACCTCGAAGACGTCATCACCGGCCACAAATCCGTCGGCATCTTCGACCCCCAGCTTTGGGCCGTCCTCCTCCGCTACGGTAAACCCTTGGGCTGCCTGCTGTTAGCCGAAATCCCCGCGCGCCGCGGCCTGGAACTGGTCTATCTGGGCCTCACCCCCGAAGCCCGCGGCCAGGGCCTCGGCCGCCTGCTCATGCAGCGCGTCCTGGCGATTTCCGCCCGCCGCTGCTTCGATGTGGCGACCCTGGCCGTCGATGCCGCCAATCTGCCGGCCGTGCGGCTGTACCGGCGCTGCGGTTACACCAGCGTGGCCCAGCGCGTGGCGCTGGTAAAGCGGCTGATTTAGCGCGCCGCGCGCCCCCGCCCGCACAGCATGGGCGAAAGCGCGCCGGCCACAAGCCGTGGTGGTGGGCAACGCATAATCACGGTCTTTCGCGCCGCGACACACCCCCACCGCTTGCGAGGCGCGGGGTTATCAACAATAGACGCCGGCCTATGTGCATAAACAGGGGGGAAAAATATTTTTTGGAGCGCAAGTATCGGCGGCTAAAACAGAACGCGTTGTGGAAAAAAAACCCGCGAAAAAGAGTGTTGTCAATCTCCTGCTGTGGTGCTAACTTTCTCCTTCAATTGGAACGCCAAGCGAGTGCAGCAACAGTTCGCGGGCGGATGTGATTGCCGCCCGGCACTTATGGAGCATGTTTTTCATTTCCGGCGGGTCTGGTCGTGGGATTCCCACCCGCTTCATGATGTGTGTTTGTGACAGCCCAACCGTCAGGTGGAATCGGCAGGCCCAAGCCGGCCGCGAATTCCGCCTCCGGATCACTTTTTGCCCGCGCAGGAGCGCCGGCCTGAATTCCAGAACCAGGACGGTTCAACATCGTGCGTTGGTTTGAAGCCCCACCCATGCCGGGGCTTCCACAAGGAGTCGCCGATGACCGCCGTCGCGCCCGTCATGGAAGATGTTGCCGCCGCTGATTTAACTCCCCAGATGCCAATCGAGGATCACGGGCCGGATGCCGATGGCCCCGGTCTGGCCGCCGGCATCGCGGCGGAGCTTCATGTGCGCATCGGGGAGGAGCGCTTCGACCTGTGGTTTGACCGCAAGACGCGTTTTCTGATGGCGGGCAATACGCTGATCGTGGAAGTCGCCAACGCCTTTGCCGCCCGGTGGATCGCCGGCAAATTCCGCGCCGACCTTTTGGCCGCCGCCGGGCAGACGCTGGGGCGCGAGGTGGAACTCTCCATCCGCGTCAGCGAGCGCCTGGCCGCGGATCACGCCCGGCCGGCGGACATGCCCGCGGCACCCGCGCCCGGCGCGCCCGCCAATGGCCGCATCGGCATCTCCAGCGGACCCCAGCCCCTGTCCCCGCTCAAGTACACGCTGGAGGAGTTTGTCGTCGGGCCGTGCAACCAACTGGCGTATCATGCCGCTGTGCGCGTGGCCGAGAAACCGGGGCAGGAGTTCAACCCGCTGTTCATCCACGGCCACTGCGGCCTGGGCAAGACGCACCTGTTGCAGGGCATCTGCCAGCGCTTCGCCAAGCTCCATCCGGGGAAAAAGTGGCTCTACCTGACCGGCGAGCAGTTCACCAATGAATTCCTGGAGGCGATCCGCACGCACAAGACCGACGCCTTCCGCCGCCGCCTGCGCAGCGCGGAACTGCTGGTGCTGGACGATGTACACTTTCTGGGGAACAAGAAGGCCACGCAGGAGGAATTCCTGCACACGTTCAACCAGGTGGACGCCTCCGGCAAGCAGATCGTGCTGGCCAGCGACTGCGCCCCGCGGCAGATTCAAGCCTTGAGCGAGCAGCTCTCCACCCGGTTTGTCTCCGGGATGGTGCTGCGGATCGATTCGCCGGACCTGCCGACGCGGCTGGAGATTCTGCGGCGGCGCGTGGCGAAAAACGGGTGGAACATCAGCGATGCGGTGCTGATGCACATCGCGCGGACGGCCGTCAGCAGCGTGCGCGAGCTGGAGGGTCTGCTCTTGCAGGTGGTCGCGGGGATCGACCTGATCAACACGGGGCAGGCGGATGCGAGTGCGGGCGGCGAGATCGGCGGCGTGTTGGCGGGCATTCGCCAGCGGATGGCAATGCGGGGGCCGGTGCCCGTGGAGCGGATTGTGGCGGCGGTGGCGGAGCATTTCGCGCTGGCCGAGGAGGCGCTGCTGGGCGCAGGGCGGGAGAAACTGGTGTCCGCGGCCCGTGCCGTGGCGATGTATCTGGCCCGGCAGCATACTGGGATGAGCTACCCGGAGATCGGGCGGGCGTTGGGGGGAAAGAACCATTCGACGGTGATCGCCGCCTGCCAGCGCGTCGAGGGGATGATGACGGGCGGCGAGCTATTGTGCTGGAACACGCCGGCGGGTCCGCGGAACCAGGGGATGGCGGATATTGTGCATGAGTTGGAGGGGGCGGTGCGGCGGGTGAGGTGATTTTCGATTTGTGGGACGCTCCGGCGTTACTTGGGGCTCAGGCTCAGCGTGATCTGGTCGATGTTGATATGCCCCCAGCCGCCGGTCTCTTGGTCCACGATCTGGAGGGTGGCGGTTTTGCCGGCCAGGGAGGAGAGATTCCAGGTGTACCATTCGAGATGTTCGTCATTCTTGCCGGTGGCCGTACGGGCGACGGCACCGTCTACGATCAGATTGATGCAGGTGGTGCCGGGGTGATCGCCGCCGCCGATAAGGAAATTGAGATAGCGGTGCTTGATTTTGAAGGGCGGGGAGGTGAGGGTGCCGGTGGCGGCGTCGTTGCCGCCGACGTAGGTGTTGACCAGGCCGCCGCCAAGGAATCCGGAGACGGCATTTTGGTTTTCGAGCGTGCCATGGGCGGGGCCTTTGCCAAAGGCGGTGCCGGCGGCGGTCCAGTCGCCGTAGTCGGGGCCTTCAACGTCGGCCAAAATGACATCTTCGGCGGTCAGCTCGTCCACCCTGGTTTTCAGGTCGGCGAGTTGCTTCTGGAGGTCGTCCAAGCGGGCCTTGAGCGCGGCGTCGGCAGCCTCCGGGGCGGGGGCGGCGGGGGCGTGCATGAGGAAGAAGCCGACGGAAAAACAAAGGAGGAGCAGGAGTGCGGCCAGGAGAATGATCGGCAGCCGCTGGGAAGAATTCCACATGAGTAATTCCTCATGGTAGGACACATATCTCATTCAACGGTAACCGGCGGCGCGCCCGCCACGGGAGTGCCGCACTCGGGGCAGTTGGGGGATTTGAGCATGTGGAGCAGGTATCCGCACTTGACGCAGCACGGCTCTTCGATGCGGATATCGACGCGCAGGCCGCAGGCCGCGCAGGTGGTGCCGTTGACTTTGAAGTGCTGTTGGGCCTGGCAGCGCGGGCAGTGGCCGATCATTTCCAGCAGCGGGGCGGAGGCGTCGGCCGGCTGGTATTCGCCGCGGCGGTTGAGCCGCCCCAGCACGGCGATGGCGAGCACGCCGCAGGCGGCGGCGACGCCCGAAGCCCCCATCAGGCGCCCCAGAGTTTCGCCCTGGTCGCGCTGTTCTCCCAACAGCAGGTTGAAGCAGACGGCACAGAGCGTGGCCGCAGCCATCGTGCCCCACAGAACGATGGCCTGCGCCCCGGCCAGCGGCACCTGCAGCAGGAGTGTCAGCAGGCCGGTGATTGCCGCGGCACTTCCCAGGGCCATGGCCACCCGCATGACGCCATCCATATCCACTTCGACCGCCCGCCAGATGCTGGCCAGGGCGATGAGCAACCCCACGACCCCGGCGCCCACGCCGGCCCAGCGGAAATAGCGGCGGTCGGATTGGCCGGCATGCACCAGGTTCATCACGATGGTTGCGCCGAAGCCGCCCATGGCCAGGGCGGTGACGATCACCTTTTCGACCCGGCGCTCCGGCGCATCGATGAGCAGGGTGCCCACGCACAAGACCACAAAGATCAGCCCGGCTAGCGCAATGCCCGTCAGCGCGGCAATGCGGAATTGCTTCAGATGGATGGAAAAAAAGAGGGCCACGGCCGGAATCCCGCACAGCAGCCAGTAGAAGAACAACTGCGCCATGTGCCCCGCGAAGCGCTCGGGGAGCAGATCCACCGACCAGATAAGCAGCAAGGCGATAATGAACTCCACGACGACCCAGACGATGGCCGCCAGGCCCCCGTCGCGCTTGGCCGGCGCATCCATGGCGTGGGATGCCGGCAGAATGAGGGCCACGGCGATGGCGGTCAGGAAGCTCGTCCCCGCCAGCCGCCAGAGTCCGCTGCCGGCGGCCGTCATGATGCCCACGGCGCCGGTGACGGCGGCAAACCCCAGGGCGACGAGCATGATGCGAAGAAGGATGCGGCGAAAGTTCATACGACACCATTAAACAAACTCATGAACACCGGCCGGCACCCACCGCTCAGGATGTCGCCCAAATTTCCATGAGGAGACCGTTCCTTAAGGACGGGTGCGGACCCCGCGAATCATATCCGATCCGGCCGGCTAAGGGCCGGCGAATCAATAACTGTCTCCGTCAAAGTAGCAGGCACTTTCCAAGTGCCGTCTGCCATGGGCGCAACGGCACACGGAGTGTGCCTGCCACTTTTGACAGTTATTGATTCGCCGGTCCTAAGGGGTGCGGGTTACTTGCCGCCGGCGCGACCCAATGCGGGAATGTTCAGATGCCCGGGGCCGCCATACGTTCCCCCGAAACCACCAAAACCGCCGAACCCCGAAGCGGGAATGCCGGCCCCGTTTTGACCCGAGGCCGGAAAGGCGTAAGTGGTCACGTTGGAGGGATCCACCGCCTGACGATGGTATCCGTAGGTGTCGGCCTCCATCTGAAAGAAGGCGCATCCGGATACGCCACCCAGGGCCAGCATGAAAGCCACCGCGGAAACAAGGCGCATCATGGCGCTCCTCCTGTTCAGTCAGGGGAATATGCGTCAACGGCGCGCGGGGCACGACATCATTTATGCCGGAAAAAGATTGGGGCGCCAAAACCCGCGCGTCACATCGAGCATTAGCCATGAACACGGGCGGGGTAGGCACATCGGGGATTGGGTGGGCGCTCGTCGGGAACGTTTTGCCGGGCGTTGCCACGCCGGGCTATGGACTTACGATCCCTTGAACCGCTTGAGCAGGCTCACAATCTCCGCGCTGCCTTCCAGGTGGGCCTTGAGGCTGTGCTCGACATAGGCCCTCAACTCCGGCTCGCGCACCTTCGGCAGGAGCGTCTGGAGGATGCTGATCTGCCATTCGTAGTCGGCATACATTTGCACGAGGGTGTCCCGCGTGAGGTCCGTGCGGTTGTCGGAGAAAATCACGTTCTTCTGGCGGGTCTCCATCGCGTCCTGGGCCGCGCCCAGGAGGTCATCGGAGAAACGGAAGGTCAGGTCGATGTCGTGGGCCTTGGCCCAGGCGCGGATTTCCCGGTCCAGGGTGTCCTGCACGGTGCCCATGTTGCTGTAAAACGCGCGGCACGGCGGGTCCACGCCGGTCCAGGGGAGGGAGACGTAAAAGACCAGTTGCATTTTTTGTTCATGCGAACGGGCCAGGCCGGAGAGGACTGCGCGCAGTTCGGTGGGATTAATGTCGGCGAAGGCGGCGGCGCCGGGACCGGGCTGCCGGGGGATGGGCGGGCAGCAGCCCACGACGAATAACAGGATATAGGCTCCCAGCAGCGTGGAGAGCCGGAGTGGCTGGGGCATAGGGCGTCCTCGTGTGACATCGCCGGCAACTTTGTCCGTGCCGGGTCGTTGGGCATTGTAGTTGGAACTGGACCCTGTTCGCTATGATGGGCGGTTTTGGGGTCCGACTTACACTTGCCGACGAGGGTGTTGGCATCATTGACCCGCCGACGAGGGCTTCGGCGCCACTTATTTCGCGAAGGAAACATGACGGCAGTGCTCCCGGAAACCATGCCCGCCCCCCAGACGCGCCCGACCGGGGGGCGTCGCGTGCCGCGCTGGCGTGCCGTGGAGAAACCCGCCGCGGCGCCGCGGACGCTGTGGGAGCGGCTCCAGCCGCACCTGTATCACCGCTGGCTGCAACTGCCGCTGGTGCTGGGGATCGGGGCGCTGCTCTTTTACGACCGGTATCTGTTGTGCAAGCAGTATCTCTTCCGCTACACCGATGAAGACCAGGCGATCATGTGGTATGCCGCCCATGAGCTGCTGAACGGCCGGCTGCATGAGCCGTGCTTCTTCGGGCAGGATTACAACTCGTGCCTGGAGGGTTATCTGGCCGTGCCGCTGATTGGGATGCACGTGCCGTACAACGTCGCCGTGCCGCTGGTGACGGTGATATTGGGATTGCTGCCGTTCCTGCTCTTGGCGCTGGTGGCCTGGCGGCGGGGGCATTCGCTGGTGGCGGCGGCGGCGCTGCTAGTGCCGCTGCTCATGCCCGTCCGCTACAGCATTATTACGGGCATCCCCCGGGGGTTTGTGACGGGCATCGCGCTTTCCATCATCCCGGCGATCCTGCTCCTGCCGCCGGCGCCGCGGCGCATGCGCGGCACGGGCGACGGGCAGGAGCCGCTGCTCCAGCCGGAGGCCAAACCCCGCTGGCTGACGCGGACGCGGCCGGCCCTGCGCTATTTTTTTGCCGCCGTGACCGCGGTCGTGGCCCTGCAGATCAATCCCAACTGTTCGATTTTCCTGGTGCCCGTGGCGGTGTACGCCCTGCTGACCACCTGGCGCGAGTGGCGCTTCTGGGTGTGTGGGCTGGCCGGGCTGATCGCCGCCGCGCCGTATCCGCTCTACGTCTATCAGTTTTATTACCTCCAGCACCCGGATTACGTGGCCTATCTGCGGGGGGTGAATTACGAATGGGACTACCGGTATTTCAACACCTTCTTCAACCAGTACATCGCCCCACGCACGGGCGACACCCCCTCGCCGGTGCTGATGGATCTTGTACCCCTGCCCATTTCCGGCGTGGCCGCCCCGGCGTTTATGGCCCTGGCGTTCGCCGGGGTCGCCGGATTGCTGCTGGTGCGCCGGCGCTCGGCGGCGGTGGCGGCGGCGATCGCCGGGGCGGCGTTCGTGTTCATCACGTTCGGCTACGACCGCGTGCGGACCTACAACGGCAACAACTCGGCGTCGTTTCCGTATTGCCGGATGTACCTGGCCCTGCCCGTGGTGTTCGTGTGGCTGCTGTTCCTGGTGAACCACGCGCCGTGGGCGAAGTTCGCCAACACCCCCTTGGCGCGCTGGGTGACGCGCGGGGCCTTGGCGGGCATGCTGCTGGCCGCCGTCCACGTCTTCAACCTCAAGCAGGACCTGATCGATCCGCACGACGACAACGTCACCGGCATCTCGCCGAATTCCGTGCTCTACGCCGAGCTGCGCAACTCCGTGGTCTGCGCGCCGATCTCCGTGGACCAGCTCTACGCCATCGGCCGCGAGGTGCAGAAAACCGCCCAGGCCACCAAGGCGGATCTGCTGATCGTGGGCGGCGGCGGCGACAAATGGCTCGCCTACGCCATCCCCGCGCTCACCTCCCTTGAAACCATCTACCTGGGCCCGCAGAGTTTTGAACGCCGGACCTGGCGCGTCATCGAGGAAACCCGCATCCCACGCAACAACGTGCTGACCATCAACTACAACCTCGGCGGCTCGCTGGCGGGCGGCAATACCACGGTGATCGTCGACGGCAACGGCAATCCGATGGACCCCGCGACGCTGACTACCCCCGTGCAGCCCCTGCCCGCCCGCGGCGGAACGGCCGGACCGGGCGGCCGCGGGCCAGGCGGCGGAGGACCGGGCGGCGGTGGCGGCCGGGCCGCAGGCGGCGGCGGTTTTGCCGGCGGACTGGGAGGTGGCGGGCCCGGCGGCGGTCGTGGCGGGGGCCGGGGACGCGGGGGGATATCGGTCGATCCCACGCAGCAGGACGTGCCCCACCTGGTGTTGATACCCTCGATCATGGTGTTCAATGTGGGCGGCCAGACCCTGTACGCCAACCCCACGCTCCGGGCGGAAATGCCGACCCTGAGGAATGTGGTCACGGCGGCGAATCCCAAGGGAACGCTGCAGATGGTGCGGCCCAACTGGGGCGGGCGCTGACCCCCCGCCCGAACCCCGCGGGATTTCCCCCTTACATGTCTGTCCGTGGGCCGCAAATGCTGTAGAATCCGCCCCCGGTTGATCGCGTTTTTGCCCGAGGATCATTGATGTCCCTCTCCTACGAACAAGCCGGCGTCTCGATTGACACCGCCGATGCCGCCAAAAAGCAAATGTCCGCCACCATGGCCACCACGGACCCGCGCATCCTGCACCGCCCCGGCGCCTTCGCCTCGCTCTTCGACGCCTCCTTCCCCGGCATCCGCGAACCCGTGCTGGTCATGAAGACCGAGGAGCCGGGCTCCAAGCAGAAAATCGCCTTCCAGCATGGCCGGGCCGCCTCCATCGCCCAGGACATGATCCACCACCTGATCGACGACATCATCGTCGTCGGGGCACAACCGCTGGCCGTGCAGGACTGCATCGTCTGCGGCAAGCTGCAAAAGGACGTGGTGCTGGAACTGGTCGCGGCCATCAACGCGGCCTGCCGGGCCAATGACTGCTTCCTCATCGGCGGCGAAACCTCCGAACAGCCCGGCGTCCTCGAAGCCGGCCTGTACATCCTCTCCTCCTCCATCGTCGGCGTGGTCGAAAAATCCCGCCTCCTCGACGGCCGCCACATCCAGCCCGGCGACACCGTCCTGGCCGTCCCCTCCAACGGCCTGCACACCAACGGCTACTCCCTCGTCCGCGCCCTGCTGGCCCGGCATCCCGCCCTCCTCCACGAAACCCTCGTCAACGAGCACGGCCTCAGCGAAACCTTCCTCGACGCCATCCTCAAGCCGCACACCTGCTACCACCAGCCGTTCAAGGGCCTGTTTGCCGACAACGCCGGCGGGGCGCTCCATGGGCTCGCCCACATCACCGGCGGGGGCATCGCCGGCAATCTGAACCGCATCCTGCCGGGGGATGTGGATGCGGTAGTGGATGCGGGGAAGCTGCGGATTTTGCCGGTGTTCAAGCGGATTCGGGAATTGGGCAACGTGCCCGAGGCCGACATGCTCAAAACCTTCAACCTGGGCGTCGGCATGACCCTGGTGTGTGCCCCGGCCGCCGTGGATGCCATCACGCGGCACCTCGCGCAGCACCACCTCGCCGCCTATCCTATCGGCCGCATCATTGCCGGCGGCACTGCGGTTGTGAAATATGAAAATCGCGTCAATTGGTGATGGCCGCGCGTTCTAATAATAACTTTGAACGCCGAACCCCGCGCATCCCCGCCCGCGCAGCATCACCGCTCCTGCGAATCGCACTCAAACACGGATGGGATCACAAAAAATCGTGCCCAACCCCGATCACTGAATGTGATGGCGTGCCTTCCACTTGCTGTGGCGTTTCTTGGAGCCGATCTTGCGGCGGCGGCGGGGTTTGGGCATTTGGGCAATCCTTGATACGGGGCCTGCATTTCTAAGGCCGCTACTGTACCGGCAGGGCGGGGGTAACGTCAAACGTCCCACCCGACGGACCCCGCCCCGGCTCACCCCCCACGCCCCAAACCCCGTATAATGCCCCCATGGCCAAAAAATTCTCCACCGCCGACCTCTCCAAAATGACCGACGACAAGGCCCTCGCCGTCGCCGCCTTCGGCACCTCCGTCGCCGCCTACCGCTACATCGTCCTCTCCGAAAAAGCCCGCGACCCCCGCCTCCGCGAATCCTTCGAACTCATGGCCCGCCAGGCCCGCCTCCAGCGCGACCGCATCCAGCAACTCCTCCAGCGCCTCGCCCCCTCCGCCGGCTACTACCTCTCCCCGGAGGACAAGCTCGCCGTCTGCGTCGGCCCGCGCCTCGTCGACGCCCGCGACGACGCCCGCTGCGACGAGGCCCTGCGCCTCGTCATCGCCTCCGAAAAACGCGCCGCCAGCTTCTACGCCCGCTTCTCCGCCTTCGCCCGCGAACCCGCCGTCACCGCCCTCTTCCCCGAAATGGCCGCCGCCGGCATCGCCCAGGTCCAACGCCTCCGCGCCCTCCTCAAGGACGCCGGCAAGCACATCGCCGAGGTCTGTCCCGTCTCCCAACTTAAAATGGGCTGAGACACCCGGCATCTCCTACCTCCTCTACCCCCGCCAAAAATCCCACGCCACCTTCCCGATCAGCGCCAAACACACCAGCACCGTCACCATCCGCACCACCCCTTGGCCCTTCCGCAGCGTGATGTGCGCGCCGAGCAGCGCCCCGGCCATCTGCCCCGCCGCCATCGGCAGCGCGATGCGCCATAAAATCCACCCTTGGGCCGCAAACAGCGCCATCGCCGCCAGGTTGCTGCAGAAGTTGACCAGCTTCGCGTTGGCGCTGGCCCGGTCCAGCGGGTCGTGAAATACCAGCGCGTACGCCAGAATCAAAAACGTCCCCGTCCCCGGCCCGAAAAAGCCGTCATAGGCCGCGATGAAAAACGCAATCGGCACCGCCATCCATCGCCGCCTGCCCGCCAGCGGCGGCCGCGCGTGCGGCACGCGATAAAAAATCATGAATAGCGCCACCGCCCCCAGCATCAATAGGATCAGCGGATTCAGCGCCGCCGGCCGCCGCCACGCCAGCACCATCAGCAGCCCCGCGCCCAGACCCGCCCCCACCAGCGCCGGTACAAATGACACCGCCGCCCGCCGCGAATCAAACAAGTGCGACCGCGCAAACCGCGCCAGCGCCGTCCCCGAGCCAAACACGCTTTGCCCCTTGTTCGTCGCCATCGCCAGTTCCGCCGGCAGCCCCACATACAGCAGTGCCGGCAGCGTCAGCAAACCCCCGCCGCCGGCAATCGTGTCAATGGTCCCCGCCGCCAGGCCAACCAGGCCCAGACCCGCGAGTTCGAGGTTGTTCAGTTCCGGGTATAGTGGCATAGGGTATAGCCGCGCGGGTGATACGTCGAGACGTTCGGGCACACCGTGGTGTTGCCATCGGCGATCATGCAGGCGTTCGCGCACGCGCCTTCCTCCCATCCACATCCACCGATATACTCCCGGCATGCCTCCACCTCCCCCAGATCAGCCCCCCGCCCCCGCTGGCACCTCGGCCCTGCTCCCCGCCATCCTCATGCTCATCGGCGCACTCGCCGGCGGCATCGCCGGCCACTTCGCCACCGTCTGGCTCTTCCACCAGGGCTACTACGCCATGATCCTCCCCGGTGCCCTCGCCGGCCTCGGCGCCTCCATCGCCCGCTCCCGCTTCCTCAACCTCCACCTCGCCTGCGCCACCCTTGCCCTTGCCGCCGGCATCCTCACCGAATGGCACCTCCGCCCCTTCCTCGCCGACCCCGGCCTGCCTTACTTCCTCTCCCATATCACCACCCTCCAGCCCGTCACTCTCCTCATGCTCGCCGCCGGCACCCTCATCGGCTTCTGGATCCCCTTCTCCCGCCGCCGCGCCGCGAAGTGATCAACGGCTGGTCACTGTCATCACCCCATAATTGTGGTAAATTGCCGCCATGCAGGGAATCCCGGAGCATGGTCATGAGGCGGTGATGGTCGAGGAGGTGATGCGCGGGCTCGGTTTCGGGGATGCCGCAACCACGCTCGACCGCGCCGGCCTCGTGGTCATGGACTGCACCGTCGGCCGTGGCGGCCATGCCGCACGCATCGCCCAGGCCCTGGCGGCACTCGGCGGCGGAATGCTGATCTGCCTGGATGTCGATCCGGAAAATCTCAAGTACGCGCGCCTGCGCCTGGAGCAAACGGTGGGGCCGGGAACCCAGGCCCTCGGGAAGGTGGAACTGCGGACATTTCACGCGAATTTCGGCGAGGTGCCCGATGTGTTGGCCGCGGTGGGGATAACAAGGGTGGATGGCTTGCTCGCCGATTTCGGCGTCTCCACCAATCAACTGCTCGAACTCAAACACGGCCTGAGCTTCAACGCCGACCTCCCCCTCGACATGCGCCTCGACCCCCGCATCAAAAAGAAAGCCTCCGCTTTGCTCGCCGAGCTCGACGAAAAACAACTCGCCGGCATTCTCCAAAACTACGCCCAGGAACGCTTCGCCTGGCGCATCGCCCGGAAAATTGCTCAGACCCGCGCCACTGAGCCGATATTAACGACCGGTCAACTCGCGCGGCTTGTGCGTTCCGTCGTCCCCGCCAAATGGGGCCAGATCGACCCGGCCACGCGAACTTTTCAGGCGCTGCGGATGGCGGTCAACCACGAGCCTGAAGCGATCACCGATTTGCTCGCGGCACTGCCCGCCGTCATGAACCCCGCGGGGCGCGCCGTGTTCCTGAGTTTCCATTCCGGTGAGGACCGGCAAGTGAAACAAGCCCTACGCAGTTGGGAACAAAACGGCATCGCCCAGGCCCTGACTAAAAAGCCGGTGGAACCGACCGAAAGCGAGATGATGCGAAACCCACGATCCCGAAGTGCGAAACTGCGAGCCGTGGTTTTTAATTAAACAACTCGGAATTAGTCCAAGATGCAAGAAGATAAGCCGTTTTTGTCACAAAAATAACCAGGAATAACGCGTTTGACGCGCGCTCTTTGAGCCAGGAGTCTCACGGATGACACGGGAAGCAAAAATAGGGATGTTGACAGGTTTGGGCGTAATCGTACTCATCGGCGTGCTGCTGTCGGAGTACCTGGGAGATAAAAACACCGCCCCCGCCACCGCCGCTGGTGCCACCGGCCAGATGGCACCACTGCCAGTGGGGTCGGACTATCGTCACCAGCTGATGTCGCCAATAGGTGTGCCGACACCTGCCGGAGGCGGCCAGCGCACCCAGTTGGCCGGTGGTGGCGAGGTGGTTTCGACCATCGCCACAAGCAATAGCGGCGGCCTGCCGCCAGCTATGCTAGCCGTAGATACAACCATCTCCGGCCCAAGAATGTCCGATCCCGTTTCCCCTGTAGCCGCAGGGCCCTCGCTCATGGATCCCCGTTCCGATGGCGGCCCGCCCATTTTAACGCTCTCTGACACCGTCCAAGTGAAAGCAACGGATGCATCAGTGCGCGGCGCAAGTGCCGTACCAGTAACGACTTATACAATCGTCGCCGGCGACACCTTGGCCAAGATCGCCCGCAAATATTACACCTCCGCCAAGCCCGCCGACGTGCAACGGATCGTAGCGGCCAATCCCGCGATACTCAAGGATGCCACGACCATGCTGGTAGTGGGCAAAAAGCTAGTGATTCCTGATGTTCCGGCACCAACGCCTGCTCCGGTGGCGGTCGCGCCGGTGGCTCCGCCGGCACCAAAGACCGATCCGGGCGTGATTCCGTTGCCGGGCGGCACGGGCACGGATCTGGCGGCGCGCGGGGTTATTCAGCCGCCTACGACTATTGCGCAAGTGACTGCGCCAAAAGCAGATGCGCCCAAGGCTGAGGCGCCTAAGCCGGCTACGTATGTCGTGCAATCGGGGGACACTTTGGAGAAGATTGCACGGAAGATCGCCCCCACAAAAATACCGGACACCGTGCAGAAATTGACCAGCCTCAATGCGATTAAGGACCCCACCCGGCTCCAGGTAGGTCAGACGTTAAAGCTGCCGGCATAAGGGTTTACGTGCGAAAATCATGCGACCACTGGACGGCGGGAGTTGGGGCCGATAAAGTTTGCGGTCAAGGCACGGGGAGTGCCGATACGAGTATGATCGGGGATTGCCCGATCATACGTATTTAGGGATTGATCCGTGTTCAAGTTACTCGCCATGCTGTTCATTTTTCTGATTGTGGCCCTCGCGCTCCTCGGAATGCGGCAGCGGCGGCTGGAGCTAACTAGTGAAAGCTCAAGCATTTACGCGCAGATTCGCGACCGCAATGAAACGCTTCTGGACCAACGGGTAGAGATTGCCCGCCAAACCAATCCCAAGACGTTGGCGACGGCTTTGCAGAACGCGGGCATTGACACTGGCGCCGCGTTACAGAGCCGGCAGCCGATTCGACGGACATTGCCGGTGGTGGAAACGGATTTGGTGGCGCCATTGCGTTAAATGGTCAGTGCCACTTCACGGATGGATGGATTGCGATGGACGCACTCAAGAGAACGCAAGTGATTGCCACAGCGGTGCTTGTGACAACAGCCGGGCTGCTCACCGGGCTGCTGGGGCGGGTGGTGTGGATTGAAAAGCATGTGACGCCGGAAATGGGCGAGAAATTGGGCCGGCAGATCACGGCAGTGATACCGCTGACGCCGGCGCGGGGGGAGATGGTGCTGCGGGACGGCACGCCGGTGGCGATGTCGGTGCGGGTGTACAATTTGTTTGCCGATCCGGCGTTCATCATGGACCCCAGCGACAAGCTCAACCCGCTCAGCGGCGCGCAACTGCAAGAGGCGCAAAAACTTTTGGTTGAGGCGCTGGCTCCGCTGGTCAACAAGCCGCCGATGGAACTGCAGTTTGAGATCGAGCATAACGTCTATTACAAGCAGGAAGTCAACGGGGTCTGGGTGGATACCGACAAGCCCCGGCGCTTCATGTGGCTGGCGCGGGAAGTGGATGACGGGTTCTACAGCCGGTTCATGGCGCTGAAGGAAAAGCTCAAGCAGCAGAGCCAGGAAGAGCTGAAGGCCGAGGGGAGAAGCCGCGATCCGGCGGTGCGGACGGCGGCGGCCCAGAAGGCGGCGGTGCTGTATCACACGTTGGACGGCGTGGGGTTTGTGCGGTCGATGAAGCGCGTCTATCCGCTGGGGACGCTGGCGGCGAGCGTGGTGGGCTTTGCCAACAAGTATGAGGGGATCGACGGGCTGGAGCATCAGCTCGACCCGATGCTGCGCGGGATCGACGGGAAGATGTTTGTGACTAAGGATGCGCAGCGGAAGACGCTGCTGATCCAGGGCGAGCGGTTCATGCCGGCGGACAATGGGCGGACGGTATGGCTGACGCTGGACCCGGTGATCCAGGGGATTGCCGAGGAGCAGTTGAAGCAGGCGGTGGTGGAGCACAAGGCGGAGTGCGGGACGGCGATCGTGATGGACCCGTACACAGGGAAGATATTGGCGCTGGCGAACTATCCGTCGTTTGATCCGGGGAACTTCGGCGCGGCGGATGCGGATGTGCGGCGCGACCGGGCGGTGACGGACCCGTACGAGCCGGGCTCGATCTGGAAGCCGTTCGTGCTGGCCTGGGCGCTGGAGAAGGGCGTCGTCAAATCCACGGACATCATCGACTGCCGGCAGGGGACGTATATCGATCCGACGGGCCGGGTCGTGCGCGACTCCCATGGCGTGGGCGCGGTGACCGTGGCGGAGGTGCTGATCAAGTCGAGCAACATCGGCATGACCCAGATCGGCTGGAAAATGGGCATCCCCACGCTCTATGAGGGGATCACGCGGTTTGGGTTTGGCAAGCGCACGGGCGTGGAACTGCCCGGCGACCAGGGCGGGATCGTCAAGCCGCTGGCGCAGTGGAACAAGGGCACCATGACCTCGGCCAGTTGGGGCTACGAGGTCGCGGCCACGCCGCTGCAACTGGTGCGCGGCTTCGCGACGTTTGCCAATGGCGGGTATCTGGTGACGCCGCGGATACTCAATGCCGTGGAGGTCGAACCGGGCAAGGCGGTGCCCTGGTCGCAGGTGGCCCCCGCGCCCCTGGCCCCGCAGATCCTCAGCACGCAGACGGCCGACCTGATGCGCGACATCATGAAGGGCGTGCTCAAACCCGGGGGCACGGCCCCGAAGGCGGGCAGCAAAATATACGAGATGTTCGGCAAGACCGGCACGGCCCACGTGGCGGCGGGCGCGCATGGCACCGGGGGCCGGGGCTATAGCGAAAATAATTATGATTCGAGCTTTCTCGTCGGCGCGCCCCTGGTGAATCCCAAGTTGGTGGCCGTTGTGACGCTCCATCACCCGCTCGACGGCTATTTCGGCGGCACCGTCTCCGCCCCCGCGGCGGTGGCGATCATGGAGCGGAGTTTGATGTACATGCAGGTGCCGGGGGATGTGCCGGCGGTGGTGAAGCCGGCGCCGCGGACTGTGGCGGCGGCGCATTAAATATTCACCACGAAGACACGAAGCACACGAAGACGCACGAAGAATTGAACCACAGAGCCACAGAGAAACGGAGGACGCACAGAGGATGAGAGGAGATTTGAGATTAGAAATTTCAGATTTCAGAATTGAAATTTGAGATATTTCAGATTTCAGATTTCAGATTTGAGATTTCAGACATTTCAGACTTGAGATTTGAGATTCACGAATTCATGGGGCGGGGATACGTGTGACGCGGGATGGTGAGGGGAAGCAATGATTTGGGTCGGCGTGGGCCGGCCTTTTTTTTGATGGAAGTGTGCGATGAAGTTTTTGGAGTTGATGGAACGAGTGAGGGGGCGCGGGGTGGTGGTGGTGCCGACGCCCTCGTCGGCGGCGGCGGGAGTGGATGGGGCGTTGGGGAAATTTTGCTCAGGGAAGGATCCGGAAATCACGGGGGTCTGTGAAGATTCGCGCCAGGTCAAGCCCGGCGACTTGTTCGTGGCGCGCACCGGCACAAAAATCAACGGCATGCAGTTCATCCCGGATGCCATTGGTCGGGGCGCGGTCGCGGTCATCTATCAAAACCCCAGCCCCGACACCACAAGCCCGGGGAATGCAATTCCCGGGCCAGCGTATTCCATCGCATCCGCCTGCGTCGAAAACGCCAACCTCGCCGCCGCCCTCCTAGTTCACGAAATTGCGGGGAACCCGACTGCCGGAATGAAAATGATCGGCATCACCGGCACCAAAGGCAAAACCACCGTCGCCTATCTGCTGCGTTCCGTGCTGCAAGCCGCCGGCCATAAAGTGGGCATGATCGGCACCGTGGAAATCGACGACGGGGCGAATGTCGTACCCGCGGAGATGACGACGCCGGGGGCGGTGGAGTTGGTGGAGATGTTTTGCCGGATGAAGGCGAATGGGGTGACGCACTGCGTGATGGAGGTGAGCAGCCATGCGCTGCATCAGCGGCGGGTGGCGGGGATTGAGTGGGCGGTGGGGATATTTACGAATTTGACGGGGGATCATTTGGATTATCACGGGACGATGGAGGAGTATGCGGCGGCGAAGGCGATGTTGTTTGAGGGGTTGGGGGAGGGGGCGGTGGCGGTGGTGAATGGGGATGATCATTACACTACATTCATTGCAGCACGCTGCAAGGTAAAGACTCTATTTTACGGGGCATTGGCCAGTTCATATCGTTTCCTCGTCAGAAAGATTGAGCCGAATGCGATGATGCTGGACGTGACGTGTGAAGCAAGCCCCTCCTTCTCAATTTATACCCCTCTGATCGGAAAGCACAACGCCTATAACCTTCTTGCAGTCATTGCCGCGTCTGAATCCTTAGGTCTTCCTCGAGCGGTTGTATTGGCAAATCTCTCGCGCAACACGGGCGCCCCCGGGCGGCTCCAGCCAGTGACACTTGCAACCCTACCGCGTGAAAAGATGCCGTTTCAAGTATTCGTGGATTACGCGCACACGCACGATTCTCTGGACAATGTGCTGCGTGCATTGCGTAGTTCAATGGAACCCCTCGAAAGGGCTCCAAAAGATGAAACTCCTATCGGGCGATTGATTTGCCTGTTTGGATGTGGCGGCGATCGCGATCGTACGAAACGTTCCAAGATGGGGCGCATTGCCGACGTAATGTCGGATGTTGTCATCGTCACGAGTGATAACCCACGAACCGAGGATCCAAACGCAATCATCGATGAAATCTGCACCGGATTATGTAATGGCTGGAAGGAATCCGGCAGAATTACAATCGAGCCTGACCGTCGCGCGGCTATCAAACTCGCCATCAGCATGGCTCGGCCCGGTGACGTCGTGCTGTTGGCTGGCAAAGGTCACGAAGACTACCAGATCATCGGCACGACCAAGCACCATTTTAATGATGTCGAAGAGGCGAAGGCGGCGCTGCGGGAGGTTTTGCTGCGACGGGATGAGACGAAGGGAGGAGCGTGAATATATGGTTAGTTGGCAGATTATGAAGCGCCAAAAATGTGGAACCCTTACAGGGTTCACGGGGAGGCGGGGTTCGTTATCCGGGGGTGTCGCTGGTTTGGCTGTGCCAAACTGCGCTCAACCCCCGGCTATGATGTGGAACCCCTTCGGGGTTATGGAGTGGAACCCCTTCGGGGTTTGGGGGGTGCGGTTGTGAAGGCTTGGGAAATTGATGAGTTGCGGCGGGGGGTGAGGGGGAAGTGGGTGATGCGGGGGGAGAGTGCGCGGGCGTTTAATGGGCGGATTTGCACGGATAGCCGGAAGGCGGCCGTCGGCGATTTCTTCATCGCCATTAAGGGGGAGCGGTTTGATGCTCATGATTTTGTGGGACAGGTGATTGAGAAGGATGTGGCGGCAATCCTCGTACACAAGGAGATGCCCGCGCCCGTACTCACGCGGGCGCGCGACCGCGCGGTCTGCGTCATTCAGGTGGACGATACGATTGCCGGGCTGAATCGCCTGGCGGCGGCTTATCGGGCCAATGAACTCGGCGGCGGTTTCCGCGCCAAGGTCATCGCCGTCGGCGGCAGCAATGGGAAGACGACGACGAAGCGGATCATTCATGCGCTGCTGGCGGAGAAGTTCGGGGCGATGGGGGGGTGTGCGAGTCCGAAGAGTTTCAACAATAATATTGGGATGCCGCTGACGCTGCTGGAGGTGATGCCGGGGCATGATTATGTGGTGGTGGAGATCGGGACGAATGCGCCGGGGGAGATTGCGGCGTTGGGGGCGGTGTGTAGGCCGGATGTGGCGGTGATCGTGAGCGTGGGGCTGGAGCATTTGGAGAAATTGGGGGATTTGGCGGGGGTGGCGCGGGAGGAGGCTTCAATTGCGGATTGTGTGGCGGAGGGGGGGACGATGATTGTGGCGGATGTGCCGGAGTTGTTGCAGGAGTTGGCGTTGGCGAAGGTGCAGAAGGTTTTGGTGGGACGGGAGAAGCAAGAAGCAGGAAGCAAGAAGCAAGAAGAGGGTGTGGAATTACTGCTGACGGGGGTGCGGGAGACGATGGAGGGGACGGGGTTTTCGATCAATGGGCGGGGGAGTTATTGGGTGCCGCTGTTGGGGGGGCACAATGCGATGAATGCGTTGATGGCGGTGGCGGTGGCGCGGCGGATGGGGGTTTCGGATGAGCAGATAGCGGCGGGGCTGCTGAAGGTGACGGCGGCGGAGGGGCGGTTTGAGCCGCTGGTGGTGGGGGGAGTGGGGGGGTGGCGGGTGGTACACGATGCGTATAATGCGAATCCGAGTTCGGTGGAGGCGTCGCTGCGGACGTTTGCACGATTGGAGGGGGAAGGGGATAGGGGGAAGGGGAAAGGGCGGCGGGTGGTGATTTTGGGGGACATGTTGGAGTTGGGGGTGGCGAGCGAGGAGATGCATCGGGGGGTGGGGCGGTGGGTGGCGGAACTGGGGTTTGAGTTGTTTGTGGCGATTGGGGCGCGGATGAGGGTGGCGGCGGAGGAGGCGGGGAAAATGGAAAAAGGAGAAGTGGTGTGGTTTGAGAGCACGGCGGCGGCGCGGGCGGGGGTGTTGGGGTTGCTTAAGGCGGGGGATGCGATTTTGCTAAAAGGGTCGCACGGGATGGCGTTGGAGACTATGTTGGATACACTGCGTGCAGGCGCGGGTGCGCCGGCTGAAAGAGGATAACCGTGTTGTACTGGTTGTATCAATGGATTGCCGCCCATCACTGGATCTCATGGATTCAGAGCGAGGGGCTGTTTACGGGGGTGGTGTTTCGCGCGGCGGCGGCGATCATGTGCGGGTTTTTGCTGGTGCTGCTGAGCGGGAACCGGGTGATCCGGTGGCTGATGAAGCAGAAGGTGGGGGACCGGCCGGAGTTTTACAATGCGACGCTCAACGAGCTGACCAAGCACAAGGGGAACACGCCGACGATGGGGGGCATCCTGATCCTCGGTTCGGTCCTGCTCACCACGCTGCTGTTGGCGGACGTGCGGAATTTTTATGTGGAGGCGGCGCTATTTTGCATGGTCTATCTGGGGGTGCTGGGGGCGGTGGACGACTGGCTGAAGCTGACGGCGGCGCGGCGGACGCCGGGAAGCCGGGAGGGGCTGTATCCCTGGGAGAAGCTCATCTTTCAGATTGGCTTGGGGGTGCTGCTGGCGGTGTTCATTTATCGGCATCCGGAACGCATGCCCGGGGCCGGCATGGATGCCGCGGTCACGCCCAACCATGCCCACAGCCTGAATTGGCCGTTTCTCCCGACGGACTTGGTTCTACCGGCATGGCTGTTCGCGGTGTTGACGGTGGTGGTGATTACGGGGTCGAGCAATGCGGTCAACCTCACCGACGGCATGGATGGCCTGGCGGCGGGGTGCATGGCCATCGTGGGTTTTGCCTTTATGGCCCTGACCTATGTCACGGGCGACCACCGTTGGGCCGTGGACATTCTGCACCTGAATTGGGTGCGGGACACCGGGGAGCTGGCGATTGTGTGCGGGGCGATGACGGGGGCGTGTTTGGGGTTCCTATGGTACAACTGCAACCCGGCGCAGGTGTTCATGGGGGACACGGGGAGCCTGGCGCTGGGGGGGGTGATCGGGTATGTGGCGATTGTGATTAGGCAGGAGCCGATGCTGCTGCTGGTGGGGGGGATTTTTGTGCTGGAGGCGTCGAGCGTGATCATGCAGGTGACGTATTTCAGGTTTACGGGGGGGAAGCGGATTTTTTTGTGCAGCCCGATTCACCATCATTTTCATTTGAAGGGGTGGAGCGAGCAGCAGGTGGTGGTGCGGTTCTGGCTGATCTCGGCGCTATGCGCGGCGTTTGGGCTGGCGACGGTGAAGTTGCGGTGAGTTTCGGGTTTTGCGAGTTTTGCCGCGTGGTTACTTGCGGTAATATATGCAGAAATTGCGCCAGGATGGCCGATTTAGAAAAGGATTGCGTGCGCGCGGAGCGAAATTATGCCAGTGGATGGCTCAGGTATTTCGGTTTTTCCCCCCAAAGTTGGCGGGCAGTGCGGGCTGCCGGCATTGGCGGCGGCGCTGCCGGGGCGGCGGTATCGGGGCGGCGGGGGGCGGCTGGTGCTGGCGACGTTGGCGCTGTCCTTGGATCAACTGTTGTTTTTGATAACGGCGGCGTTGCTGTGCTTTGGGCTGATCATGGTGCAGAGCGCGGATTCGCGGATTCGCGGGGCGCATGAGAACTGGCTGGCGCAGGTGTTCTCCAATAAAAATGCGATTCATGCGGGGCTGGCGCTGCTGGCGATGACGGCGCTGTGGCGGGCGGACTATCGGTGGCTGCTGGGGCGGGTGGAGGGTGGGGAGGGGCGGACGCTACGGGGGATGTTGCGGACGCCGGGGGTGTGGTTGGTGGCGCTGACGGCGGGGTTTTTGGTGGCGGTGCTGGCGACGCCTTTGGGGAAGGAACTCAACGGGGCGCGGCGGTGGTTTGGGTATGGGGCGTTTGGGTTTCAGCCGTCGGAACTGGCGAAGTTGTCGCTGGTGTTGTTTGTGGCGGGGTATGCGGTGCATCGGGGGGCGGTGGTGCGGAGTTTCTGGAAGGGGTTTGTGCCGCTGATCGGGGTGTTTGGGGTGATCGCGGCATTGGTGGTGAAGGAGGATTTTGGGACGACGGTGTTGCTGGGTGCGGTGGTATTGTCGATGGTGCTGATGGCGGGGTGCCGGTGGTGGCATCTGGGGATTTTGCTGCCGGGGGTGGCGGCGGTGGTGTGGCACATGCTGCATACGCCGTTCCGGCTGGCGCGGCTGACGGCGTTTTGGAATCCGGAGGCGGATCCGAAGGGGGCGGGGTATCACCCGCTGCAATCGCTGTTGACGATCATGAGCGGGGGGTTCTGGGGGCGGGGGCTGGGGAATGGGATACAGAAGATGGGGTATCTGCCGGAGGATAATACGGACTTTATTTTCGCGGTGGTGTGCGAGGAGTTGGGGTTTGTGGGGGCGGCGATGGTGATTGCACTGTTCGCGGGATTTGTGCTGGTGGGGTGGCGGGTGATGTCGCGGTGCAATAATTTGTTTGGGAAGATGGTGGCGTTTGGGATTACAGCGGTGATTGGGTTGCAGGCGGCGATCAACATTGCGGTGGTGACGGTGTCGATGCCGACGAAGGGGATTGCGTTGCCGCTGATATCGTCCGGGGGCACCGGGTGGATCATGAATGCGGCGGCGATTGGGGTGCTGATGAGCATTGAGCGCATCACGCGGCGCGAGGCGGAAGACGCGCGGCTGAGTGGCGCGTCGGGGCGAGGCTTCCCGGTGGAAGTGGCGGCGGTGCCGGTGGGGACGACAAGGTGAGCTGCACATCATGACCAGTGAGAGTTTGGCGAAAAAATCCGGGGTGGTGCGGGTGGTGATGGCGGGCGGGGGGACGGGGGGGCATTTGTATCCGGGGTTGGCGGTGGCGGAGGCGCTGCGGAAGCTGGTGGAGGCTGAGGGGGGGGCGCTGGCGTTGTGGTGGGCGGCTACGCCGCGGGCGGTGGATGAGCGGCTTTTGGCAAAATTCGGGGAACGGTATGTGCGGCAGCCGGTGCTGCCGTTTACCAAGTCACTGGGGAAGTTGTGGGATTTTTGGCTGGGGTGGACGGCAAGCTGCCGGTACTGGCGGGCGGTGATGGGGCGGGTGGGTGTGGATTGCGTGGTGGCGCTGGGGGGTTATGCGGCGGGGCCGGCGGGGCATGTGGGGGCGAAGATGGGGGTGCCGGTGGTGCTGCTGAATCCGGATGCCTTGCCGGGGCGGGCGAATCGGTTTTTGCTTAAGCGGGCGGATGTGGTGGTGACGCAGTGGCCTTTGGCGGAGGGGTATGGGCGGTCGTTGAAGGGGGTGGAGAAGGCTTTGGGGTGCCCGATACGGGCGGAGTTAGA
>CAIPTQ010000254.1 GCA_903868035.1 uncultured Phycisphaerales bacterium
AAGTTAGAAAACTATGAATAAAGCGCGTCTATGGCAGTGAAGCAGGAGACGTGTATACATAGTCATTGTCCTTGACCGGGATATGACAGCCAAAGCATTCCTGTACAAAGTTCGCATCCTTGCCATACGGCTGCTGCTCCAAACCAAGCCAGCGCGCGAAGCCCCATCCCCCCGTGGCAGCGAATCGCTTCGCATCCTTGATCATGAATTCCGCCTGTACGAACTTCCCGGGGATAGTGGCCGCAGGCCATTTTTCATGGGTTATATCTTTCCAAGCCAGCTTCGCCAGGATAGAGCCGTCCGGCCACGGTTTGACATCGCCCTTTCTCGCCGCGGCCACGGCCTTGTCATTGCCGAGGATAATGCGCAGAGTGTTATTGTCCGTTCGATGGGTAGCTGATATTATCCGCCAGTCCTTGTAACCATCAGGTATGGTGATTCCATTGAGCGCCGGCATGACCTCTGTCCTGGACGAGGCAGCAATGCCGGTTAGGGCCGCCAAAAGTATGGCTATGATGGATAGGGATGTAACTGCACGCGAAATCTTCATGGTAGAACCTCCTGATAAAAGTTAGTGTGGCACGGCCAAGTTTAGTGTGTTGACGCATCATTTCTTGCGCATCGTCTGGAGGTGCGTCACCAGCCCCCAGCGGATATCTTCGGACAGCGTGGCATGAGAGGTCATCATGGTTCCGGGATACCCCGCGGTGATGACCTCAAAGGTACGCCGCGGCGTCAGGCTATAGCGGGAGAAGTCCGGAGGCGGCGGCTGGAAATTATTCGATTGGGTGGAGCCTCGGCCATCGGCGCCGTGGCAGGCGCTACAAGCCTCTCGGTAAGTAGCTTCCGCTTGAACCGGCGTGACCCGATTCAGGGTTGTGGGAACCGGTTCCGGCTTCCGGAGCACGTGATACCGCTGATCGAGCATTGCGATGAGACTTTCGAGCTTGTGACGGTCATAGAAGGAAAAGTACGGCATGCCCGATCCCTTTACCCCTGCTGAGATGAGCTCGTAAAGATGACTCCGCGATGTTCTCAATTCGGCGACCTGCTCCGGCGGCACACTGAGGTTCATCGCTTCCACGCCGTCGCCATTTCCCATTTCCCCATGGCAGAAAGCGCAACTCTCCACATAGATGGCTTCTCCCGAATTAGAGATACTACCAATTGCCGCCCGGTAATCGGCGCGGGCGTATTCCCGGTACGGCGCCAGTCTGGCCTCGTAGGCAACGGCATTCCGGTGGGCCTTATCGACCACCGGCAGCATGCCGCGATCCTGGAAAGATTGGCGGATGAGCAGCATCAAAACCAACAACGCCAGGGAAAGCGGAACGATGGTGCGGTCCTCTTTGCCATTGGGCTTGGTCACGGTGATGATGATGAGCGGATCGCTGATGCGCTGCGAGAGCATCCATGCAGTGGCATCGGTGTCGATACACCACTGCACGAAAAGGACAGCGCTCGTCTGAGCCTGCCCCTCGTCCCACAGAAAGCGAAGCGCGGTGTTCGGGAGATCGTAAGCCCCATCTTTCCGCAATCGCAGCACACGATGGGCATCAGTCTCCTCGGCACCTTTCGCCCGCAGGTTATTGCCGCCCCGGCGCGTGTCCGGCTCGG
>CAIPTQ010000255.1 GCA_903868035.1 uncultured Phycisphaerales bacterium
GCCAACTCGACGCCATCGTTGCCGCCATCGACCGGCCCATTCCCCTGGCCGAAACCCGCCCCCTGACCGCCGCCGAACGCCGCCAATGGCAACGTGCCAAACGCCGCCCGGGCCGGCCGCGCCGCGGCGCGGGGGCGCGCGTCATTTCCCTCAGCGTCGAACAATCCCTCCTCGATCAGGCCGACCTCACCGCCCGCCGCGCCGGCATCAGCCGCGCCGCACTCTTCGACCTCGGTCTTCGCACCGTCCTTTCCGAGTTCAAAAAAGCCGGATGATGCCCATTCCGTCCCGGTAAATTCTTATCCGACTGCTCCCTCTACAAGCGCAGCGCCACCTTCAGGAGCATGCAGAACTTTTGCCAGCCGTTTTTCTTGTGTACGAGTATCTGTTCGTTGAGGTCATCGGCATCGCGGGGCGGGACGGTCGGGGCGGATTTTTGCCGCAGGGTCAGCGACTGGGACGGGCAGGTAGGCACGCACAGGCCGCAGCCGATGCAGCGCTGCAGGTTGATGCGGGCGGTTTTATCCGGGCCGGTGAGGGCGACGGCCTGGACCTGGCAGCGGGATACGCATTTGCCGCAGTGGGTGCAGGTTTCGGGGGTGATTTGGGCGAAGTAATTGCTGGTCCAGAACTGGAGGGGGTTGGGCAGTCGTTTGTGCAACGAGAGCATGCCGCAGCAGCAGCCGCAGCAGGAGCAGACAAATTCGGGGTTTTGGGCGTTGGCGGGCTGGAGGACGAGGCCGTCGTCCTGGTTTTGGCGGAGGATATCGCGGGTTTCCTGGCGGGTAAGTTCCCGACCGTGCCGGCGGCGGAGAGTCATGGCGGCCATATCGCCAAAGCCGACGCAGGTTTCCAGGCGCGAGGTTTGTTGGCATTTTTTGCCGGACATGGCGCTCGCTTCCCGGCAGATGCATTTGACGGCGACGAAGGGGCCGGGGGAAGCCTCGACAAGGCTCTGGAGCTGGTCATAGGTGGCGACAGGATGCGCGACGGTGATGCTTTGGTTGATGGGGATGGTTTTCATCTGCGGCGGATGGACGGCCAGGAAGGAAATGCCAAAGGCGGGGGTGCGCATATAGTCGCGGGCCGCGGCGAGAAACTCGGGGCTGGGGGCGCCGTCCTGGAATTCGTACATGCCGATGACGATCGGCACGACATACCAATACTCCACGCCGTCCTTTTGTTTCCAGGCGATGGCGCCTTTCTGGAAGGCGCTGTTGAGCAGGCTGGCGACTTGGGCGGCGGAAAACTCCGGCGCGGCACTCGCGGCCACCTGCGGCTGGGGGGTGGGTTTGAAGGAAAGATGCCGGGCCAGGCGGGCTTCATCCGGGGAAAAGAGCATTTTCAGGAAACGGATATCGGCGCCGGACCTGGCGCGGGGGAACTCCACGGCCTGCTGATGCAGATGGCGCTGGAGGAGACGATAGACATGGTCTTCGTTAGTGCCGGATGTGGCAGTGGATTCCGCGGGTGGGCTCGCGGCGGCGCGGGGTTCGGCGGTTGGGGGAGCGATGGCGGATCGGTCAGTCATGTTGTCCTTCCCAGAGGCCCGTTTCCGCTGGTGCTGAAACGAGCCTGGCGTGTTGTGTGGCGTTGCAGAGTCTCAGGGAACCTCCCTGGACGGCGCATGGGCAGTATATCCCTGGACCGGATGCCGGCAAGCACCAGGAGGAGCATGGAGTTGGGCGGCTTTGGCGCGGCGTTGCTTGGGGATGGCGGCCAGCATCCGGGCGCGGGAGGCGGGGATGGACAGGAGAGTCTCAGGACGCCGCGTTCGACGATGCCGCAGTGGAAAAATCCGTCCCGAAATATCGCATTCGATTTTCGGATCAGATATGATTCGTCCCCATGGCATTGCGCAGCGTTTATCTTGAGACGACCGTGGTGAGCTACCTCGTGGCCAGACCGAGCAGATCGGTGTTACTGGCCGCGCACCAGAAGACGACGAAGGAATGGTGGGCAAATCGACGGAAGGATTTTAATCTCTTCGTTTCCCAAGTGGTAATCGACGAGGCGGCAGCCGGGGAGAAAGCGAAAGCTGAGGAACGCCTGACGCTCATTGCGGGATTGCCTCTTTTGGAAATTGATGTAGAGGCCACCCGATTGGCACGCGCGCTGATAGAACAAGGGCCGATTCCCGCAAAGGCGGCACGCGATGCGCTTCATCTGGCGGCGGCGGCGGTTCACGGGATGGATTTTCTGCTCACGTGGAACTGCAAGCACTTGGCGAACGCGGAAATGGCTGACCGCGTGGATCGGATTGTCCTGCGGCATGGATTCAACCCGCCTAGAATATGTACGCCGGAAGAATTAATGGGAATTGCCCTATGAATATCACGCATGATCCAGTCGTGACCGAGGTGCGGCGTCAGCGGGACAAGCTGGCGGCGAAGTTTGGGTATAATTTGGATGCCATCGTCTCGGATATCCAGACGCGACAACGTGGGAATCCGCAGTTGGTGAAGCGGCGGACGAAACGAGCGGCACGAATCGGGTAATGCGCCAGGGTAATGCGCCTTGGTTACCCCGCCTTGACGCGCCGTTGTTTAGGGATGGCGGCCAGCATGCGGGCCGGCGCGGCAGGAATGTTCAGGAGCGACAGCACATCCCGTTCGACGATGCCCCGCAGGCTCTCCCGCGGCACCGTAGGCATGTTGGTCCCCATGACCATCTGGTTGATGGTGTACAGCGTCTCGATGCACTCGCCGGCGGTGGTGAAGGGGAAGTCGCTGCCGAAGAGGAGTTTGTCGATCACGTGGAACTGGTGGGCGCGGACCAGGGCGTCATAGGCGACCCAGGGGCGGCGGAGGAGGGCGGCGATGTCGGCGTAGACGTTGTGGTGCTTGCCGAGGAGGACGATGGCTTCATCGACCCAGGGATAACCGAATTGGGAGATGACGATTTTAAGGTGGGGCAGCGCGCGGGCCACTTCGTCCAGCAGATGCGGCCGGGCGTACTCCATCTTCGTCTTGGGCGACAGATGCGTCCCGGGATAGATGATGACGGGGATGTGGAGGGCGGCGGCACGTTCGAGGACGGCCATCGCGCGGGTGTCGGAGGGGTGGAAGTCCTGGGCGGCGGGGCAGATGGTGATGCCGCGGAGGCCCAGTTCCTGGGTGACGTAGGTAACCTGCTCGACGGCGTCATCGTCGGTGGGGTCGATGCCGGCGAAGCCGACCATTTTGTCGGCATGGTCGCGGCAGTAGTCAGCGATGTAGTCGTTGGGGATGGCCGCGCCGAGGTGGTTGCTCTTGAAGCCCAGGACGAAGGTGCGTTCGGCCGGTTCGGAGGCCAGGAGGTGATTGGCGGTGTCGGCCTGGGGGAGGAGGCGCATCTTCTGGCCGGCGACGACGGTGGGGCGGGAGAGTTCGGCCAGGGCGCCATCGCCGAGCTGCTCGGGGCTTTGCCAGATGTGGGTATGGCAGTCAATGATCATCCGCACACTCTTCCATGAGGGTACAACGGGTGCCGGCTATATTATCGGCAGCGGCGGAGAAAGTCGCGAAAAAAGCGTTTCCCGCAGCCAATTATTCGACACTGAGGGGGGTTGGGGGTTTGTGAAAAAAGTGCGAAGTACGCGAGGGTGAAAGGGGAATCAGCCTCCGCCAGCACCAGGGTCAACCTGTCCAGCGCCACCTGCGCCACCCGCACCACCTGCGCCTCCGGCACCTCCCCCACCGGCACCGCGACGGCCAGCACCACCCGCGCCGCCAGCGCCGCGGCCAGTGTTGGCGGGAGCACCGGCTTCATAGGCTTTCAAGTAGGGTTTGGCCAGTTCGGTGGTTTCAATGGCATTGAGAGCCCATTGAATGGAAGCCACCCCATGGAGTTGCCAGCCGTTGGATGCGCCCAGGAAGACGGGATCGGTGACGGGGTGGAGGACATTGGGGGTGGTGATGACGGGGTTTTGGCGGATGATGGTAGCGGGGCCGATCTGGGCGGTGCCGACGAGTTTTTGCCAGGCGAGGATGCCGTAGTCCTGGCTCTGGAGGGCATAGGCGGCATAGGCGGCACCGCGGGGGGCGGTCATCTGGCCGCCGGCGGAATTGGAGACGGCCTGGCAGACCTGGGTGAAACCGTTCCAAAATTCGGGGTAGTCGTACATTTGCTTTTCGTCGAAGAGGATTTCGGGGCCGCCGAAGATGATGTCGAAGTAGTTGCTGCCCAGCGGGCCGCCGTTGGAGCGGGCGACGATGTTTTTCATGCCGGCCATGACGCGGTCGCGCCAGAGGATGTCGCCGGTGCGTTCCCATTTGGTGGTCCAGTTGCTGGAGTAGCAAATCCAGTCGAGGCCGAAGCTGGCGTTGGCGTAGCGCGCTTCCATGAGTTTGCCGTCGGAATAGGTCTGGTTGGACGCGGCCGGAGCGCCGCCGCGGCCTCTACCGGCGGCGGGTGCGGCGGCGGCGAGTTCCTCGGGGCGCGGGGCGGGAGTGCCGCCCTGGAGTTGGGGCTTGCCGTCGGCGGTGAGCACGTAGTGGCTGCCGTTGTACTGCTGGAGCCGGGCGTAGGTGAGATCGGCATCGAGCTGTTCGTCCATGAGGTCGCCGAGGCGGCCGTCGCCGCCGGAGAGGTAGTACATGTAGCGTTTGAGCATGGCGTGGCTGGCGCGGGGTTGTTTGGCGCCGTCGCCCCAGTGGTTGACGTTGTGGCGGGAACCCATGGGGGCGAAGGGACCGATGTGATAACAATCGGTCTCGGAGGTGTGGCGGGTCATGGCTTCGGCCATGCGGTAGGCGTCGGGCCGGCCCGAGCGGAGGAACGTGTACCAGAGAAACATGTCGGGCATAAGCTCGGTATTGGCCCAGGCCCAGCCGCCGACATCGTAGCGCCAGTCGTGGCGGCCGGGATCGTAGTTGTGCATGACGTCGCCGTAGTCCCAGAAGCCGTACCAGAGGCGTTCGTTGACCTGATCGCGGTAAAAGGTGTAAAGCTGATCGAGTTGGTCTTCAACCCACTTCAGCGTGGGTGTGGAGCGGTCAGGCAGGCTCCAGAGTCCGAAGACCTGCTGCGTGTGGTAATACTCCGGCGTACTGACAAGGACGGGCGGCTTGGCGGCGGCCTTAGCCATGTTGACGAGGGTCTGGTCGGAGGGAATCTCAGGGAAGGCCCAGAGGGTCATGTCGGTGGTGTGGGCGATGCCGGTGGCGGTGCCCCAGCCGGGCTTCCAGTCCTCGTAGTTGGTGGTCAGGCCGTGGGGGACGTCATCGTAGGTGCGCATATCCATGGCGGGGCCGTCGGGGGACCAGAGCCAGACGGTGAGCGTGCCGGCGTCGGAAGCGGCATTGGTGACTTCGATGGAGGCGGGGTATTTCTGCCAGAAGTCCTTGACGCCGATGGCGATGCCGCCGGAACAATCGGCCAGGACGCCCAGGCCCAGGGAGCGGCTGCCGTTGTTGACGTGGAGCCAGGAGGAGGCGGGGGTGGTGCGTTTGTCGATCGAGAAGCTGTTGGGCCCGACCTGGGTGAGCTTCATATCGTTGTACACGGCGACGGATTCCATGGCGCTGCGGTTGGGGAGCTGGGCCAGGTTGGGCACGCGCCGGCCGGCGAGATACTCTTCGTAGCTGCTGCCGATGCCGACCCGGTAACCCGGGAGGAGGCGTACGGGCTGGCACCACACGCCCGTGCCGTCGCCGGCGAAGCGGACGTGCCGGTTATGCAGTTCCTCGGCAAAGGGGACCGAGAAGGCCAGGCCCATGCCCTTGATGAAGTCCTTCTGCTGATCGCCATCGAAGATGAAGGAGTGGACCATGCGCACCGAGCCGCTGCCGGCATAGAAGTAGAAGCGCATGACGAAGGGGAGCCATTCGCGGGCGGCACCGGTGGCGGGGGCTTTGTCGGCCACGTGGAGGCCTTCGACTTTGACGACGGCGTGGACGGGGCCGGATTGTTCGAGTGTGACCTTGGTGAGTTTGCTCGTGTAGTTGACGGTGCGGAGGATGCCCTCGGCCTGCTGGGAGCGGTCTTCGGCTTGGAGGGTGAGCTTGCCGTTCTGGGCGACTTTGCGGGTGCCCACGAAGAGCAAGTCGATGATGACGGGACCGGTTTTGGGGAAGCGGGCGCGGACGCCGCCCGTGCCGGTGTCGATTTCAATGCCGGTGGCGGAATCGGTGACTTTGATGGGACTGGCTATCTGGGGCGCAGCGGCACCGGCGGCCAGGGGGGTAACATCGAAGGGGCCGGCGATGCCCGAGCCGGTGCTGATGGCGTGGCCGGTCCACTTGAGGGAGCCATCCGGCCAATAAGCCAGGGGCCAGGAGTCCATGGGGACGGTTTGGCCGGTGGCGGATTTGAGGGAGAAGGCGGTGGTTTTCGGGACCGCGCCCTTGGGCCAGGGGGTGCCCCAGTTGATGCCGATGCCGGCGTTGGGCGTGCCTTCGAGCCATTTGACGGGAACCGGATCGGCGGCGCGGGCTTGGATAGCGAACAGCGCCAAACCGGCGAAAGCTACGAGAGAACGGAGCAGGAGACGATTCATGTAGGCGGACCTCCAAAGGGATTTGGGTAGAACGATGGGAGAAGGAGTATCTTGCCGAGCATATGGAGTGCGGATTCTTGGGTTGCGTCCGCACTTGAGCATGGGGTATGAAGGCCGCGGTGGGGGCGGATCAAGCCGCCTTTGATTTCCGCGACTTCCCCGCCAGCAGCGCCCGCAAGGCCCGCGCCACCAATTCCGCCCGGCTGATCCCCAGCGCTTTGGCCTTGGAATCTGCTTCCTTGAGCAGCCCCAGATCCACTCTTATTTTGAAGACCATAGGCGATTTAATTGCCGACTTCTTTTTTTTCATCATTCACCTCCATAGCCGATATCACCGCAGCAGCAGCACCGTCACCGCCAGCGCCGCCCCGTTATGCAGCGCGTGGGCCGTGATGCAGCCGATGATGCTCCCGCGCCATTCCCGGATGCCCGCCAGGACCACCGCAATCGCCGCCAGCGCCGGCAGGGCCACCCAGCTCTGCGGGTGGATCAGCCCGAAGATCACCGCCATCACGGGCGCCGCGATCCACCAGTTGCAGCGCTCGCGCAGACTGGCGAAGAGCGCCCCGCGGAACATCAGCTCCTCGGTGACCGGCGCAAAGACGCACGCCATGAAGAAGGCCAGCGCCAGCTCCCACGGGCTTCCCTGCAAATCCTGCACGATCGGATGCGCGCCCTTGATGCCCGAAATCCGCGTGAGCACGTACACCAGCACCATCCCCGCCACCAGCAGCGGCATGCCGGCGAGGTAACCCACGATGCCGCTGCCGATTTCGCGCCACACGCCGCGGCCGGAGTGCAGGCCCAGCGTCAGGCGCCACTGCCGCCAGGTTTGCCCCATAAGCAGCGGACAGGACGCGCCAAGCACAAAGGCCGCGGTCAGCCCGAGAAGGCCGAAGATTTCCGGCAACGGCATGTCGCCCAAAACCAGCCGCAGCGAGTATGCCAGACCGATATAGGCCGCCATGTAGAGCGCCATGCCATAGAGATAGGCGCGGCGATCCGCCGGCTCATTCCCTGGCACGTCCGCGCGGCTGTAGGCCAGCCGAATCCGCCGCTGCGCCAGGCGCACGATGGCGATGATCAGCAGCACCAGGCCCGCCACCGTCAGGCCGGCGACGGCGAGGAAGCCCCCCCCCAGCACCGTCACCGTGATATACGCCGCGCGCAGCGCCCGGTCATGTTGCGGTTTGCCGGCGGGCGGGCCGGCGCCGGCCAGCAGGTCGGCGTACCATTGATATTTCCCGCGAAAGGCCGCCCATGTTTCCTCCGGCACGTTGTCGCCGTGATACACCGCCCGGGCGGTCCCCACATCCCCGGCCAGCGCCTGGTCCTCCTGGACCAGCGCCTCCATCCGTGTGAGGGCTTGGTCCCGCCCGAGTATTTCCCCGGCGACCACCGCCACGCGGAACCGGTCCACCGGCAATTTCGCGGCCCGGTCCAGTTGGTCCAACATCTTCGCGTCAACCTCGGCCCCCTGCGGCCCGCCGGAGCCGGACACCACATGCATGACCACGGCATACTGCGACATCATCCGCAGGGATATTTCCGGCGCGATAGCCTCCGCCTGGCGCATCTGCATCACCACCGCCCGCCAGGCCACCACCGCCACCACGATGAGGATGACCGCCCACGCGGCGATTTCGCCCCACGACCAGGGCCGCCGCCCGGGCACCGGCGGACGGGCGTCCTGGGCTTCGGACAGCGGATTGATTGGTGTTGCCATCATGACTCCGTGTGAAACTTACCGTTTTTGCTAAGATGGTGCAAACAGGAGTGCCCATGCCGTTTGCTTCCATCCCGGATGTTCTCTCCGCCCTGCGTGGCGGGCGTGTGATCGTGCTGGTGGATGATGAGGACCGCGAGAATGAAGGCGACCTCGTCTGTGCCGCCGAGTTCATCACGCCCGAACACGTCAACTTCATGCTGCGCGAGGCCCGCGGCCTGCTCTGTGCGACGCTCACATCCGAAACCTGCGAACGCCTGGCGCTCTATCCGCAAACGCCCCACAATACCGCCCCCCTCGGCACCGCCTTCACCATCTCCGTCGACGGCCACCCCCGCCACGGCATCACCACCGGCGTCTCCGCCGCCGAACGCGCCGCCACCATCCGCCTGCTCATCGACCCGGCCACCACACCCGCCGACCTCTCGCGGCCGGGGCATATCTTCCCGCTGCAAGCGCGGCCCGGCGGCGTACTCGAACGCGCGGGCCAGACCGAAGGCTCCGTCGATCTGTGCCGCCTCGCCGGCTTGAAGCCGGGGGCGGCGATCATCGAAGTCATGGCCGAGGACGGCACGATGGCCCGCCTGCCGGCGCTCGAAAAATTCTGCGCCCGCCATGGCCTGTTGCTGGCCACCATTGCCGATCTCATCGAATATCGCTTGCGGCAGGACACGCTCATCCGCCGCCTCGACAGCCTGCCCGTACACCTGCCGGAGGGGGCTTTTGAGCTGCGCATCTACGAAACCATCGGCGATCCCCTGCTGCATCTGGCCCTCTGCTGCGGCGGCGTGGGGGATATCGACCCGGCGACCCAGCGCCCCGTGCCGCACCCCGAGCCGGTGCTGGTGCGCATGCACTCCGAGCATCTCCTGGGCGATGTCTTCCGTGCGGCCGGCACCGATTCCGGCGCCTCCCTGGCGGCGTCGCTTACAAAAATCCAAGCCGCGGGCAAAGGGGCGGTCGTCTACCTCCGCCAGGAATCCCGCGGCTCGGCCTTGCTCAGCCGCCTCGATGAACTCAAACGCCAGCCCGGAGCGGGCGGGGGCGTGCCCGGACAACTCATGGATCGCCGCGACTTCGGCATCGGCGCCCAAATCCTTCGCGACCTGGGCTTGAGCAAGCTGCGCATCCTCACGAATCGCCCCAAAAAGTTCTACGGCCTGGATGGATTCGGATTGGCCGTGGTGGAACAGGTGCCCATCGGATAGGAATGAGGGGGGATCCGTAAAGATATGGTATAATGACAGGCAGGTTGCTCGCACACGCTGCAGGAGGAGTCATGTCGCGCTATACGGTCATTTTGGAACAGGAAGCCGACGGCGGCTATGTCGCCAGCGTACCGGCATTGCCCGGCTGCGTCAGCCAGGGTGATACGCGGGCCGAGGCGCTGCGCAACATCCGCGAAGCCGCCGAATTGTATGTGGAGGATTGCCGGGACGCCGGCGACCCGATTCCCGTCGAGGCCGGCAAGGAATTCGTCGAGATCGGCCAACTGCTCGGACGGTGACAGGCGGCGACCCCACCCCAATTTTACTCACCCTTTGGTTGTGTCATCGTGGCCGGTGCCGCCGCCGGCGTGCTCCACGTCTTCTGCATCGCCTTGACCGCCTCCTCAATCCGCTTCTTCCGCAACTCGTTTTGTTCCGCCGTCAGGTCCGACTCGCGGATATACACGTCCATCATCGTGCCCTCCGGCCCCGCCGGCACGGATATCCGGCCCACAATCGTGTCGGCGCGGGCCGGCGGATTGCCCGGCCCCGGTGCAATATGCAGCAGTATGGAATCATCCCGGATGTCGAAGGCGATCCGCGTAAAGCCCGCCAGCGCCTCCAGCGTCTGCAACACCGTCCCGTTGTCCGACCGCAAACTCACCACCGGCACCGACTGGTACAACCCGTTCTCCGGCACAAAGCGGATGCCCGAGGCGTGCGTCAGGTCCGCCACGATCACTTCCAGCGGCTCATCCTTCCGCGCCAGTTGAATCGGCTGGGCGAGCTGCCGGTTGATCCACTGCCGCGGCGTCATGATGACGACCTTGCCGCCGGTGGCGCCGCCGGCCAGCGGCCCGGCCTCGACGAACCAGATGTTGTTCGTGAGCTGGCAGTACATTTCCAGCGCCCGGTACGCGGACATCGGCAGTTGCTTGGCAATCTGTTCCAGCGCGTGTTCCTGCGCCGGCGACAGCGCGCCGTTGGCGTCGCCGGGGATCGGGATCAGCAGATCCTTGCGGCCTTCCATGGCGGTGCGGATGGCCCCGGTCAGGTTGAACGTGCCGGCGGCGGGCAGTTTCAAGTCCGGGCTGCTCCAGAGTTCCTTGAGCAGCTTGAGCTCCTCCCAGTCCGCCCGGTGACCGATGTGCTTGAGCGGGCTGGAGGGCCGGATCATCACGGCATTGCCCGCGACCGTGGTTTGCAGGCCCACGGGGATGAGGATGACGTCCAGGGCTTCGCGCAGCCGGGAATTGCTGGCCTTGAGGCTCACCCGGGTGGTTTCGCCGTAGGGGAGCAGTTCGTAGCACGCCGGATCGACCTGGAGGGGAATCTTGGCCGTGGCGGCGATTTGCTTGAAGGCTTCCGACAGGGGCACGTCCTGGAGGGTGAGCGTGAGGGGTTGATCCAGGGCGCGCTGGAGCTGAATCTCCGGCGGCTCGGGGTCGGCGGCACGCAGCGCCGGGATGGACAGGACGATGGCCATGTACAGCGCCAACAGCGATCGGGTGGGCGTTACCATAAGATACTCCGCAAGGGCTTGTCAGATTGTATCCGGGTGATAGGACAAGCGGCAGGGGCGGAGGATAGCGATGGCCAATCAGGGGGCCAATGTGCGGATATGCGTGCCCCAGCGTTCCGCCCAACCCACGGGATCCTTCTCGCGGTCAATATTGCGGGTATCGTCTTTAGGGTTGCCGCGACCGGCGCTGAAGACGCAGTAGCCGTCGGGGGTTTTCACATAGAGGAAGGCGTTGCCGGTGAAGGGGTCATTGGGGAAGTCGGCGGCGCCGGGGAGTTGGGCCAGGGAGTCGGGGAGTTGGCCGCCGTGGGTGCGGCGGAAGCGTTCGATCTGGAGGGCGATGAGGGTGGAGCGGTAGGTGGAAAGGCTGCGGGCATAGTTGACCATGGTATGTGCGAAGGATGGGCCGGTGATCTCGTCCCAGATGGATGATGGTTGGTCGGCGATCCTCTGCATGGCGGTGATGATGCCGGGCCAGTCACCGGAGGCGGCGGCGATGTAGCGGGCATAGATGGGCAGGCCCTTGGCGACCCAGACGCGGCCGGTGATGCCCAGTTGCATCCATGATTCCCGTTCCGGAATCGCCGGCCCATCGCCGCCTTCCGGGTCCACATTGCGGCTGTTGGCGATGACGTAGCGCATGGTCTCGAGATAATAGACGCGCTCGGCGAGGAACATCTGGCGCGGCGTGACCAGGTGTGCGCGCCGCAGCGCCTCGTCGAGTTTCTGAAGGGCGGCATCGGAGGGATGACCGGCATCCAGCGCGATGGCGGCATCCTGGCAGGTGCGGGTGAGCATGGCGATTTGCACGAGCGCGTCTATCAGAACGGGCTGGCGATCCATCATGCGCAACAAGCCGAGTGACGAGACAACGGATTGGACCGCATCATCACCATGGCCCTCCACCGCCAGCACGCGGGTCCGGAGCGACGCGGCATTGAGCAACGCTCGCGGCTTGCCAATATGGGTGAAGTAGACCGCGAGGCCATACTGAAGCTGGATGTCCCAGCTACAGCCGGAGAGGGCCGAGCCGCGGTCTATCAGGTCGAGCACGATGCGGTTTTGGTCGAGGCCCCGATGCGCCCAGGCGAGGGCTTCGGGCGGGACTGGCGCGGGAATGGGCTTGTGACTGAAGAAGACATCGTAATTGGCATTATTGGCGTCACCATTTTCGTAGTCGACGTTGACCAATTCGCCGGCGGCGCCATAAAAGGGGCCGGCGTCCTGATCACGTTCGGCAACCTGCGGCGTGAGCTGGTTGAGGTCGGTGAAGGTGAGCGGCTCGCCCGCCGCGCGAATACGCGCGACTTCTTTGTGGATCGCGTTGGCGGCCCAGTAACTGATGCTCGCGTATACTGCGATCCCCAGGACAATCAGCAAAATGGCGCTGCGAATGGTCCATTTCAGCAGTCGCCGCCAGAGTGGTTTCTTCGGCTTGACTGAAGGTGCCGGACCATTGGACACGGGAGAAGTGGGAAGGGCGCTCATCGGTATGCTCCTTGCGTGGGGGGATTCTGCGGTTGAGGGTTGTTGCTGGCGATGAGGCAAAGGGCGATGTACTGCCGTCCGGCGGCACCAGTGCCGATGAGGTCGGCGGCCTGCTGCGCCTCGGCAGTCCAGCGCACCGGGCCGACGCCCACGCGGGAGGCGGAGTCTTGATTGAGCCGGTCGGCGGAATGCAGGAGGCCCAGGGCCAGCAGCAGCAGGGCCGCGACGGCGGTGCGGTAGAGCCGGATCGGCCACCGCGCGGCGTGGCGGCGGCGCAACGCGTGCGCCAACAGAATTCTCTGGCGCAGTTGTTCGGGCGGGCCGGCGGGGCGAAAACGCCGCAAAATATCTTCCAGGTCATCGTTCATGTTCAACCCTCGTTTTGTTCCAGCGCGGCCAGCCGGTCGCGCAGTTTGTCCAGGGCGTAGCGATACCGGCTGGCGGCGGTGTTGGGCGGAATGGCCAGCAAATCCGCTATCTGCTGAAAAGTCTGATCCTCATACACCTTGAGATGGACGATTTCACGCTGTTCGGGCGGCAACGCGGCCAGAGCGGCTTCGAGCGTACGTCGTTGGTCGTCGCGTTCCATCCCCGCATCCACCGGTTCCAACAGGGCGGGGGCGTTTTCCGCGACTGCCGCCAACCGCGGCACCGCCAGCAGCCGGTAACACTCATTGCGCACCGCCACCCGCAGGTAATCCGCCGGTGCTTGCAGTTCGCCGATCCGCGGCCCCAGCGCCGCCAGTTTGGCAAACGCCTGCTGCACCGCATCCTCGGCCAGTGCATGTCGCACGCACAGCACCAACGCGTAGCGGTACAGTGCCGCGCCGTGCCGGTCGTACGCGGCGGTCAGTAGCCCGCGCGCCGCCGCCTGGGGGTTGTTTTGGTCGTTCATGTCCAGCGGAACCTCGCGTCGGGCATTGTAATAGACCCGAAGGGGAGAGGGATTTGTCTACGAAAATAGGGGATCAACACGATTTGGAATGATGCGTCGTTATGGTCTTCAAACTCTCGCCAATTGCGGCAAATGTGTAAAGTGCTGATCGCGCGAATACAAATGCAGCCCGTGTTGCACCGTCAGCGCCGCGATCCAAACGTCGTTCGTGGGAATCGCCATGCCCCGGTTACGCAGGTCAGCCTCCAACTCGGCGTAGACGAAGCTGGTATGCTCGTTGGGTAATAAAACTGTTACGCCGGGCCGTGACAGAAACCGTTGGAGTGCGGCCTCGTTGGCCGCCTGTTTCGTGCCGCGGCGAAATCCCGCGCGGAGTTCGCCCAGGACAATGATGGGGATGCAGACTTCTTCCACCGAGGCCACCATATGCAGCGCCTCAGGATCGCCGCGTGCCAGGTCGGTGTAGCGATTGGTATCCAACACAATCTTCATGATTGGTTCGCCAGGTCACTGTCATCCATCCAGCGCACCGTTTCTTCAATGGCGCGCGCGTCCTCCTCCGACATGGTGCCGGCGATGTCGGTCAGATCGCGCATGCCGGTTTTGGACACGGTTTTGGACTGCAAACTATTCGCGATAATCTCCCGGGCAACGTCGGGGACGCTCTTGCCCTCCCGGCTGGCGCGTGCCGCCAGCGCCTGGGAAATGGATTCTGGAAGATGGTCAATCGTGATCGTCATGCGGCAATTATACCATGTGCGTCGGCAAATGCACCCGGGAAATCTCCCCCCGCCCACCCTCTCGGGCCGATAACAACCATGCCATGGATGCCGCCATCGACCAATTCCTCGCCCACATCGAACTCGAACTGGGCCTCTCTCACAACACCTCTCTCGCCTATCGCGCCGACCTGGCCGACTTCGAGGCCTTCTGCGCCGCCGCCGGCACCTCCCTCACCGCCACCACCCCCGAAACCATCAGCCGCCACCTCCAATACCTCCAGGAAAACCGCAAGCTCGCCATCGCCTCCATCCTGCGCCATGTCGCGTGCCTGAAGATGTTTTATCGCTTCGCCTGCGTGCGCAAGCTGGCGGCAAGCAACCCGACGGAATTACTCGAGCCGCCGCATCATTGGAAGAAACTGCCTGATGTTCTGGGCCGCGACCAAATGGCCGCCCTGCTCCATTGTGTGCCCGCCGAGCACCGGTTGGCGCTGCGCGATACGGCGATCATCGAACTGTTCTACGCCTGCGGCCTGCGCGCCTCCGAACTGGCCGAACTCGCCCTCGAAGACCTCCACCTGGACCTGGGCGTCATCCGCGTACTGGGCAAAGGCCACAAGGAACGCATCATCCCCATCGGCACGCCGGCCATCACCGCCCTGGAAACCTACGTCAGGGAACTCCGCCCCACCTTGCAGGCCGTCAAAACCACCCGCGCCAAGGCCCACGCCAACCGCGTGTTTCTCTCCCGCTCCGGCGGCCCCATCACCCGCATTGTCCTCTGGCAACTCGTCCGCCGCCTCGCCCGCCGTGCCGGCATCCGCGCCATCCACCCGCATACCCTCCGCCATACCTTCGCCACGCACCTGCTCTCCGGCGGCGCCGACCTCCGCGTGGTTCAGGAACTCCTGGGCCACTCCAATGTCGCCACGACGCAGATTTACACCCATGTCGATGCCGACCGTTTGAAGTCGGTGCATCGCAAACACCACCCACGGCAATAGGCCAGACACCCCAACTGCCGGGGCTTGCCCCAGCAAAATCGAAAATCAAAAATTGAAAATCAAAAATCGTCTCAGTCCATGTGGAAAACTTCCTTCAGTGGAAACGCCACCGGCGAATTATCCGGATTCGAATCCATGATGTCCTTCATGTAGGCCCACCACTTCTTGACGATGGCCGTCTGGGGCAGGCGGGCGGACGTGTTGTTGTCCGTGAGTTTTTGGACGCCAAAGAGAAACCCCGTGCGCGGGTCGAGGAAGATGGAGTAGTCGGAAACCCCGGCGGCGGTGAGCTCCCGGGACAACTCCGGCCAGATTTCATCATGCCGCTTTTTGTACTCGGCCTCGAAGCCCGGCTTGAGTTTCATCACGAAGGCATTGCGCAGCATAAAAAACCTCGACAATAAATCACTTCATGGGCTTGGCATGCAAACGATACTATATTACGCCAATAATCCCCCCAAGTCATCAGGTCGCTCACCCATGCCAAACGGTGCCAAACGGGGGCCTCCGCCTATCAGTGGCAAATCCGAGACGCGACCGTTAGGGAGCGTTTCTGTGACTGAGGTTCCGTCGCCTCGCCACTGAAGTCTGGATGTACCCATGCCCAACAGTCCAATTCTAAGCTTCCGCATTGTTTTCTCACGGTATTGAGACATGTGCAGCTACTTTATATAGTGAAGCCCCCCCGATGGCAACGCCTCCTTCATGTTGACGGAAGCGGCACCGGTTGGGAAATGTCGGCGCCCCGACGCACACTGAGGAGCTTATGAAACACGCCCCTTTTTCGCTTATGAATGTCATGGTTCTGGCGGCCGCCGCCATCATCGGGGGATTCGCGGCACAAGCGCTCGCCGCGCCGGCTGATGATTTCTGGCCGGCCATGCGCGGCCCCCAGGCCACCGGCGTGTCGTCCAAGGCTTCGCCGCCGCTCACCTGGAGCGAAACCAGCAACATCAAATGGAAGGTCAAGATACCGGGCGCCGGCTCGGCCTCGCCGGTGGTCTGGGGCGACCGCGTGTTCGTCCAAACCGCCATCCCCACCAAAACGCCCAATGCGCCCTCGACAGGCGGAGGGATGGGCGGCCTGACCCAGCCGCCGCCGAAGGACCCGCTGCAATTTGTCATCCAATGCCTCGACCGCCAAACCGGCAAGCTCCTCTGGCAACAGGTCGCCTGCGAACAAGCGCCCCACGAGGGCACACATTCCGACGGCACCTACGCCTCGGCCTCCTCGGTCACCGACGGCCAGCACGTCTGGGCCTTCTTCGGCTCCCGCGGGCTGTACTGCTACGACATGGACGGCAAGCTCGTGTGGAAACAGGATTTGGGCCGCATGAAGATTCTCATGGGCTTTGGCGAAGGCTGCTCGCCCACACTCTATGGCGACACCTTGGTGGTCAACTGGGACCACGAGGGCGAGTCCTTCATCATCGCGCTCAACAAGCTCACCGGTGAAACGCTGTGGAAGCAGCCGCGCGATGAGAAAACCTCCTGGGCCATGCCGCTGGTGGTCGAGTACCAGGGCGCCGCACAGGTCATCACCGCCGCCACCAGCAAGGTCCGCAGCTACGACCTCAAAACCGGCAAGCTCCTCTGGGAATGCACGGGCCTGACGAAAAATGTCATCCCCACCCCCGTCGCCGCCGATGGCATGGTCTACTGCATGAGCGGTTACAGCGGCTTCTCCCTGCTGGCCATCCGCCTGGGCGGCACCGGCGACCTGACCAGCACCGATTCCATCGCCTGGCGCTACGCCAAAAACACCCCCTACGTCCCCTCGCCCCTGCTCTACGATGGCCGGCTCTACTTCTTCGCCAGCAACAACAACGTGTTGACCTGCCTGAATGCCAAAACCGGCAAGCCCCTCATCGATGCCGCCAAGATCGACGCCCTCGTGGGCGTCTACTCCTCCCCCGTCGCCGCCGATGGCCGCGTCTATCTCGTGGGCCGCAACGGCACCACCGTCGTCATCAAAGCCGCCGACACCCTGGAGATTCTGGCCACCAACAAACTCGAGGAGAAAATCGACGCCACCCCCGCGCTCGTAGGCCCGGATATCTTCCTGCGCGGCAAGGAATACCTCTATTGCATCGGCCCGAAGTAACCCTCCCGGTCCAGTTTGACCCGACCCCTCCGCCCCCGGCATAATACATGCCGTTCATCGACTTGCGAATATTTCACCGCTTTACGAGGCCCACATGAAAGCCCCCTGGATCACTTATCGCCCCGAAATCCGCGTCCTGGACTGCACCATCCGCGACGGCGGCCTGATCAACGACCACTGTTTCGACGACACTCTGGTGAAAGCCGTCTACCAGACCTGCGTCGCCGCCGGCATTGACTATATGGAAATCGGCTACCGCGCCTCGCGCAAACTCTTCGCCGCCGGCAAGTCCGGCGATTGGCGCTTCTGCGAGGAAGACACGCTGCGCCGCATCGTCGGCGACAACCCCTCCCCCCTCAAGCTCGCCGTCATGGCCGACGCCGGCAAGTGCGACTGGCGCAACGACATCGGCCCCAAGAGCCAGAGCGTCATCGACCTGATCCGCGTCGCCTGCTACGTCACGCAGATTCCCGAAGCCGCCGACATGATCCAGCACGCCAAGGACCAGGGCTACGAGGTCTCGTGCAATCTCATGGCCGTCTCCACCATCCAGGAAGCCGAACTCGACCAGGCCCTGGAAGTCCTCGCCTCCACCCCCGCCGATGTCGTGGTCGTCGTCGATTCCAACGGCGCCCTCTACGGCGAACAGATCGAACTGCTGGTCAAGAAATACCTCGCCGCCGTCAAACCATCCGGCAAGGAGGTCGGCATCCACACCCACAACAACATCCAACTCGCCTTCGCCAACACCATCGAAGCCATCATCCACGGCGCCAACCGCATCGACGCGACCATGTCCGGCCTGGGCCGCGGCGCCGGCAACTGCCCGCTGGAACTCCTCATGGGCTTCCTGCGCAATCCCAAGTTCAAACTCCGCCCCGTCCTCCAGCTTTTGCAGGATCACTTCGTGGCCCTGCGTCAGAAAATGGAATGGGGCCCCTGCGTCCCCTACAACCTCGGCGGCCAGCTCAACCAGCACCCCCGCGCCGCCATGGCCTGCCGCGCCGGTCCCGACAAGGACAACTATGTCGATTTTTATGATAAATGCGTGGCCGACATCTAGCCTCCACATAAGGAATCGGTGAACCCATGAGCATACGCCTCCGCGTACTCCCCGGCTGCAATGGCCTGGGCACCTGCGCCCGCATCGCCCCGGACATCTTCCGCATCGACCAGAACACCGGCAAGGCCGTGGTGCTCCGCGAAAACGCGGACGGATCCCGCGAGCGCATCGACCGTATCCGCGAAAACTGTCCCTTCGTCGCCGTCGAGATCGACGGCGTCCCCCTCGATGAACCCATTGACGATGTGCCGGTGGCCGCCATCAACCGCCTCACCAACGACGTCATCGAACTGCGCGTCACCCGCCCAGGATACACCTTCAAGCCCGGCCAGTACGCCTTCCTGCGCCTGCGCGATGCCGCCGGTGAATTCTTCCGCGCCTACTCCCTCGTCGGCTCCGAGAACAACGAAGTATCTTTCTGCATCAAGCTGCTGTCCGACGGCCGCGGTGGCCGCGCCCTGTGTACCGTCAAGCCCGGCGATACCCTGGGCCTGGGCCGTCCGCTGGGCACCTTCGCCCTGGCCACCAAGGACCGCTCCAAGTTGTTCATCACCGGCGGCACCGGCCTGGCTCCCGTGATGCCCATGTGCCGAGCCACCCCCGATGTGGACAAAACTGTGATTTTCGGCGTCCGCACTGCCGCGGACCTCTTCTGGCTCGATGCCCTCAAGGCCATCCCCCGCACCACCGTCATCCCCGTACTCGAGGAGCCAGACCCCGCCTGGACCGGCGAGCGCGGCCGGGTCACTGACGCCGCCGGCAAGCTCGAGGTGGCCAACTTCGCCGAAATCTACACCTGCGGCAGCCCGGGCATGGTCGAGGCGGTCCACGCCCAACTGATCGGCCGGGGCGTGCCCGATACGCGCATCTTCACCGACTCGTTCGACATTTCCTCCCCGTCCCCCGCCCCAAGCCTGGGCTTCGATTGGCAATCCCTCTATCGCCGGTTGCATTTCTACGCTTCGTTGTCCCTGGCGGCAATCATCCTGTTCTATGCCGTCACCGGCTTCATGGCCAATCGCGTGAATCTCTTCGTTGCCGAGGGGGCCACCCGCGTCGCCACCACCGTGCGCCAGGTGCCCCCGGCCGTGCCGCTCACCGAGGACGGCTTGCGCGCCTATCTCGCCGGTCTCCTCCCGCCCACCGCCCGCTGCACCGCCTTCAAGGACGGGGACAAAGAGTTGACCGCCACCTTCATCGTCCCGGCCTCGGGAACTGAGACCGAACGCGAAGTCGCCGCCACGATCAATCGCGAGGATCGCGCCTTGTCGCTCGATGAATGGCGCCGCCTCCCCGAGGGCCTGGCCACCGATGCCGACGCGCTCACCGCCTACATCCACACCCAGGTCAGCGGCAAGCCCGACCAGGCCAATAGTGAGAACGACGACAAGTCCTTCCGCATCGATTGCGGCTCCGTGTGGGGCGTCCATACCGTGCAGGTGGACAAGGCCGCACGCCGCTGGCAGGTGTCAACGGCCAAGCCCGAGCTGGCCGAGGCCCTCATCGCCCTGCACCGCAGCAAATATGCCGGCGGATTCCAGAAGTATCTGGTGGATGTCACGGCCCTGCTGCTGGCCTTCGTCACCCTCAGCGGCGTGGTCATGGGCCTGACCGTCGCCGCCCGCAAACGCCGTCTCATCACCGCCGCGCTGACCGTAGGCTCGCTGCTCCTGCTGGCCCTTCTGCTCTTCAACCGTTGAGCTCAATTCGCCTTGGGCGCAAACATCACCGGGACATCATCAAAATGCTGCGTCTTCGCCAGCGTCACCGTCGCGTTTTTATCCCCGCACTCGATGGTCCCCGAACTGAACGCGTGCCCGCCGTTCTCCACGGAGGTTTCCACGCACACCTTGTACGTGCCCGGCGCCACCGCCTTGCCGGCGGCATCCTTCCCGTCCCATACCAGCGTGTACTTGCCCGCCGGACGCGTGGCCTTGGTGATGGTCTTCAGGTTCGGATCCTTGCTCTCCAGCTTGTACCAGTTCGGCAGCGAGTTCAGATACTTCACGTTGTTGCCCCACATGGCCAGCGTCGTCACCATTTCCCCCTTCGCGTTCTCAATCCAGATCGCCACATATGGCCGCTTGCGGATCGTCGTGTTCTGCGACAGCGTCAGCGACACCTGCGCCCCGTTGGGCCAGCCCTCCCCCGCCACCGCCGTCACCGTTTCATACCGCTTGAACCCCGCCGAGCGATACTGCTTCCCATCCGCCCCCACAATCAACGCCTCCGTCCCCGGCGTCACGGCAATCAGCGCCAACCCCTCCTCCGGCGATAGCACGCACAGGCTCGTCGCCAGCGCGTTGGCCGTCGGGTTGTCCGCCGCGATCACCGTCGCCGCGGCCACCAGCGGATTGTGCTTGCCGCCCGGGGCGTCGGCACTGTCGATCGGATAGCCGTTCCGCGGATCCAGGATGTGCGACAGCTTCGTGCTCCCCACCGCATAGCTCCGCTCGTAGCTCCCCGAGGTCGCAATCGACAGCCCCGTCAGCTTCACCGTCGCCAGCGGCGCGGCATTGTCGGCCGGATGCGCCGGATCGGCGATGCCGATCACCCAGTCTTCAATCCCCGTCCGCGAACTCGTCCCCGTCGTCGTGATGTCCCCGCCGATGTTCAGCAGCAAGCCCTTGACCCCCGCCGAAGCCTTCCCCACCGCCGCCGCCCGCGACACGATGAATCCCTTGCCCAAGGAATCAATGTTGATCGTCTGGTCCGTCAGCCGCTGCACCGTCCCCGCCGCCTCGTCCAGCTTCCACAGCGGATTCTTCTCCGCCGCCACCAGCGCCGCGATCGCCGCCTTGTCGGGCATCTTCCCCGCCTTGGCCGCATCCTTCCACGATGCGATCAGCGTCCCCAGCCGCCCGCTGAACGTGCCCTTGGTCGCACCGAGCCATTGGTCGTAAAGCTTCAGAACCTCGATGACCTCCTTGGACACCTTCACCGCATCCTTGCTCGCGTTGACCTTCCCCAAATCGGTGCCGGCATCATACGTGGAGAGTATCTTGCGCAACCGCTCCACCTCCGCCATGACCGCCGTATGCGCCCGATCCGCATCCGCCTGCGCCGCCGCCGTGACCTGCAAATCCAGCGACGTCCCCAGCACCTGCGTCTCATGGTACGTGTATGCCCCCGGCGCGGGGGCGCCCGCCCCAAACGCGTAACCTGCCGCCCCCACGACAAACATGCACGAAAGGGCGGGAATGTACCGGCTGGAATAACGTCGGCGCATTATTTCTCTCCATAATTGCGGCTTACACAACAGACAGGGACTCGCTGGTCTAGGAATAAACGTCATATAAGAACAAAAGTTGCATTTTCCTGCAAGGGTAGATTGCAGGATGGCGATAACGTGCTGTAAACCGCCTAAAATTCAACACTTATCACAATATTCGCAGGAGTGATGGCCACGATCGCTTCATTCCTGCGCCGAGGCATACCACACCGCCGACGCCAGCGCCATCAGGTTCCCCGCCGTCAGAATCATAAAACCCCCGAAGTTCATCGGCCAGTGCGTGATCCGCCCCATAAGCCCCTCCACGCCCCACATCGGCACCACCGCGCCCATCACCAGTATGATCCACAGCACCACCCCGCTGAGTGCGGAATCCTCCACCGCATCCGTCGCCAGATACCACCCGGCCAGCAGGCCCGCCAAACAGCCGACCACCGGCCCAAAAAGCGTGATCACATTCACACCCGAATCGGGCACCAGACGCATGGGCTGGGTCACAAGATAGACCACCAGCCACCCGACGGCGACCAGGGCCATCTTGCGGGCAAGGATTTTGCCGTATTGCTTGAGCAATTCCGCGGGATTCCATTGTGAAGTGGCCATGGCCATTCCTCCTGTTACAAGCGCGTCTGACCGGGCACCCAACGGTAACGGAACCCGTAGCGTCAGCGAGGGCGAGCGGCCGTTCCTCACGACCGCCGCAGCCTCGCGCAGGCGACACAAAGCCGCTCCGCAACCAACCGCCGCCGCACGCCGGCCTGCGTTACAATGGTAGGCGATGAGGGTTCCCCCGTCAGCCCTATTGTATGGATATTTGGAATGGCAATTTCACGGATGCAGCACATGCCTCAACCCAACACCCCACGTCCCGATAACAACACCTATGCCCTCGTGATTTTCGACCTCGACGGCACCCTCACCGGGGAATTGCTCGACTTCCCCGCCATCCGCCGCGAAATCGGCCTCCCCGAAAAAGCCCCCATCCTCGAACATCTGGCCGCCCTGCCCCCCGCCCAAATGCAGCGCGCCCAGGTGATCCTCCACCGCCATGAGTTGGCCGCCGCCGATGCCTGCGTACTCCATGCGGGCGCTGCGGAACTGCTGGCCGCCTTGAAAACGCAGGGCCTCCGCACGGCCATCCTGACGCGGAATTCCGCATTCTGCGCCCGCCGCGTGCTGCGCCGCCATCGCCTGGTGGTGGATTTTGTCGCCACCCGCGAGGACACCCCCCACAAGCCCCACCGCGATTCCATTTTGAACATTTCCCGCCGCTGGGGTATTTTGCCTGAACAAACGTTGATGGTCGGCGACTATCTATATGATATGCAGGCCGCCGCCAACGCCGGCACCGCTTCCGCCCTCTTGTGCATGAAGCCCGGCCCCCTGCCGGAGTTCGCCGCCCTGGCGACCTACGTGGTGTACTCCCTGGCCGCGGTTCTGGACCTTGTCAGAAACTCATCGGGGAGCGACCCACACGCGATCATCGGAGCCGCGACCGTAAGGGAGCGACCAGTTCGTGAATGCTGACCCGCTCAGCAGGCTTTTAACTTTGGAGGAATGATTGTGAAAGTTGTTGCGTTTGCGATGATGGCGGTGTTGGCATCAGTTGGTTCTTGCATGGGACAGACATTACCGGTTAGGCCGGTAACCCCCGCCACACCTGTTCCAGCAACCGCCCCGGTTCCCCCCGTGCCCCTCGTCGGCCCGCTCACCGCCGCCCCCGAAGCGCTCGACCTTCTCAAAATGCTCCACGACCGCAAGGACACCCTCAAGGAGTTCGTCGCCAAAATCGACTACAGCGTGACCGACCCCCGCGGCAGCACCACCGGAAAATTGGGCACCGTCAGCTACCTGCTCGACCCCGCCAAAGGCCCCATCTTTTCCACCGACTTCGACCGGAATACCACGAAGGGAAAGCCGTCGGCGGTATACCACTCCCAGGTGATCTTTGACGGCATTGAACTGACCATCAAAGATTGGGGCTTGGACGGCAAAAGCAAAACCTTCTTGCGCTCCACGATGCTCCCCCCGGGTGCCAAGCCCGGCGATGCCGTCACCCTCAAAGGCGCCCTCCCCCTCCCCATCGGCCTGGACGTCAACGACGTCCTGCAAACCTTCGAAGTGACCCACACGCCATCCCCGGACCCCGACATCGGCCAACTGAAGCTCATCCCCCGCGTGGGCACCAAGTTCGAATACAAGCAGTTGGACGTGACCGTGGACCGCAAACTCCAGTTGCCCATCACCCTCGCCCAAACCGCCCCCGACGACGTCGTCACCACCATCAAACTCACGGACCTCCAAATCAACACCGGCGCGGCCAAAATGCTCGACCCCAGCACCCCCGCATCGGAAGGCTGGACCCCCAAAGCCGGCGGCACCCCGGCAACCCCCGCAGCGCCTGGCTTGACTCCCGTGCCTGCGCCAAAGCCGTGAGTGTTTTTACGTTGCACCCTACCACCAAAACCTGAGAACGCAAATGCGTACCCCCCGGCCGCGAATCACCACGTCCCATACCCTTATCCCTTTCCCCGACCACAGCCCACTGTTTTTTGTGGCGCGTTTAATAGTGCGGGCTCAAGTGGCCTGGCCGGATATTTGACGCGTGTGCGGCAATAATCATCATGGGAGCATGGATTTTGCTTCACTCAAGTGCATAGGCGCGCTGCCGCAAGTGAAATTGCGGACTTTGTACCAGCTTTATACCCATAACCATCAGGCGTGATTCATGCAGCTTACCTTCATCAGCCGCTCGGACCAAGGACCGGTGCGAACGATCAATCAGGATGTGGCGGCGTTCTGGGAGCCTGCGGGGGTTGAAGAGCGGCGGGAGCGGGGGGCGGTGGCGATGATTGCCGACGGGGTGGGGGGATCGGTGCATGGGGAGGTGGCGGCGAAGCTGGCCGTGGAGGCGGCGCTGCTGAGTTTCCGCTCGGTCAAGCGCGGCACGTCGCTCAACGGCACGCTGTGGCGGATGATCAACAGCGCGAACCTGGCGGTGTATGACGCGGGGATGGCCGACGACTGCGAAGGGCGGATGCAGACGACGTTCACGGCGGTGGTGTTGCGCAACGATCAGATTGGGATTGGGCATGTGGGCGATTGCCGGGCGTATCATGTGCAGCATGGGGCGGCCAAATGCCTGACGACGGATCACACGTTTGTGGCGTTTCAGGAGCGGATCGGGCTGGTGAACGCGCCCACGCAGGGGAACTCACCGCTGCGCGGTGGGTTGACGCGGTGTTTGGGGAAGGACGCGATTGCCGCGATTGATTTTACGTATGCCTCGGTGGAGGCGGGGGATTACATTGTGTTGTGTTGCGACGGGGTTCACTCGTTTGTGACGGAGGGCGAGATTGCGGAAATCGTCACGCATGCCCCGCTGGAGGAGGCGTGCGACACGATCCTCAAGTTGTGCGTCACGCGCGGCACCGAGGACAACATCACCATCCTGATATGCCGGATTGACCGCGTCCAGCATGTCGAGTATTACCGTGGGGCACCGCTGTACCGGGAAGAGAAACCGACCATGGCACATGAACTGGAAGTTGGCGACGTGTTGGATGAGCGCTTCGAGGTCAACGAAGTGATCAGCCGCAGCGGCATGGCCTCGATTTTCAAGGCCCTGGACCGCCAGACACAGCAGCAGGTGGCGCTGAAGGTGCCGTTCATGCAGTATGAGAGCGACCCGGCGTTTTACTCGCGGTTTCAGCGCGAGGAGGAGATCGGGCGGGCGCTGGATCATCCGTTCATATTAAAGATCATCGCGGTGGACCCGGAGAAGAAGAGCCGCCCGTACATCGCGATGGAGCTGCTCAAGGGCCGCACGCTGGACCAGGTGATGCGGCAGGAGCGCCCGATGAGCGTCTCGAAGGCGATGGCCCTGGTGGCCAACGTGTGCGATGCGCTGGATTACATGCATCAGAAGAACATTGTGCATCGCGACCTTAAACCCGCCAACATCATGGTCTGCGAGGACGGCACGCTGCGCATCATGGACTTCGGCATCGCCAAGGCGGCGGGGATGCGGCGGGTGACGTTCACGGGATTGTCGCCGGCGATGGGCACGCCGGATTACATGGCGCCCGAGCAGGTGAAGGGCCGGCGCGGCGACCAGCGGAGCGACATCTACAGTTTGGGAGCCATTTTGTATGAGATGGTGACGGGGCACACGCCGTTCGAGGGGCAGAACCCGTTCATGATCATGCAGGCGCGTATTACGGGCGATCCGGAGGCTCCGACGAACTTCAACCAGGACATCACGCACCAGTTTGAGGAGATCATATTGCATGCCATGGAGCGGGAGCCGCGGAACCGGTATTCGTCGGCCCAGGAGATGGCCAAGGAACTGCGCAATTCAGACCAAGTGATCATCACGGGACGGGTGGAGCGGTTGCAGGCGCCCAAGATCGGGCGGGTGCGGTGGCGGGCGGTGCGGTTCTGGCTGCTGCTGGCGTTGATCCCGGCGGCAATCGCGGGGTTGGCGATCTGGCTATCGCGGGGACACTGAGTTGCGCGGTGCGGAGATCGGGCGCGTGCTTGTTCCATAGTCAAAGTAAGATAAAACACAATTCCCTGCCTAGGTTTTGCGCGTTGGCGCGGGATTGCATGATACGCCGCATATTGCAGCGTTTTCATGATGCAATGCCACAATACAAGGCATAGGCAACAGAGTAAGGGATCGGAATAGCACTGAATTGCATCTATATGCCCGCAGCAATTAATCCATAACGTGCTGAAAATAAAACAGTTATGAATTCACGCCCATTTCTTGCCCCAGCTTGGCACGGGCTTTGATTGTATTCAAGCGGTCATACCAATGACCTTTTCCAAGTAAGTCAGAAAACTGATGCCTGCGCGGAATGTGCGCGCATTTTCGGGCCTCTTACATAAGGATGTTTCCCATGGCTGAGCGAGAAACCCCCACCACCAAAGCGACCTTGGGTCTTACCGGCCTGACGTCCAACGCCATGGCGCTGATCGCGCCGGGGGCGTTCCTCTGGCTGACCTTCGCGATGCAAAGTCTTTATGGCGCGCCCATGGCCAGTTCCGACATGTGGTTCGGCATTGTCGTGGCGTTGCTGCTGTGCTTTGCCACGGCGGTTTCGTATGCGGAACTCTCCAAGTTGTATCCGGGCGCCGGCTCCTCGTATTACTTTGCCGAGCAGGCGTTTTTGTCCAAGTCCAAGATTTTCAAATTCGCGCGGCTGGCGAAGTTCATCGTCGGCTGGGCCAGCCACCTGTACTACTGGGTGTATCCGGGCGTCATGGTTGGCGTGACGGGGCTGATTGTGGGCTACATGTTCGGGCAACTCTTCCCCAGCTTCCTCAACCCCGCTCTGCCTTCGCCGATCTTCATGGGCATCTTCTGCGCGGTGTTTGCGATCGGGGTAGCCTACATCGCGTTTCGCGGCGTCGGCGGCACCACGGTGGTGAATGCCGCCATCAACGTCATTCAGATCAGCGCCCTGGTCGTCTTCGCCGTGATGGCCATCAGCTATCGCATGAACCACGGGGCCGGCTCGATCGGGCATGTGATCGCGGCCTCCGATGGCGTCACGTCCAAGGGTGAACAGATCGTCGCCGGCATGGCCAGCGACATGACCCAGGATAAAGACAAAGATGGCAATGCGATATTCCTGCTGCCCACCGGCGCGGCCACCACCGAGCCCGCACCCGCCGTGGCCCTCGCCACCACCACCCAGCCCGCCAGTGCCGACGGCAAAACCCAGTATGACCCCAAGATGGTTCCCGCCACGCTGGCTGCCTATGACGGCGTCACCACGGACCCAGCCACCGGCGACACCCGCGTGAACTATGCCACCGCCGCCGACGTCGTCAAACCCCACGGCTTCAGTTTCTCGATCATCCAGGCGTGCATCGCGATTCTCATCCTCGTGGGCTTTGAATCCGTCACCTCGATGGGTGAAGAAGCCAAAAACCCCAAGAAAGACATTCCGCGGGCCGTGCTCCTGTCGCTGTTCATCCAGGGCTTCCTGTGCTACCTCCTGGAATACTTCGCCGCCAACTACTTCCTCAACAGCAACTACACCATGTCCACCGCCGGCGGCTCGGTGGCGCCCATCGGGGACATGATGCAGATGGTCGGCATGTACTTCTTCGGCAGCGCCCGCGCTGGCTGGTGGTTCATGATGATCCAGGCCACCACCGTCTTCCTGGCCCTCATCGGCACCACCCTCTCGTGCCTCTCGACCGGCGCCCGCGTCACCTACGCCATGGGCCGTGACAAAGAAGTCCCGGAGCACTTTGGCATGCTGCACGGCAAGAGACTCACTCCCCACCGTTCCGTGTGGACCCTGGGCATCATCTCGGCGGTCATCGGCATCGTATGCGTGTTCCTGAACTACTGCGGCGGGGCCGCGCAAGCCGACAGCACCATCCAGGGCCTCTCCTCGACCTTCTTCGGCAGCTTGGGCCTGATGAGCCACGACACCGCCGCCAAGATTCCCCAGGGACTCCTGGTGATGACCCTGGTGAGCAACTTCGGCACGTTCCTGCTCTACATGATGACCTGCATCATCGCCATCATCGCCTTCCGGGAACACAAATCGTTCCACGGGTTCAAACATGTGGTAATCCCGGTCTTCGGCCTGATCGCCAATCTCGCGTGCATGCTGTTCTACATCATCGGACCGTTCATGGTGAACAACATGCGGTGGCAGGAACCGTTCTGCGCCCTGGCGATTGCCGGCGTGTGGGGCGTATGGGGCGCCTACTACTTCCTGAAATCCAGCAAGAAGCAGGGGCGTGGCGTGCTGCTGGAGACGAATCCCAACGCCATTCTTAAAGCGGCCTGATAGTTATGTTGCAGGTAGATGACCTGGTGCGCCGTGGCCGATGTGCCACGGCGCACTTTTTTGTTTGGTTCATCGCCAATTATCAGGGAATCGTTCCAAGATCCAAGATAATACGCGATTGAACCTCACGACATGTTCGTAAGAGCCGGCCCTTCGGGCCTCACCGGGGGAGATATGCCACTCCCCGCGGGCTCCCGCCCGCGGCTACTGAAAGCCGCCGCTTCGCGGCTACTGAAAGCCGCCGCTTCGCGGCTACTGAATAATTGGCTACTGAATACACTGAATACTACTGTTTCGCGGCTCCGAAGGGCTAAGGCTCCGTGGGTGACCTGGCGGCCCAGCGGAAGCCGCGGCGCATGAGTTCGAGGGCCGGGGGGAGGTCGAAGATGTTCGCCTGGTGGCCCAGGGCGTTGTAGAAGACGCGGCCCTGGCCGTAGCGCTTGGTCCAGACCTGGGGCATGAGGACGCGGCCGTTGGGGACGTGGGGGCCGGCGATGCCAGAGGTGGGGAATTCGGTGGTGGCCAGGACATGCACGGCGGGATCGACGTGGAGGTAATATTGTTCGGAGACGACGGTGAAATCGGACATGCCGGCGGTGATGGGGTGGGAGGGATCGGCGATGTGGATGGTGTGTTTGACGCCGTCATTGCCGGGGTGGGCGACCCATTGGCCGCCGGTCATGAACTGCCATTCGGTGTGTTCGCGGAAGCTGTCGCACATGCCCCCATGGCAGCCGGCGAGGCCCACGCCGGCGTCGCGGACGGCGGCCAGTACGGGCTGGGCCTGCTCGGGGAGGATTTTTCCCATGGTCCAGATGGGGACGATGAGGGAGAGTTCCAGGAGGCCGGAGGCGTCGCGGAAGTCGTCGAGGGTGTCGGAGACTTGTACGGCAAAGCCCTCTTCGGAAAGGACGCGGCGGAAAACTTCGGCGACTTCACGGGGTTGATGGCCGGACCAGCCGCCCCATACGATCAGAGCCTTGCGCATCATATCATCCTTGATGGGCCGCGAGGGTTTCTTCGCGCAGGTTAGGGCTAATAATCCTGCGCCTGCGGGAGTCATCTCATCGCCGGCGCGAGGCTACAGGAAGCGTTGGGAACGGTCGCTCCACCTCGCTTACGCTACGGGTTCCGTTTTGCCGCCGCCCAGAACGTCATGCACCCTCGGGGCGCCGGGGCTTGGCGAGGACTTCGGCATAGCCGGCCTGGACGGACATGCGGACGAGATCGGCGACGTTGGAGGCCCGCATTTTTTCCATCAGGTTGGCGCGGTGATGATCGACGGTGCGGGCGGAAATCTTGAGGCGGTTGGCGATCATCTTGGTGGAATTGCCGCGGATGATGGCGTCGAGGAGTTCGCGTTCGCGCGGGCTGAGCCTGACGAGGCGTTCGCGCACGGATTTACGTTCGAGGGAGAGCGTGCCCTTGGATTGGGCGTGCTTGAGCGTATCGAGCACGAGGGTGGTGAGGGCTTCGGGGGAGAAGGGTTTTTCGAGAAAATCAACGGCCCCGAGCTTCATGGATTTGACGGCGTCGCGCACCGAGCCGCGGGCGGTGATGACAATGACGGGGCAGGGCGCGCCGTCCTTTCCGAAACGCTGTTCGAGAAATTCTAGGCCGGACTGACCGGGCATGACCAGGTCCAGGAGGAGGCAACAAGGAGCTTTGGAGCTTTCTTCGATGAGGTTCACGTCGACGAACGTTTCGATGGAGAGAAACGCTTGCACCTTGAGGCCCGCGTGCTGCAGAGTCGCCTCGATGAACTCGCACATGGAAACATCATCATCGACCACAAAAACGACACCGGTAACATCCATAACTGATCCTTTGGAAGAGGCTGGCAACGCCATGGGGGTGATTATAACAAATGTCACCACCCATGGGTATTTATCCGCCAGATTCACCCGCCAGGTTAACCCGTGGTGGGCACCTGAACAGGGGTGCGTATATTCAAACCGCATTCGGCAATCTTGACAAGGGGTTGCCAAGCCGTATTCTATTATTTTTCCCCGTGAGGGGCCTCCCCAGCCGTTGGCGGACAATAGCGTCCCAAGGCGGCGGGCAGGGTTGTAGAACTTTTTCAGGTCGCCGCAGCAACCCTGCCGGCCAGGTTGAAGAGCCGCAAGGCTCAAAGGAACGCATTGTCATGAGTAATCCCGCTCCCGCAGCCACGCTCCCCGCAGCCGCCAAACCGATTCGCCGCATCGCCAAGGGCGCCGGCCGCACGACGCTGGCCAAGGTGGGGCACGTGGACGCCCGGTGGTTCGTGGTGGATGCCGCCGACCGGATCCTGGGCCGGCTGGCGTCGGCGGTGGCCATGAGGCTGATGGGCAAGCACAAGCCGATCTACACGCCGACGGTGGACACGGGGGATTTCATCATCGTGCTCAACACGGCCAAGCTCAAGGTTTCGGGCCGCAAGCTCGAGCAGCGCGAATACGACTACTACACGTACTATCCCGGCGGCCGGGGCAAAGCGTCGCTGCGCGACCTGCTGGCCAAGAAGCCCAACCTGGTGTTTGAACTGGCCGTGCGGCGGATGCTGCCGAAAACCAAACTCGGCGAACAAATGCTCGGCAAGCTGAAATGCTACCAGGACGCCCAGCACCCGCACGCCGCCCAGCGGCCGGAAAAACTGGAACTGTAAGGGCGCGAAGTTGAGACCTGCAGTAAATTGTATATTATTGGCATTCAATTGATGAGAAAGTGGAATCCGCGATGACGACAACCCCCACCACCCCGGCAACCCCCGCAGCAGCACCGACCACCCGAGGCAAAGTCGTGGTCGGCGGCAAGGTCTTCTTCTGGGGCACGGGCCGGCGGAAGAAGTCCGTGGCCCGCGTGCGTTTTACGCTGGGCGAAGGCAAATTCCTGGTCAACGACCGGGAAGTGGACGACTACTTCAAGGAAACCAAGGACCGGCACTTTGTGCGGGCGCCGCTGGTCGCCGCGAACATCGCCGGGACGTTCGACATCACCGTGACGGTGAAGGGCGGCGGCTACACCGGCCAGGCGGGCGCGCTGGTGCAGGGGCTGGGGCGCGCGATCGCGATGTATGACATCGCCCTGCGGCCGGGACAGAAGGAAGGCGGATTCCTGACCCGCGACAGCCGCATGAAGGAACGCAAGAAGTACGGGCAGCGCGGGGCGCGCCGGCGGTTCCAGTTCTCGAAGCGGTAAGGAATTTGCATCGGAGCAGGGCTATATGGCGGCGAATGGCAAGCGCACGGGATTGGAGCCCATTGCACTGGCTTTGGTGCTTTGTGACCATGTAACTGAAGAGGAGTAACTGCATGGCCCCGAAAAAAACCTCATCGGGAAGGTCCGTTGGCCCCGACAAGGTGGAAGTGTTTTATCCACAGCATCAATTCAAGTCGGGCGCGAGCATCGCGAGCGTGACGATAGCCACCCACTTCCGGAAGCTGAAGGCGAAGAACGAAAAGCCGCTGCATCGCCCGAAGCGCCGGCCTTGGCGCGATGAGAAATAAGGAACGCGATTTTGTCACTTGGGATTCTCGCGGCGTTCCAGTGGAACGCCGTTGTGCTTAATAGGGCTGATTTTCGCGGTTTATTTGGATCATTTTGCGGGATTTTCGATGAAACCCAAAGTATTCGTTGACGGGCAGGAAGGCACCACCGGCCTGCGGATCCATGAGCATCTGGCCGCGCGGGCGGACGTGGAGGTGTTGCGCATTGACGGGGAGAAACGCAAGGACGTGGCGGAACGCACGCGGCTGCTCAATGCCGCCGACCTCGTGTTTTTGTGCCTGCCCGACGCCGCCTCGCGGGAGGCCGTGGCGCTGGTACACAATGACCGGACGAAGGTGATCGACGCCAGCACCGCCTTCCGCACCGACCCTGCGTGGGCCTATGGCCTGCCGGAATTGAACGCCGCCCTGCGCCACAAAATCCGCCTCGCCCCCCGCATCGCCAATCCCGGCTGCCATGCCACCGCGTTCCTCCTGCCGGTCGCCCCCCTGGTTGCCGCGGGAATCGTCTCCGCCCAGGCCGTGCTGACCTGTTTTTCCATCACCGGCTACAGCGGCGCGGGCAAAAAAATGATCGCCGCCTACGAAGCCCCCGATGCACCCCTCAAGTTCAAGTCGCCCCGGCATTACGCGCTCAAGCTAACCCACAAGCATCTGCCCGAAATGCAACTGCTCGCCGGCCTGGCCCATCCGCCCCTGTTTACCCCCGTGATCTGCAATACCCATTCGGGACTGGTCGTGGAGACCTTCCTCCCCCCCGCTGTGCTTGCGCAAAAACTCACCCCGGCCCAACTCCGGGACATGCTCGCGGCGCATTATGCCGGCGAACCCTTCGTGCGGGTCATGCCCTTTGATCCCCAGGCCGCCCAGGGCCTGGATGAGGGCTTCCTCGACCTCACCGCCTGCAACGGCACCAATCGCGCCGACCTGTTCGTCTTCGGCCATGACGACCACATCGTCCTCCTCTCCCGGCTGGACAACCTCGGCAAAGGAGCCTCCGGGGCCGCCGTCCAGTGCATGAATTTGGCGCTCGGATTTGAGGAAGGTTCGGGGCTGGGCGGTTAAACTGCGGCGGGCTGTCGGATCGTGTGCGGCACGACGCTTCCGGCGGCATGATTTCCGACGGTCAACCGTTGGCTATCTGGAGCGCCACAACGAACCATGCAGAACGCCCTACTACTCCTCTTGCTCCTGGTGCTGCTGGCGATCTCGGGGGTTTTCTCCGGCGCCGAGACGGTCCTCTTTTCCCTCACCCGCCATGACCGCGCCCGCATGAAAAAATCGGCTAACCGTCTCGACGCCCTCGCCGCGACCCTGTTGGACAACCCCCGCCACCTGCTCACCGCCCTGCTCATGGGCAACATGACCTGCAATATCATGATCTTCGTGCTCTCGGCACTGCTCCTGACGCGCCTGGATTTCGCCCTCCACATCGTGCGCCCTGAAGGCGGCGTGGGCCTCGCGTGGTGGTCGCGCGTCCTCATCACGCTCCTCATGGCCGTTCCCCCCCTCCTGGTCACCTATGTCTCCGATGTCTTTCCCAAGGTCATCGGCTCGCTCAACAACACCCGCATCGCCCCGCTGATCGCCCTGCCCGTCGCCACCCTCGTCAATGCCCTCTGGCCGGTGACCCGCCTCATCGATGCCGTGGTGATGAGACCCGTACACCGCCTCGTGGGCGAGCGGCACACGCATGCCACGTTCTCCTCCGACGAACTGCGGGAACTCCTCGAGATGTCCCAGCAGCAGGGCGTCATCGACGTATCGGAAAACCAGCTCCTGCAGGAGGTGGTGCGCATCGCCGACTTGAAAGTCCGCGACGTCATGACGCCCCGCGTCGACATGGTCGCCTTCAACCTCGCCGGCGGCGGCGGGGGTGTAGGCGGCGGCACGGCGGAAGCCCTGCTGGCGCTGTTTCGCAAGTCCCACCTCGCCAAGATTCCCGTGTATGAAGGCCAGATCGACAACATCGTCGGGTTGATCTACGCCAAGGCCCTGCTGCTCGAAATCGGCGCGACCGGCGGGAGTGCGGGCGGGGGTGCGGGGGGGGGTGATTTGAAAAAGATCGACCTGCGCAAGCTGCTCCAGCCCGTCCGCTTCGTCCCCGAGCAGCAGACCCTCGAACGCCTACTCGTTCACCTCCGCCAGACGCGCACCCAGTTGGCCATCGTCGTCGATGAGTTCGGCGGCCTGGTGGGCGTCGTGGCCCTCGAGGACGTCGTCGAGCAGATGGTCGGCGACATCTACGAGCAGCACGACGCCCCCAGCAATGTCGTGCAGCGCGTGGGCGAGGATGAGTTCCTCGTGCCCGGCGATCTAAGCGTCGCCGACTGGATGGACGCCTTCGGCGCCAAGATCGAAGCCACCCACACCACCACCGTCGCCGGCCTGCTGGCCGCCAGCCTCAAGCGCCTGCCCAAGGAGGGCGATCAGGTCCGCCTGGCCCATCTGCTCATGCGCGTCGATTCCATGCGCGGCCGCCGCGTGGACCGCGTGCGCCTCAAGCTGCTCGCCAACGGCCCCAACGGCCAAACCCTGCCGGGAGGTGTACCATGATGCCCCCCTACCTGACCCTGGCCGCGGAAGGAGCCCCGGTGCATCCGGAGGCCCCGTGGACGATCTATGTGTGGCTGGCGGTGGCGCTGGCGGCGCTGGTGGCGTCGGGAATTTTCGCCGGCAACGAGATCGGCATCTATTCGCTCTCCAAGGTCCGCCTGCGCCTCCGCACCGCCAAAAACGAGCCCAACGCCCTCATCCTCAACGAATGGCTCCGCAACCCCACCTACGTCCTCGAAGGTCTGCTCATCCTCCAGAACATCGCCGCCTTCGCCTTCTCGGCCGCCGTGACCGCCATCCTGTCCACCTACAACCTGGGCGAGTTCCTCCAGGGGGTGATCTCCATCGCCATCGTCACGCCGCTGGTACTGGTGTTTGCGGACATCATGCCCAAGGATTTGTTCCACACCCATGCCGACCGCTGGACGTACCGGCTGGTGCCGGGGCTCAAGGCGCTCTTCACGCTGATCACCGTGATACCCCTCCTCCCGGCGGTCAATTTCCTCAGCCGCATCAGCGTCAAACTCGTCGGCGGCAAGCAGACCGCCGACGACCTGCCCCAAGGCCCGCGCATGGAAATGCTCGCCCTCTTCCAGGAATCCGCCGCCACCGGATCCCTCACCGGCATCCAGCAGGATTTGGTCCAGCGCGCCCTCCGCCTGGCCCGCATCAACATCCGCCAAACCATGATCCCCTGGAACAACGTCGTCGGCGTCCCCGCCATGATCTCCCCCGACGGCTTCCGCGCCCTCGTCCGCCGTTACAACGTCTCCCGCATGCCCGTCCTCGGCCGCTCCCCCTCCGAAGTCCTCGGCATCGTGGACGTAATGGACGTCCTCACCGCCATGGCCACACCCGGCGGCGCGGGCTTCAAATTGCTCGACCATATACATCCGGCCATGACGCTGATTGGGGAGCAGTCGGTGCGCTCGGCGATCACCCTGATGCAAAAAGCCCGGCAGACGCTGGCGGTGGTGGTGGACCGGCAGGGGCGGGCGATTGGGCTGGTGACGATGAAGGATTTGGTGGAGGAACTGGTGGGGGATTTGGAGAATTGGTGAGTTGTTCATAGTTCGTAGTTCGTAGTACAGCCTTTAGGCTGTCTTTTGATAGATGACGCCTGCCCACCTGCCCATCCTTTGCGGCCCTTGCAGTGGCAAATACCCGCCCAATGCAATATAGTACATCCGTCAGATTTACGGGAGCCGCCACCCATGGTGCGATCAAATTTCAATACCGCCTTGGAAGCGTCCGAACGCTTGAATTTGGACGAAAAGGAAGCCCTCCTCGAAGTCCTGCGGCATCGCGCCAGCGAAGAGCGCCGCGCGCAGATCAAACAGGATATCGCCCAGGCCAACCGCGAACACGCCCGCGGCCAGTGCAAGCCGGCCACCCCGGCGCAGATCATGCGGGACCTTACCAAATGAGCCATGTGCTTTTGCCATCCACGGCGTTTGCCCGCGCCGCCAGGAGATTCATCAAGCGGAACCCCTCGGCCAGCGCCGATATCGATGCGGCCCTCCACCAGTTGGCCGAGAATCCTTCCCACTCGTCATTGCGAACCCATCCCTTGAAGGGCACGCTGAAAGGTTCATGGGCCTGCAGCGCGGGCTATGATTTGCGGATCATTTTCCGGTTTGTTCGGCATGATGATGACGCGGCAATCCTGCTGCAAAGTGTGGGCACACATGACGAGGTGTATTGATCCAGAAAGCTCCGCAGGGACAGGGGCGGGATTCCGTCTGCTCAACTACGTGTATCCGGCCGGGCGATTTGGAAAATTGGTGAGTTGTTCGTAGTACAGCCTTTAGGCTGTCTTTTGCTGAATGACGCCTGCCCTGCCCTGCACACCGCTTTACCCCAGCCAGGCCAAAGGCTAAAATATCCATCATGAGCACGATTACCGCCATCTTGGAGGCCGACGCCGACGGAACGCTCCACCTGCCCCTGCCCGCGGAGTTGCGCCACGGCAAAATCGCAGTCACCGCCACGCTCAAGCCCGCCGACGGCACATCCCCCGCCGCGCCCCGGGCCACGCCAGAAATGCTGCGGCAGCGCAAGGAAGCCTTCGCGAAATTGCGCCAGTTGAATCCGTTCCGAGAAATCAAAGACCCGGTGGCGTGGCAGAAGGAAATCCGCCAGGATCGTCCACTGCCGGGGCGTGCCACTTGGCACGTCCTCTGATCAGTAATGGAAAAAATCCGTTCTTGGGCGCTTGCAAGCCATCCCATTTAGTGTTACCATTGTTCTCATTGGTAATACTTATGTCCAAACCGCAACAACATCTCGCCGGTCGCTTTAGCATATCGCTGCCCCAGCAACTGCTGGCCGATTTTGACGGCACGCTGCTCCAGAAGGGGTATCACAATCGCTCGCTGGCCATTGCCGACATCGTGCGCGACTGGCTTGTCGAGCAGCGCCGCGAGAATCCGGAGCAGGAAATCGCCGGGGCCATCACCCTGGTCTACGACCACCACAAGCGCCACCTGCAGGATCATCTCACCAACATCCAGCACGACCACCACCACATGATCCTGGCGACCATGCACGTACACCTGGATCACCACAACTGCCTGGAGATCATCGCGGTGCGGGGCCAGGCCGGCGAGATTCAGGCGATAGCCGACGCGTTGATCGGTGCCAAAGGCGTCAAGCACGGGAAACTTATTATTACCTCGACGGGCAAGGATCTCGTCGGCTGATATAAAAGGGGTGTTTGTATGCACATTCCGGATGGATTCCTCGACACCAAGACCGCGCTCCTCACGGGCGTGCTGGCTGCCGGAGGTCTGGGTTACGCGCTCTATCACACGCGCAAAACATTGACCCCGCGCAAGGTGCCCCTGCTGGGGTTGTCGGCGGCGTTTGTGTTCGCGGCGCAAATGATCAATTTCCCGGTGGCGGGGGGAACCTCGGGGCACCTGCTCGGGGGTGTGCTGACTGCCGCCCTGCTGGGGCCTTCCGCCGCGGTGATTGTGCTGTCGGCAGTCCTCATTGTGCAATGCTTCGCTTTTGCCGACGGTGGCATCACCGCGCTGGGCGCCAATATTTTCAACATGGGGATTCTCGGCAGCGCGGTCTCGGGCCTGCTGTATCTGCTGCTGGCCCGCGGCTTCCGCAGCCTGACGGGGCGGATATTTGCGGCCATAGTGGCGGCGTGGGTGAGCGTGCTGCTGGCCTCCATCGCGTGTGCCGGCGAACTGGCCTCATCCGGCACGGTCGCGTGGAATATTGCCTTTCCGGCGATGGCCGGCGTCCACGCTCTGATTGGAATTGGCGAAGGCGTGATCACGGCACTGGTCCTTACCGCCATCGCTTCCGTTCGACCGGAGTTGGTTTTGCAGAAAACCGGTGCCGAGGGCGCAGGCCAGAATTTATCGCTCAAGCCGGTCCTAATCTTTGGCCTTGTGGGCGCGCTGGGAATCGCATTATTTGTTTCTCCCTTTGCCTGCTCGTGGCCCGATGGTCTGGACAAGGCTGCCGAGACGCTCGGTTTTAAGGAGAAAGAAACCGAACACCGCGCGGTGGCCGCGCCCATACCCGATTACAAAATGCCGGGAATCAGTTCGGAAGGCATTGCCACTGGTATTGCGGGCGTAGCAGGCACGTTGGTCGTCCTGGGCGGGGCATGGCTTGTGGCCAGGGCGCTGGTGCCCAAGTCCAAACCCGCTGCGCCGTCCTCAGTCTCTTCGCGTTGAATGCCGTATTCCGGAATTTGATATTGTGAAAGGATACCTCATGGATTCCGTGCGCCGTATTTGTATCCAACCCATCGGACCCGTCGCCAGTCTCTTTTTCGCCGGCGCGTTGCTCGCCGGCGCCAATAGTGTGATGGCGGGAGATGTGCGTTCCGTACCGGCCTCGCTGACACTGTCGCTTGATGTAGCCCCTGCCGACCCGCCCGCGGAAGAACCGTCCTACGGCATCACCGGTGATTGGGGCGGCACAAGGACGGCATTAATCAGCAAGGGCCTGACGTTGGCGGGCTACGTCTCGTCGGATGTCTCCAAAAACCTTCGCGGCGGTCTGGATACCCAAGCCACCCCGTGCCGTTATATCCTCGATCTCAGTGCCTCCTTCAATCCCGAACCCCTCTTCCACTGGCAAGGGGCCGCCTTCTTTCTTGAATTCCAAAGCCATGATGGACCCAGCGGCACGGCGCGATTGACCGGCGACCTCCTCGGGTTCGACAACACGGACGCCAGCCATTTCGTCCAAATCTATCAACTTTGGTATGAACAGAAATTTGACGATGACCGGCTGCGCGCCAAGGTGGGCAAGATTGACGCCGCCTCCGAGTTTTCAGTAATGAAGCACGGCTTGGACTTCCTCAACTCCACCATGGCGTACTCCGTCTCCATGTTCACGTTTCCCACGTATCCCGATTCGGCACCGGGAGCGCTGCTTTTCTGGCAGCCCAATGACCATGTCTACCTTGGCGGAGGTCTCTTCTACTCCAATCACTGCGAGTCTCTCCTCGACTTCGTCGGCTGCCCGCAAAAGGGCCGCCCCACCACCGGCGGACTCTTTCTCATAGCCGAGGCGGGCCTCCGCTGGAACCTGGCATCGCAACACCCCGGAACCTGCGGCATGGGCACATGTCGGCATACCGGCGACTTTCCCTCGCTCACCGGCGGCGCGGAAGTCGATGGCACCAGCGGCCTCTATTTCTTCGCCGATCAAACCATCTGGCACAACGACGGCGCGGGTCTACGCGATGCCGGTGTCTTTCTGGAAGGCGGATTGGCCGATCCGGCGATCAGCGCGATTTCCCGACAATTCGGCTGGGGTCTGGCGCTCACGGGGATTCTGCCTTTTCGGCCCGATGACGTCACCGGCATCGGCGCGGCCTGGGCGCAACCCGGCGACCAGTCGCCGACGCGTTTCAACCATGAATTAACCTATGAGTGGTTCTACAAGTGCCGGCTGACTTCTTGGGCCAGCTCTAAATTGGATGTTCAATACATCCGCCACCCGGGTGCGGACCTCGATGATGCGCTGGTCACGACGATCCGTCTTCAAGTTGATTTCTAGTGGCAGGATTAGTACTGCCCCTCTCGGCATCTTGGCGTTGAATTTTTTACTCCACCCACACTTAATTCCATCAACCCCGCCGCAATCCGTCCCTGCATCTATTCCCTATGATCACTAACCACTGCTTTCCCATTCCGCTCCTCCTTCTTTCCCCTTACCATCCCCCTCATGCTCTCCTTCCGCGCCACCCGTCTCGCCCCCAGCCCCACCGGTGCCCTCCACCTCGGCCACGCCCGCACCTTCCTCATCACCTGGTGGCTCGCCCGCCAGGCCGGCGCAAAAATCTACATGCGCATGGAAGACCTCGACGCCGGCCGCGCCAAGCCCCAATCCGTCCAGCAGGCCTACGACGATCTCCACTGGCTGGGCCTCGACTGGGACGCCTATGAGGACACGCGAAACGCACACCCTGAAACGCGCAACGAAGTGGTGCAATCCCAGCGCCTCCCGCTCTACGCCGCCGCACTCGAATCCCTCTGGCACACCCGCGCCATCTACCCCTGCACCTGTACCCGCGCCGACATCGCCGCCAGCGTCGCCGCCTCCGCCAGCGCCCCCCACGAAGGCGAGTCCCAACCCCGCTACCCGGGCACCTGCCGTGATAAACTCGAATCTCGAAACCTGAAACTCGAAACTCCCCACTGCTTCCGCCTGCGCGTCCACCCCGGCCCCGTCGCCTTCACCGACCTCATCGCCGGCCCCCAATCCCTGGACGTCTCCGCCGAAACCGGCGACTTCCCCATCACCCGTTTCACCCCGCCGCCATCCACGGCAATCGAAAATCAAAAATCGAAAATCGAAAATCCCCCTCCTCCCGCCTACCAGCTCGCCTGCGTCGTCGATGACCACGCCATGGCCATCGACCTGGTCATCCGCGGCGACGACCTCCTCCCCAGCACCCCGCGCCAACTCCTCCTCTACCACGCCCTCGGCTACGCCCCCCCGCGCTTCGCCCACGTCCCCCTCGTCATCGGCCTCGACGGCAAACGCCTCGCCAAACGCCACGGCGAGTCCCGCATCGCCCAGTTCCGCGCCGCCGGCATCCCCCCCGAACGCATCGTCGGCTGGGCCGCCTGGCGCTCCGGCCAACTCGCCACCCCCCGCGAAATCTCCGCCCGCGACCTCCTCCCCAAATTCGACCTCGCCCAACTGCCGCGCGAGCGCGTTATTCTGAACGATGATGACCTCACCATCCTCACCCCCCCTAAACCCTAAACCCTGTACCCTGTACCCTCAAACCCCTACACCCTCGACCCCCACCCAGACGATAGAGTACAATACCAAGCGTATTATCCCTCACCGAGGTGCCCATGGGCCTGGTTGAACGAGTACAACGCTGGATTCGCGGCGGCGAGCCGACCATGGTGGACTACGAGTCCTACCAGCAGCTTGGCGTCGCCGGTCAGCCACAGGAACCCCCGTCCGAAAATCCCGAAACCACCATCCTCGGCAAAGTCGGCCCCGCCAGCCTCGCCCCCCCCCCCCCCCCCCCCCCCCCCC
>CAIPTQ010000256.1 GCA_903868035.1 uncultured Phycisphaerales bacterium
CTACGACGCCTTCCGCGCCAACCCCTACCCGTTCGGCAGTGAGGAATACACGCTGCTGGAGCTCTATGCGAACGCGCGGGGCAACGGACTCAAGATCGAGACGCCGGCTGTGCGTTTCTGATCACTTTGGCGGGGCGTCGAGTCTCGTGCGGGGATCACGAGGCTGAATGCTTCGCGAAACTCCGCGTTGGCATACACCGTCCGAGGACGGTGTATGCGCCGTCGGCCCGGCTTACAACGCCATGCCCGGATTGCCTTCCATGCCGATGACTTTGGGCTGGTTGAGCTTGACCGACTTGACCACCTTGACGTCGCGCAGGTACTCGGCCACCACGTCCCAGATGGGCGTGCCCTGGACCCCTTCGCCCACCGGCGCCCAGCCGGCCACCTTGTACTTCTTGTCGGCCTCCATCGGCTTGCCGTTAAGCATCATGTTGCCGATGCGGCTGCCGATGCCGTTGTCGGGGGTCACCGAATACTGGATGCCGCCCACCCGCACCATGTCGCCGCCCTGCTGGTAATAGGGGTCGGCGTTGAACAGGTTGTCGCAGACGTCCTCCATGATGGTCTTGATGGCCTCGCCGCTGAGGTGGTTCAGCGTGGTGGACGGGTAAGTGATGGCACACTGGTCCATCAGCTTCTCCATGGTGATGACGTCGCCCGGCAGCAGGCTGGTGCCCCAGCGGAAGCCCGGCGAGAAGGCGGCGTCGGCCCCTTTTACCTTCATGAGGGCGTCGCAGATCATCTGGTCGTAGGTGCCGTTGAAGTTGCCGCGGCGATACAGCAGATCCTCGGTCACGGCCAGGGGCTCGTTGAGCTTGGCCTCGAAGGGCGCGCGGATTTTCGTGATCAGGGCGTCCATCTTCGGGTCCGCCGCCAGCAGGTTGGAGAACACCGGCACCAGGCGGTATTTCCAGCCGGCCACCTTGCCGCCCCGCACGTCGAAATCCATGACGCCCAGGAACTTGCCGTTGGAACCGGCGTTGGTGACCAGGGTGGAGCCGCCGGCATTCTTCACCTGGATCGGCTGCGGCACGCCGTCGTGGGTGTGGCCGCCGAAGATGGCGTCGATGCCGGTGACCCGGCTGGCCATCTTCAGGTCCACGTCCATGCCGTTGTGGGACAGCACCACCACCACCTGGGCGCCCTTGCCGCGGGCCTCGTCGACGAACTTCTGCATGGAGTCGTCGCGGATGCCGAAGGACCAGTCGGGCATCATCCAGCGCGGGTTGGCGATGGGGGTGTAGGGGAAGGCCTGGCCGATGATGGCCACCTGGACGCCGTTGATTTCGCGGATGACGTAGGGCTTGAACACCTGGTCGCCGAACTCGTTGGTGACCACGTTCTGGGCGACGAAATCGACGCCGGCCTTCCTGAAATCATTGTCGACGATTTCCTGGACGCGGGCGGCGCCATAGGTCATCTCCCAGTGGGGAGTCATGACGTCCACGCCGAGGGCGATGCTGGCGTCCACCATGTCCTGGGCGTTGGTCCACAGGGCGGTGGCGGATCCCTGCCAGGTATCGCCGCCGTCCAGCAGGAGAGCGCCAGGGCGGGAGGCGCGGACCTTGTCCACCAGGGTCTTGAGGTGGGCGAAGCCGCCCACCTTGCCGTAGGTGCGGGCGGCGGCGGTGAAGTCGAGGTAGGTGAAGGCGTGGGCATCGATGCCGCCGGGCTGGATGTGGTAGGCCTTGAGGAGGGATGCGCCCACCAGGTGGGGCACCTTGCCCACGGCGGCGCCCACGCCCAGGTTGACGTTGGGCTCGCGGAAGTAGATGGGCTTCAACTGGGCGTGGCAGTCGGTCATGTGCATCAGCGACACGTTGCCGAAGCCGGGCAGGTCGTAATAGTTCGCGGGGGCGTTGCCGGCCAGGGCCTGGCGGCTATCCAGCACGAAAC
>CAIPTQ010000257.1 GCA_903868035.1 uncultured Phycisphaerales bacterium
CCGATCTCTTCAACGGCAAGGACTTCTCCGGCTGGGTCGCCGACGCCAAAACCGCCGCCGTCACCGACTGGACCATCAAGGACGGCATGATCGCCTGCGTCGGCAAGCCCAACGGCTACCTCCGCACCGAGGCCTCCTACACCCAGTACAAAGTCACCGTCGAATGGCGCTTCACCAAGTCCGGCAACACCGGCGTCTGCGTCCACATGAACCCGCCGCCCCCGCCGCCGCCCGCCCCCAATGCCGTCTGGCCCATGTGCATCGAATGCCAGGGCGCCCACCTCCACCAGGGCGACTTCTGGATCTGGTCCGGCGCCAAGGTCAACGAGCCGATGAAACAAACCAACGGCGTCATCATGACCACGCCCTCCGCCGAAAAACCCCTCGGCGAATGGAACACCTATCAGGTCGTCTGCAAGGACGACACCGTCACCATCATCGTCAACGGCACCGAAATGAACAAAGTCACCGGCAGCAACATCAAATCCGGCCAGATCGGCCTCCAATCCGAAGGCGCGGGGATTGAAGTGCGCAAGGTCACCATCGAGCCGCTGGATAAGTAACCCTCACAGCCATTCCTTTTAACACTCCATCGGCGTCCGAAACGGATCAAGCGAGTCCCGGATCTTGGGCAACGAAATCGTCCAAGTGATGCAAAACAAACTCAATCGTTTTGGCGTAGACTTCCTCTTCCTGATCATAGAATGCGTTGTCGAACTCGTCGAAACTGAACTCGGCGGCGCATTCCGAGTAAGCCTTCAATGAATCCCGTTTGCGGTATTCGGAATACGTTCCGAAACGGACAAATAATTCGGCCGTGCATCGTTCGAAACACTCTGCGAGCGATGGCAAGGCGATAGACCGAAGTGATGTGGGCGCCCGCTCCGCCCACATGGGATGATTCCAAAAAAATTGCAGCAAACCCCCGTTCGGTATCTCAAGACCAAGCAGAGCGACAGTTTCAAGCGTCAGTTGGCTGTCGTTGAGCTCCTTTTCCGGAATCACGTGGCGAGTATCCGCCGTTTCCAAGCATTTCGCCGCCGCCTTATTTTTCCAGATCAATGTCGTGACCAAGTCGAAAAAGACCTTAATCCCTCCTTCCCCATCGAAGCATTTGTCAACACGCTCCCTTTGCTCGGCAGGAAGTCTCGTATCCATTTTACAACCACTCCTCAAACGGCCGCGCCAACCGTCGGAACTCCTTCGCCGGCAAATGCACCGTCCCCCACGCCTCGCTCCGCGGCTTCATGAACTCCCGGTAATCCTCCACCGAAATCCCCAGCATCCCATACCACTTCTCCCCAAAGAGCATCATATCCTTCAGCGGCGACGTCTCCGGCCGTTCCGGCCAGTAGTACATGAACAAAAACATCGCCGAAAACCCCTCCCCGAAAATTTCCTGCCACTGCCGCAGGTCGTCAATATCCTCCCGCGTCGTCCAATTCTGCAAGGCGACCGTCCCCGGCGAAATCTTCCGCCCCTTCACATCCACCAGCAGGTTCTTCCCCTCCGGTCGATACACCACAAAATCAAACGACTTCAACTTCGCCCCCGCGAACAACGCCTTCTTGGCCTCATCCACCGCAATGTACGGCAACCCCTTGCGCCGCAAAAAATCCTCAAACGCCGCCTCGTAATGCACTACTGGTTTGCTGCGTGGTCCCATGCGGCTTTCTCCTGCTATAACTCGTGAACATTATCCAGGACTTCTGCAATCACATAGGGGGTTGTGATCAGCGACCAGTTATTCTTGGCGGATCGATCAAATATTTCACGAGCAGCGCCTCTCGCAGAGCCGCTTGCCGCAAGTACAACACTGCTATCGAGAAAGAGTTTCACTTACCCTCGTTGAATTGCCGCATATCCGCTTCGTCTTCCGCGATCCACGTCTTGATCTGTTGCGTCGTAAATTTACGCGGCGCTGGCATCTGCGCATTTTTGGCACGCAGCTTCGCCGCAAGAAACAGCAACAATTCCTGCATTTGCCCCTCTGGCAGCCCTTCCACCGCGGCCTCAATCTCGGAAAGTGATCCCATACAACACCCTTGGCAAAAACATTCGTAAACACCTATATTATCGACCGAATGAACGAATGTCTATCCTACAAATATCTCCGTCCCATTGCGCACTGGCGCCGCCGCTGCCGTGCCGCAGTCCGGACATCGCTCCTGATCCACCGGCCTCGGCCGCCCGCACGCACCACATCGCGCCAGGACCGGCAGCCCCGGCAGGCACAACATCAACAGCACCCCCGCCGGCCCGAACAGCACCGCCGCCACCGTCCACAACCCCGCCGCGCCCCGGCGCATCCTTCTGCGCCGGGCCAAAATCAACGCCGCCGCCCCCGATACCACCGCCGTGCCCGCCGCCGTCAGCATGAGCTGCCGCCAATAGCCGGCATCCTGCGCATAATGCGGGGCCTCTGCGTTCGCCAGCACGTCGATCCCCGTGCCCACCGGCGGCGCCAGCGGCGCGCCAATATACGCCTCGATGAAGTTCATCTGCGCCGGCACATAACTCGCAAACACCGGCAATTCCATCTGGTGGTCAAACGTGCCGTCCGGCTTGAAGTACACCGCCGTCACCGGCTTGGGTTCTTCTCCCGCCGAATTATTGATGGGATCCAACAGCAGCACAAACCGGTTCCCCACCCCGGCTTTCCCCCAGATTTGCCCCGTATGTACGTAATACCGGCCCACGCCGGGCAACGCATACTGCAACAGCACCTCCGCCTTGGATGACAGTATCGTCACCGCATCGTCCGTCACCGCCACGCTATACGAACTCACAAAGGGTTTGGTCGGCACGCTGGGGTCGTTGACCGTTCCGGCAAAAAACTGCGCGATCGGCTGTTGTTTGGGTGTCTTATAAAATGTCTCCAGTTTGCCGTCGGCCTGCAACATGTAGATGGTGTCTCCGGCGGCCAACAGCGGCTTCCACTCGGCCGGTGATGCCGCATAGGTGTTGGTATATATCCCGCCCTGATAGAGTTGGCTTGCGTATATGCCCGCCACATGCAGCGGTTTGGCGAACCGTGCCGCCGGCACGGCCACGCCCGCTTCCAACCCGTTGGCGCCGATCGCCCCGACCCGCTCGTGTTTCGTCTGCTCGAATCCCACCAGATAGTCGCCTCCCAGGCGGTCCTTGGCGCGGCTCCATAGGTCACCATTCAAGCGGACGACGGTGTAAGCGAAATAGGATGTTGGTTCGTGAAATGCCCTGCCATTGTCCCAGACGTTTCCCCCATATAACGGCAAGGATCGAAATGCCTCCATGCCGGTGCTGGGAACCCCCGGGTATGCCTGGCCCAGGACCTTGCCGGATAAATCCTCGAACCGATCCCGTATCATGCCCCCGGGCGACGAATATTCATATACTTCCACGGCCGCCGTGCCGTCCTCCAGTATCACGGCTTGTTTGTTCGTGACTGAATAAGACCGCTCTCGGTCCATCGTCAGGACTTCCAACAGCCCGAAGCTCAGCAAGCCCGCCGTGAGCAGCGCCGCCAGCACCACCGTCCCCGTGGCGGCCCGCGCCGGGACGCGCAGCCGCGGATATTGCCCCGCGGCCGTGAAGTACCCGTGCGCCGCCGTGGCCGTCACGAGTGTCGCCAGCCCGATCCCCAGCACCGCCCCGCCGAAGTTCTCCGCCGCGATGTTCAATACCGATGCGATCACCGGTGCCGCCGCCGGCAGCAGCCGCGAGCCGATCCAGCGGGCGTCCGTGCGCCGCGCCACCAGTATCCCCGCGAAATAATACGGTATGCCCGAGAGTATGTCGGCCCCCGGCGCCAGCGCCATCCGCCAGGAGAACGGCAGCGGCAGGTTGTGTGGATTCGACGCCCACCACAGCGCCACCAGCAGCGGCAGCGCCAGCGCCGCCAGATACAGCGCCACGCCCGTCAGCACCTTGCCGCCGAATATCGTCGAGCGCGACACGGGCCGGTGCAGCATGAAGCCCAAACGCTCCGGGCGGCTCTCGCCAAAAAACTGGAAAAAACCCACCAGCAGCCCCGCCAGCGCCGCCACCACCACCCCGCTCTGCATGAAGGTGCTGTTCAACGCGCCGGGTTCGCTGGAATTGCCGTACGCAATGCTGTTGGCCGCTTGCCGCAGCGCCAGGGCCAGCACCGCGCCATACCCCGCGGCGCTCACCGCCAGCACCGCCGCCAGCTCCCGCGCCTCCTTCCGCCCCAGCGCCCACAACACGCCGCCCAGCGGCATTGGCGTCACGGCCGGCGGCGCGGTTGCCCCGCCGGACCCGGGCTGCGCCGAGGGTGTCGAAATCATCGTCATGCCGCACCTCCTAGGGTTTCCATCAATAACCCCCGCTGCCGCTGCTCCGACATGTACGCCGTCACCGCCTCCGCAAAATCCACCGGCAACGCCGCCATCTCCGTCGGCTTCAAGCCCGCCAAAATCCCCTCCAGATCCGCCCCCGGATTCGCCACCGTCAGCCGCACCGTGTTGCTCACCCGCAGCGAATCCAGCAGCCCCCCGATCGCCGGCAACGCCGGCGGCGTCCCCGCAAACGTCAACTGATAATGCACAATCCGCCGCCGGAACTCCTCAATCGGGCATGCCGCCCGCAGCACCGCCCGGTCCAGGATCAGCATGTAATCCGCCACCCGCTCGATGTCATCCAGCAGATGGCTCGACAGCAGCACCGTCCGGTTCGGGTTCCGCGTAATGATCAAAATCGTCTCCAGCAGCGCCCGCCGCGCCACCGGATCCAGCCCCAGCGCCGGATCGTCCAATATCAGCAGCTCCGGCTCCGGCGCCAGCGTCAGCGCCAACGCCAGCCCCGCCCGCTGCCCGCGCGACAGCGCGCTGGCCTTGCTCTTGCGGTCCAGCGCGAAATGCTCCACCACCGCATCAAACACCTTCTGGTTCCAGTTGCTGAAAAACGCCGCTTGAAACTTCCCCGCCTGCTCCACCGTCATCCACGGTATCAGCGGATGCCCCTCCGCCAGATACCCGATCGCCCCCCGCGCCGCCGGCGGAATCCGCTGCGAGTCATGCCCCAGTATCGTCGTCCCCCCACGCGTCGGCGCCAGCAGCCCCAGCACGATCCGCAGCGTCGTCGTCTTCCCCGACCCGTTCCGCCCCAGAAACGCCGTCACCGACCCCCGCGGCACCGCAAACGACACCTCGTCCAGCACGCGCTTGCGCCCAAAATACTTCGTCAGTCCGCTCACCGTAACAACCTGATCCATCATAAAACCCTCGTCACACGAACCACCTGCCAGTCACCACTCACCACTCACCACTCACCACTCACCACTCACCACTCACCACTTCCCATCACCCGCCAGAGCCTTCCATTTCTTTGCCAACACGTCCTGCACCTCCTCCACCGACAACTCCAATGCGATCGCCTCATGCATCAACTGCGTCGCCACCGCGTCAATCCGCCGCAGCCGCTCCCCGCGCGTCAGCCCCATCCCCGCCCGCCGCGCCGCCACCGCCAGCCCCCGCCCCGGCAACGCCTCGATCAGCCCGTCCTTCGACAAATCCCCGTACGCCTTGGCCACCGTGTTCGGATTGATCAGCAACTGCTCGGCCAGCGCCCGCACCGATGGCAGCAGCTCCCCCGGCTTCACTGCCCCCGTGACCATGGCATGCCGCGCCTGGCTCACGATCTGCTGGTAGATCGGCGCCGTCGAACCGGGAGTAATGCGTATGGACCACATGCAACACCTGCACTACGTGTACTAGTTCATATAGTACACTCCGCCCGCCGCCTGTCAAGTAAAAAATATTTTCTTCCGCTTTCTCCAATAAATCTTCGTGCGCCTTCGTGTTCTTCGTGCATCTTCGTGGTTACGTCCCCCCGACCGCACGCAAATACGAATGTGCAGAAAAATCCCCGATTCCAGTGGAATCTTGCCCCCGGACGGTTATTATTAATCGAGATTACCGAACGTTTCATTCGTAATAATCTGATACGTCCTCACTCTTGGTCCTTCTCCCAGCGGTCCCGTGTTCGCCACCCCTAGGCATCGCGGGACCGCATTTTTTTGCCTGCCGCTCTCCCCAGGCCCCTGCTATCATTCCCCAGCGAGGCCCCCCTCATGCTCACGACCACCGATCCCAACGAACTCCTCCCCTTCACCGAGCTGGCCAACCAGTCCCTCCAGGCCCGCATCCGCACACTCCCCGAATTCGCCTCCTCCAACAAATGGTCCGCCTCCGCCATCGTCCTCCAAATCGCCGAATCCATGGGCTTCCACGCCCGCCTCGGCTTCGAGCTCCGCACCCCCCTCGACGACCCCTTCGATGACGTCATCGCCGCCTGGGGCTCCAACCGCGAAGATGCCGTCCGCGCCGCCGTCGCCGAATGGCTCGATCTCGCACTCCCCCCCGCTCTGGCCATCCATTCCGACCACGACCCCCACGCCCGCCTCGGCACAACCCAGATCGGCGCCTTCCTCTACGCCTGGCGCCTCGCCCCCGGCATCCTGCGCGTCACCGGCGCCGATGCCGCCGAAGTCACCGCGGACCTCACCCCGCATGACCTCTTCCAGCGCCTCAA
>CAIPTQ010000258.1 GCA_903868035.1 uncultured Phycisphaerales bacterium
CCCACCCCCACCCGCACCGTGATCGTTTTGGCCGTGACGGCCGCGATGATGAACTGGCCGTTGTTGGCCGCGTTCGCAAAACCCGAGGTGCCAATGACAAATCCCGCCTGCAGGCCGTCGTCCAGGAAGCTGCCCGCGGCGCGGGTGAACGTGCCGTCGTCCGCGACGAATGCCGCCAGCGTCTTGCCGGGGAAGTATTCCGTGGGCCAGATGAGCGAGCCGTCGGAATCCTTGATGTACCGGCGAATCTCGCTCTGCCGGGCGACGACGTTGACCTCGTCATGCTTGCGCAGCAGTTTTTCGATCACGCGGGGCTGGGAAATGATGAATTCCTGGTTGATGACATGCAGCCCCGAGAAGGCCATCGACACCAAAATGATCGGCGCCGCCACCCGGTAGAGCGACACCCCCGAGGCCAGCATGGCCGTGAGCTCATGATGCCGCGTCATGCGGATCATCGTGAACCCCGCCGCCAGCAGCGGGATGATGCCCGCGACCTGCTGGAAAATCACCGGCAACTGATACAGGTAATAATCCAGGATGTCCGCCACCACGCTCCAGGTGGAGATGCTGGCCGCCCCCGCCGCGCCGGGCGTCGCCCCCTTGGCGAAATCCTGGATGTTGACGATCAAATCAAAAAGAATGAACATCCCCACCAGCACGCACAGCGCCAGCAGGTAATTCACCAGGAAACTCTTGAGAATGTAGCGATCCAGAATCCGCATATCACCTTCGCAATAGTTTCGCGTACACGCCCGCCACTATCAGCAGCAACACCACGTTGCCCGCCCAGATCAGCACGATCCCCGAAAATACATTCTTGGGATCCCCCTCCGTCAACTGCCGGCCCGCCGTGATCAGCAGCACCAGAATGATCGCCGGCACAAATCCCACGACAAACACCGCCAGCGGATTCCGCCCCCGCAGCAGTATCCCCAGGGCCGCCCCCAGCAGCACCAGCGTCAGGCACGACAGCGCGAATGAGCCGCGGCTGTGCAGTTCCGAGTCTATGTTCTGCAGCAGCTTGCCCTTGCGCTCATTCATCTGTGCCGTCATTTCGGCGACCGTGGCGCGCCGGCTGGTCTGGACAAAATCCCGCAGTTTGGCGGGGGCGTGGTCCACCCGCTTGAGCGCCGGGTCCAGCAGCAGGCCCGCGATCTGCTGCGTGTCCACATCCTTGGGCCGCATCCCCGGCTGATCGTGATCCTCCAGCTTGACGTTCCCCCGCAGGCGCAGCGCCGCGCTCACGCCGGTGCCGGTGTATTGATCCACCGTCAGCACCATGTCGGCGGCGTCACAGGTGTACGCGGTGGACAATTTCCCGTTGATCCATTGCTCGGCCCGCACCCCGCCAAGCCCCGCGCCCGTGAAACTCAACGCTTCCTGCGGCACGCCCACCGGGTCCACCGCCGCCTGCGTACATTGCAGAATGACTTGGTTTGGCCCCGCCCCCCCGCCCAGGCCGGTGCCGCCCATGGCGACCTGCGCGAACGCCACCCGGCCGTTGCCCTTGGCCTGCTCGATCTTCCACCAGTCGTGGATTTGCCGGGAAATCGTGTCGTATTCATAGGCCGTCACAATCCGGCCGGCGACCTCCGACACCGACGGGAACAACTCCGGATGCTTGCTCAGTTCAAAGAGGTCTTTCCAGTTCAGGAACTTGGGCTTGCTCTTGAA
>CAIPTQ010000259.1 GCA_903868035.1 uncultured Phycisphaerales bacterium
CCGGGCGCGGCGCGGGCGGCGGTGGCGGCGCGGGTGGCGGTGGCGGCGCGCCGTTTGATGTGGTGGTGCCGGCACATTCGTTCAAGGTTTTCGCGGCGCAATGACTTTTCCGCTATCATGCAGCAATGTTCGTCTTTCAAGGACTTGCCATGCTCGCCAATCGCCCCCACGTGGTGACCTGCGCCCTCCTCGCGCTGGCTGTCACCCTGCATGCCCAGAGTACCCCGCCTGCCACGACCACCGCACCGGCCACGGCTCCGGACTATTCATCCCGCATACTCACACCTCCCGCACCGCTCACGCCGCGCATCAACGGCCCGCGGCTTTTTGGCGTCCGTGCCGGCAATCCCTGCCTGTACACCATTCCGGCCACCGGCCAGCGACCGCTGACCTTTTCCGCCGACAACCTGCCGGCGGGCCTCACGCTCGACCCAGCCACCGGTCGCATTTCGGGCATCCTCCCCAAAGCCGGCGACTACCAAGTCACGCTGCACGCCAAGAACCCCCTGGGCACTGCCGACAAACCCTTCACCCTCGTCGTCGGCGAGACGATTGCGCTCACGCCGCCGATGGGCTGGAATAGTTGGAACTGCTGGGCCAGTGCCGTGGATCAGGAGAAAGTGCTGCGCTCGGCGAAAGCCATGGTGGCCAGCGGCCTGGTCAACCATGGCTGGACATATATCAACATCGACGATGCATGGCAGGGCGTGCGCGGGGGCGACCTGAAGTCGCTGCAGCCGGACCTGGTCAAATTCCCCAACATGAAGGGCCTCTGCGACGACATCCACGCCCTGGGCCTCAAGGCCGGCATCTACTCGACCCCGTGGGTGAAGTCCTACGCGGGGCGGCTCGGCGGCTCGGCGGAAAACCCCGAAGGCGCGGCCCAGACCTTCCCCGGCCCGGTGGTCCGGAACAAGAAAGTCCTGCCGCATGCCGTGGGCAAATATTCCTTCGCCCCCAACGACGCCAAGCAATTCGCGGCCTGGGGCATCGACTATCTGAAGTATGACTGGGGTCCCGTCGAGCCGCCGGAAGCCCGGGAGATGGCCGACGCCCTGCGCGCCTCGGGACGGGACATTTTCTACAGCATCTCCAACAATGCCGTGGGCAACATTTTCGCGGAGGCCGCCGACATCGCTAAGATCGCCGGCGCCTGGCGCACCACCACCGACATCAACGACAACTTCACCCGGGTCACGGACATCGGCTTTGGCGCGGACAAATGGGCGCCGTTCCAAAGCCCCGGCCATTACAACGACCCGGACATGCTGGTCGTCGGGTGGGTCGGCTGGGGCCCCAAACTCCACTACACCAAGCTCACCGCCGACGAGCAATACACCCACATCACCCTGTGGTGCCTGCTGTCGGCCCCGCTGCTGATCGGCTGCGATCTAGACCAACTCAACGCGTTCACCCTGAGCCTGCTGACCAACGACGAAGTGTTGGCCGTCGATCAGGATCCTCTGGTCAAGCCGGCGGTTCGCGCCTACAAGGACGGCACCCTGGAAGTTTATCTCAAGGACCTCGAGGATGGCACGCATGCCGTGGGCTTCTTCAACCGCGGCACTACCGCCCTCACCGCCACCGTGCAATGGTCGCAACTGGGCCTGACGGGCAAACAACAACCCCGCGACCTGTGGCGGCAGCAGGACATTCCCAACGCCCTGGATAAAATAGATGTCTCCCTCGCCCCCCATGGGGCCAGCATGTACAAGCTCACGGCGGCCAAATAGCCGGCGGCGACGCGTTTATCCGTGAAAGGAGTTCGCTCATGAATACCCGTTTTACCCGCATTCTCCTGGCCGCCAGCATCCTGGGCCTGTGCGCCTGCACCGATTCCCCCCCCGCCACCGCCGCCCCGGCCACCACCGCCCCGGGCGCAACGACAAAAGCCGCCATCACCGCGCCCGCCACCGACCCCAGCCTGCCCACCAGCAAGAACCTCGCCGTCGAAAAGACGCGCGATGGCGACCTGGCCATCCAGCCGCTCAACCACTCGGCCCTGCGCTTCGAGTTCAAGGGCAAGCAATATTACGTCGATCCCGCCGGCACCGCCGAGTGGGCCAAACTCCCCAAGGCCGACGCCATCTTCATCACCCATCAGCACGGCGACCACCTGAGCCTCCCCACCATCAACATCCTTCTTAAGAAGGATGGCACCATTAAGCAGGATGGTACCCTCATTTTCGCCAACGAGGACAGCGTCAAGAAAGCGGACCTCGGCACGGTCTTCAACGTCGGCGAAACCAAGAAGGTGCTGGACATCACGGTGGAGGCGATCCCCGCATACAACCTCACCGCCGACCGCTTGGCGATGCACCCCAAGGACCGCAAGGACAACGGTTACATTCTGACCTTTGGCGACAAACGCGTGTACGTCGCCGGCGACACGGAAGGCACGCCCGAGATGCTGGCGCTCAAGGACATCGACATCGCCTTCCTGCCCATCAACCTGCCCTACACGATGACGCCCAAGCAGGCGGCGGATGCGGCGCGGGTGTTCAAGCCGAAGATTTTGTATCCGTATCACCAGGGGCAGTCCAAGCCGGAGGAGGTTAAGACGCTGCTGGCGGATGAACAGTCGATTGAGGTGCGGGTGCTGGCGCTGCCGTGAGGGGGAGCGGGAAATGCTGTTGAATAGCGGCCGTGCTTGATACCCGCCACTACACAAGGTGATCCATGCCCGATATCAGCTCTTCTCCGCCAATTCCGCGCGCCGGGCGCTTGCGCCTCTGGCCCGGGCTCCTGCTCGTGGCGCTCATCGTCTTTCTGGCGAGATGGTGGGCTCTGGCGAGGGCAGACGGGATGCCTGCGGTATAGGGGCGGGGGCGCAGATTTTGCGGGGGGCGCAGA
>CAIPTQ010000260.1 GCA_903868035.1 uncultured Phycisphaerales bacterium
GCCCAGCAAGCGCAAAACCAACTGGCGGCCCTGGCGGATCGCGCCGACAAGCTCAAGAGCCTCCCCCTGCTGGACGCCCCCACTAAAACGCAGATCGCCGCCCTGGCCGACCAAATCGCCAAACGCCGCCGGAGCGCCGACGCCTCGGGCACCATGGCCGAGGAGCTCCAGACCGTCCGGAACGCCGCCTCCGCCGGCGAATTGCGCACGGCCCTCACCAGTTTCATCAGTCGTTTCCCGGCCGACCCGCGCACCGCGAATTTCAAGGCCGCGCTCGACCGCCTGCCCGCCGCCGACACGCTCGAGGCCTGGCAGGCCAAGCTGGCGGCCTATTCTGGCCTCGCGCCCTCCAGCTCCGCCGACGCCCAGAAACGCGCCGACGATATCACGGCCTTCCTGGCCGCCCACCCGGAATTCCCCCGGCTCGCCGAGGCCACCCAGTACGTCGAATACCTCAAACGCGCCGCCGAGGCCCTGGGCGACAAGTCTCCCTGGCAGGCGGCCTTCGAGCCGCTGTTAAGGGAAAAGCTGCTGAAGGACCTCTGCTACATCGAGGTCTCGGACGGCCGCCGCTATTACACCCTGGGCGATCCCAAGCGCATGGAACACAAGTTGATGGATCTAATCTCCGTCTCCTTCGAAACCCTCGATCTCAAGCTGGACGCCGCCGGTTTGCCCGATCTCAAAAAACGCGTGCAGATCACCATCGATCCGCCCTTGAAGGCCTGGGATACGCCCCAACCCGTCCCCCATGCCAAGGTCGTCGCCGAAATCGGCGACAGCCTCAAGCTGCTCAACGACTCCACTTGGGACACCTTCGGCATCGACCTGGCCGACAAGCTCGCCCGCAACGACCAGATGGACATCGTCGTCAAGGCCATCCTCCTCCAAGTGGCCCTCAAAACCGAAGTGACCGTCACCGGCGGCATGATCGGCGATGTCTACAACCGCACGATCGACACCCTGGCGCGCCTGAAACCCGATGAGCTGCCCTGGATCGACCCCACCAAGATCACCGCTGGCACGCGGCAGTCCATCAAAACCACCATCGATGAAATGACCCCCGCGGCGGACGTCAAGAAGCGCCTGGCCGCGGCCAAGGCGGCCCTGTTCAAGTCGATAGCGCCCGACATCCTCGCTTCCGGCGTGCTGCTCAAGGATGATGCCGGCGCCTGGGTCTTGTATGGCAAGGCGACGCCGGCGGATGGCGCGACCGTCTGGGCGCTGGTCCCCGCCACCGGTTCGGCCCCCGCCGGATCCATGAGCCTGGTGACCGTCGGCTCCGCCGCCGGCAATCGTTTTGTGTTGAACGCCGCGGCCCTGCGCACCGTGCCCCAGGGCAATATCGTGTACATTACCCGGCAGTGACCGGGCCAGCCGGAGTATTTCATGAGCCGCACCCCTTCCCGGATTCCCGCCGCCCGAACGGCCCAGGCCGAGGCCCCGCCCGCCGGTACTTCGCCCGTCATGCGCGCCGGCACGGGCACCCACGCGGCGTTCGAGGCGTCGCTCGAGTTTTTCCTCGCCCCCCTCGTGCCCCTCCTGCGCGACCCCGAAGTCAATGAAATCATGGTCAACGGACCTGAGAAAATTTATGTTGAGAAGGCCGGTCAAGTGATCCTGACTTCCGCCCGCTTCGCCACCGAGGCCGACGTCCAGGCCGCCGCCAACAACATCGCCCAGTTTGTCGGCCAACCCCTCACCCATGAACGGCCCCTCCTCGACGGCCGCCTCCCCGATGGCTCGCGCGTCTGCGTCGTCATGGGAAAACTCGCCTCCACCGGCACCCATATCAACATCCGCCGCTTCGCCCGCAACACCGCCTCGCCCGAGTTCCTCATCTCCCGCAAGGCCGTCACCCCCATGGCCATGGAGTTCCTGCTCCTGGCCGTCAGGGGGCACCGCAACATCGTGGTCTCCGGCGGCTCCGGCTCCGGCAAGACGACGGCGGTCAACGTATTGACGAATGGGTTCGGCGAGGATGAACGCATCGTCGTGATCGAGGATACCCGGGAATTGCAGGTCCAGCGCAAGCACGTGGTGCAGCTCGAGGCCCGCCCCGCGGATGCCTATGGCCGCGGCCAGGTCACCGTGCGCGACCTGTTCGTCACCGCGCTCCGCATGCGCCCCGACCGCATCGTCGTCGGCGAGGTGCGCCGCGGCGAGGCCCTCGACATGATCCAGGCCATGACCTCCGGGCATCATGGGGCGATGACCACCGTACACGCCTCCTCGCCGGCGGACACCTGCTATCGCCTGGAGACCCTCGCCCTGATGGCGGACATCGGCATCCCCCTCCACGCCCTGCGCCGCCAGGTGGCTTCGGCCATCGATATCATCGTGCAAACCGCGCGGCTCCCCTCGGGAAGACGGTTAATCACGGCTATTTCCGAGGTCGATTTGGATGAAACCACCCAAAATTACAGAATTGTGGATATTTTCCGCCTCGCCGAGGATGCCCAGGGGGAACCGGAATTGGAATGGACCCGCACCCGTCCGGCGACTTTGGTGCAACTGAAATTTGAAGGCTTGCTCAACGAAATGGTGCTGACTAAGCCGATGCTTGACGCGTAGAATGTTAAGGATGGATTCCGCCACGAGGGCAGATTGTGAAGACCAGACCGATGCCACCCCTGTGCGGACCACGCTCGCGGCGCGGCGGGTCATCGATTGAGTACATCACCATCCTGGCGGTGGTGGTGATACCCATGGCGCTGCTGGCGCCAATGTTGGTCGGGCTGGTCGTGCGGTACAGCCACCGGATCATCTGGGTGATCCGCACCCCCTTCGGCTGAGGCGCAATCAGTGGTGCCGAAAGTGGTGCCGACGCCCTCGTCGGCATTTCGCTAACCAAGTGCTGGCTGCATCCGACGAGGGCGTCGGCGCCACGATTTCTGACCGTTATTGATTCGCTGGCCCTAAGCGCATGAAAACACTCGACTTGCCGGTGGCAATCGACGATAATTATAGGGTGTCTTATGGGCGACTTGTCGCCAGGAGTGCTTGGATGCTGACGAAATTCAAACAAGGTCTGGTGGCGCTGCACCGCGATGAACGGGGCGCGATGTCGGTCGAGAAGATTTTGATCCTCGCGGTCATCGCGCTGCCGATCCTGATCGTGCTCTTCTTCTTCCGCAAGACCATTGTCTCGTGGTTTGAGACGAATTCCACCAAGATCGACCCCAACTGAGGCGCCGCTCCCCGGCGCCCGCGCGGCGGATTTGGATCACACACCCTGCAAGGCCACTCTCGTTGGAGCCACGGGATGAGTCAGTCCGTGGAAAGCATCTCCCCCCCCCTGCCGCCGCCGGCATCCGCGGTGTCGGCATTGTGTACGCCTGCCACCCCTTCTACTCCCGCCGCCGCTTCCTCCTGTGCCGCCCCGCGTTTCCCCTGGCTGGCCACCTGGATCGTCTTGGTGTGCCTGGGGGCCGTGCTGTCGGCGGCCCTGGTGCTGGGGGCGCACGGCACGCGGGGGTTCTATCTGCCGGCGCTGGCCGCCCTGGTGTGTCTGCTGGCGGGGCTGTTTGACGGCCACACTGGCCGCATACCCAATCAACTGACATATACTGCTATCTTAATAGGTCTGCTCTTGAACGGGATCGCCCCCCTGCTCGCCGCGCTCCACGCCCCTGCCGCCGTCGTGTGGCTGGGGGCGGCCGGGCCGGAAAGCAGCCTGGAGGGCTTCGGCATCTGCGCGGCGCTGGGCCTCCTCGGGTGCCTGGCGGCCGGCGTCCATGGCGGCGATGTCAAGCTTCTGGCCGGCGTCGGGGCGATGCTCGGCTTACTCCAGACCGCCAACGTCATGCTCGTGGCGCTCTCGGCGGCGCTGGCCTACGCGCTGGCGAACCTGGCGCTCTTTGGGGGGCTGAACCGGGTCGTGCGAGTCGGGGCGATGCGGGGCTTGGAACTGATCTACCTGCGGCGGTTCGCCACCCCCGTCGAGGAGGAGGGGCCTCAGGCGTCGCACATACCCATGGCCGTGCCGCTGGGGCTGGGGCTGATTGTGGCCCAGTTCTGGCAGTGGAAGACGGGAGGGCTCTTCCTGTGAAACGGCTGTTCAAAAAATATCTGCGGCTACTCCACGGGCGGGATAAGGGCACCGTCGCGATCACGTTCTTGCTCTCGCTGCCGATCCTGCTGGCGATCCTCGGCATACTGGTGCAGTATGCCCTGCTGGTCAACGCCCGCCTCACTGTGGACCGCGCGGCGCAGGCCGCCGCACGCTCCGCCATGACCGCCCTGCCCACGGACCCGATCATCGGCGAGGCCGGCGGAAACGGTTACGTCGAGCGCGCGGCCTTGATGATCCTCGAAGCGCTCTCCCCCGCCTCGCCCCAGGTCTCCCTCGACGGCCAGGCCGTGGCCGACGCCCTGGCCCAGGTCGGGGCCAATCCCCCGGCGACTTACGCCGCCCGCTACGCCTACGCCCAGGGGGCCACCCGCGTGACCATCACGCGGATCGACGGCTCGGGCGAAACCTATCCGCGCACCGCCGCCCCGCGCGTGCGCATCACCGTGCAGTACGATTTTCAACTCACCGCGCCGTTCATCAACGCCGCCGTCGGACGCTCGGACACCGTCGCCGGCGTCACCGGACGCTTCTTGACGCTCACTTCCACCCTGGACGTGCAGTTGTCCCACGGCCGGCAGGCCGTGACCTTTGGCTCGGGCCGGCCGGTCGATGGGGCCAGTGGCCTGCCGATACAGGTTCCTCTCCAGGGTAATCCGCAATAGGTGACCGCCATGACACACCATCACCGCCATCCCTTTGCCCCCGCGCTGCGGCGCCGCCTCCTGGCCCTGCATCACGACACGCGCGGGGCGATCAGCGTGCTCGTGCTCCTGATGATCTGGTGCCTGGTGGCCATCCTCGGGCTGGCCTGGAACACCACCGAGGAGTCGGTCGCGCGGGCGAAAATCCAGAGCGCGGCCGATGCCGCGGCCCATGGCGCCGCCACCTGGATGGCCCGCGCCATCAACACCATCGACGCCCAGAACATGATCATCTGCCAGGACGCCTCCGAGGAGGTGATCTGGCTGGCCGTACCCCCCACCGATGCCGGCCTGCGGGCCAAACTCCAGGGCGAGTTGGCGCGGATCCAGCAGATGAAGGCCCAACAGGGCCTCCAACAACTCCTCGATCAGATTCGATCCGCCATCACGACCATCGCCACCGAGCGCCAAATGACCATCGACGCCCTGGCCATCGTCAAGGCCGCGCCCGTCGATGGCAATTACGCCGACACCAACGAGTTCCTCCGCTACCAAAATCTCTACCGCCAGTCGGAATCCGCCCGCGAGTGGGTCTGGAACACCTACGTCATGGGGCTTCCCGCCCCGCCGGGCGCACCCGGCTCGACCCCGCGCCCCGGCCCGCCCGGCCCCAACGCCGAAGGCCTCGCGACCCTCGTGTCGGAATGGCCCACCGTGCAGAATCAGAACGAAATTCTCGATTACATCACCGGCTACATCAACGCCACCGAAATGCCCTTCGTCCTGGCCTTTGAATCCCGCACCGCCCCGGCCACCAGCCTGCCCATCGACGTCATGATGGCCCGCCATGAGGAGGAGGTCTACCAGAACCAACTGGCCATCCTGCGGGAATTGCCCCTCGCCATCGAGGCCCAGCGGGCCGCCTTCGCCGATCTCTACAAAACCGACATCACCCTGGCCACCCTCAAAAACTCCTCCCACGGGCCGGCGCTCGTCTCCGTCCCGCTCATCCCCGCAGCCGATGTGCCGCCCATCGCCGGCTACACCGACTCGATCCGCACGGCCTTTCCCGAACAGGCCGCCGCCGCCAACCTCAGCCCCGTCATCACCATCGACCCCATCAACGTCCACGTCAACGAGGCCATCATCTGGCACCCGGACATCGGTGCCGCCGTGCCGCCCGCCTTGCGGACCCAATTCCCCAGCCTCGCCGAGTCCTACCGCATGAACGCCAATTTCCCCGGCGGCTGGGGGCACATCTGGACCATGCCCCTCGAGCAATACGTCCATCAGCGCGTCAATAATGACCTCCAGACCATCGCCAACGACTACATGCGGGCCCTCGACCAGACCCGCACCGGACCCCTCGCCACCACCATCCGGCAAATGATGCACCTGCCCAACAACGGCATCCTCAACATCGCCGGCCTGCCCAATACGCTCCCCGACGACCAGCCCATGCCCAACATCCCCCCCCTGGCGCCCGGCGACCCGGTCCCCCCGGTCCGCTTCGATAGCATCTATATCCTGCCCCAGTTGATCGTTCCCGCCAATGCCTCCGATTTGTTGCGCGCCCAAATCGGCCTCTATAACCGCCATGCCGGATCCTTTACCGGCGCGGTCAACAGCCTCCGCGGCTACCTGATCAGCTATACCGCGTTCTTCAATGCGTTCACCACCGCCTTCGCCGGCCGCCTCTGGGAAACCAATGTCAATGTCAATTGCGTCAACGTGCTCGAGCGGCTCGGCATGGACAAACACTTCGTCGTGCTTTCCAGCTACGGGCTGCGGCCCATTCCCGAATGGGCCAAGCCCGGCATGTACGAAAACGTCCTGGCGACCATCGAAAGCCATATCCTCCTCGTCAGCATCCGCCCCGTCATCAACGCCATCATGGCCGATCTGCGGCAAAATGATCCCAACGGCCTGGGCCGGGGCTTTCTTGACGTCCAGCACCGCAACAACGCCCTCCAGAACGGTTACATCGGCCAGGCCACCCAAATCGCCGACCAGATCGTCCGCCCCGCCGCCCATCAAATCGCCCTCAGCCTCGCCGCCGAATGGATCAACCGCCCCTGGCCCTATGAAATCACGCCCCCCAGCCAGCCCGTCCCCCCGTTCCGCGGCATCTCCCCCGCCGACCGCATGCGCGACTATTCCGTCATCGCCGCCGCCCGGCAAACCGACGCCACCGCCCCGCGCCTCCTGCTCACCAGCTATTTCGGCTCCGACCAGAATAAAATCGTCGCCTATGGCCAGGGGGAAACCTTCAACTGGATGGAGTTCAACGACAATTATGGCGGCAATGAACGTTACGACGTGGCGGTCGACATTCCCGAGGTGACGTACCTGCTGGGCAACTTCGCGCGGTTTACCAATTTTGTCGGCTCGCCCCGCGGCTGGCGCGTCTGTACCGTGGGCGGCTGGAACTGGCGCGCGCGCCTCTCCCTGGCCGATGCCCTCTACGACGCCCTCCCCCTGAATGACGAGCTGCGCGCCTACCTGCAGGATGCCGGAATCTCTGACCCCAGCCGTGGAGCGCTCGATGAAATTAATCTCCATTAAATCTGCATCACCCGCCCGCGCCCGGCGGCGCGGCACCGCGGAAATTGAGCTGCTGCTCGTCATCCCCCTCCTGCTGGCGATCCTCTTCATCACCGCCTGGGAGCTCGCCCTGGGCCAGGCCCGCATGTCCAACACCTACAACGCCCAAAACGATGCCTACACCCAGGTCGTCGCCGGTGTCGGCTTTGTCCTTGTCAACGATCCCGCGCCCCCCGATGGCATCAACGCCGTCAAGCCCGCCCTCCCCAACCGCTACGTGCTCGCCGAATCCCTCAAGAACGTCACCATCAACGGCCGGGATCACCCCACCCTCATCCGCACCCACGACCGCGCCCTCCTGCTGGACCCCGCCTGGCACTACTCCTCCTGGCCCCAGACCGGCGACTGGCCCGTGCTCCAGGGCTGGTTCGACGCCTACGTCTGGGAGTCCCACGCCCCCGAGGTCGTCGACGCCCTGGGCCTTAAGCCGCCGGGCCCGCCGTGAACGCCGCCTGCCGCGCTGCCTGCGCCGGCGGCGCCTCCCTGCACAAATAATCGCGCACAATGTCCCGGCACCGCTGCTGCGCGGAATCCCGCCGGCGGCGGGCGCGCCAGGCCAGCATGTTGATCACCCAGGGATACATCCGCAAACGATGGTTCTTCAGTATGTCGCGCCACCGCTGCACCGTGTGCTTCGCCTCGATCAGCCGCTCCATCTGCCGCGCCTGCTCCGGCGGGACCGCCGCGCCGGCACTCCGGGCCTCGAACATCCGCACCGCCGCCTCCAGCAGCCGCCGCTCGCCATCCGGGGCGCGATAGTCCGCCGGCCGATAGCCCCGCTGATGCTTGCGGAAAAAACTCACCCGCCGTGGCGTGAGCGCCAGGCGGATCTCCAGCGCGTGGAGCACGCCCCAGGCGCCGTCACCGTTGCGCCCGTAGTCCGTCGGAAACGGATGCCGTTGCAGCGCGGCCGTCCGATACAGATTGCTGGCCGAACTCCCCAAAATCGCAAACGGCGCGTACGCCAGCGCCACCAGCAGCAAATCCAGCCCC